>NZ_AKKF01000207.1 GCF_000281955.1 Caulobacter sp. AP07 | reverse complement strand
CGATGACCTTGGCGTCGGTGATTTTCGGCATTCAGGCGTTCCGTGAAGCAGACTGGCGCGGTCGCCGCTTCCGTTTGTTCCCGCGAGTGGTGCGGTGACCCGACTCTTTAGAGGAGGGGTCTCGAAAGTGGCCTGGCCAATTGCGTCGGTTCTGGGGGCGGTGTCAAGCGCGTTGGCCTGGGCGCCTGACACATCGTCGGGATTCGATCCGTCGCAATTTCCTTGAATTCATTGGAGGTAGCGCTGTCTTGGCTGCATTTTCGCCATATTTCGGAAACCGGTGTCACCGATTTTCGACGAGAGGCCAGGGGAATCTCTTGAAAGTGGCCAGGCCACTTGCTAGTTTCGCCTCACATCGACACCAGAACCGCAACGGTTCGCCATAAGTCGAGAAAAGGGGGATTCTCCATGAACAGGCTGCTTTGCTGCGCTTCGGCGCCCGTGCTGTTGCTCGCCATGTCCGCGCCGGCCTTCGCGCAGGCCCAATCCGATTCCGTCAGTCTCGAAACGGTGGTGGTCACCGCCCAGAAGCGCCAGGAGAACGTCCAGAACGTTCCGCTGGCGGTCTCGGTGGTCACCGCCCGCCAGCTCGAAAGCGCCGGGGTGAAGGAATTCACCGACGTGTCGCGGGTGGCGCCATCCCTGACCATCCGCCAGGCCGACCAGCCCATCAACGCCTCGGTGGCGCTGCGCGGCATCGGCACCTTCGCCTACGGCATCGGCGTCGAGCCGAGCGTCGCGGTGCAATTGGACGACGTGCCCGTGTCGTTCCAGGCCCGCGCCTTCTCCGACCTCACCGATGTCGAGCGCATCGAGGTCCTGCGCGGCCCGCAAAGCACCCTCTACGGCAAGAGCGCCTCGGCCGGCCTGATCAACATCACCACGCGCGATCCCAGCGCCAGGTTCAGTGTCCTGGCCAATGTCCTGGCCACCGACGACCACGAATACCGCGGCGCGGTCAGCCTGTCGGGCCCGATCGGCGAAACCCTGGGCTACCGCCTGAGCGCCAGCCGCAGCGAGTACGACGGCAACGTCAGGAACCTCTACGACGGCTCGAAGATCAACGGCCGAGACGAGACCTCGGTGCGCGGCAAGCTGCTGTGGCGGCCCAGCGACCAGCTGAAGGTCACGCTGGGGGCCAGCTATATCGAGGGCACGGCGACCTCGGACGCGACGATGCGGACCTACGCGCCCGGCGCCCTGCTGCGCGGCACGGCGGGTCTGACGGCGGCCGTGACCATGCCGGGCGTCGTGCCCGGCGAGAAGAACCTGACGGTCAGCAACGACACCCCGCCCTACGCCAAGAGCGAAGGCTTCGGCCAGTCGCTGAAGGTCGAGTACGACCTGCCCAAGGACTTCACCCTGGTCTCGATCACCTCGCACGACCAGTTCCGCCTGGACGACCAGTTGGACTCCGACCGGACGTCCTATGCCGGGATCAAGAATTTCCAGGGCGGCTACTTCAAGGCCAAGGCCAACACCCAGGAATTCCGCCTGCTGTCGCCCGGCGACGGCGACTTCCGCTACACCGTGGGCCTGTTCTACGGCGACAACGACCTGCGCCGCAGCTTCAAGCGCGGGCCGGTGTTCTCGCTGGCCCAGTGGTACGCGAGGGCTACCTCGGAGAACAAGGCGGCGTTCGGCCAAGCCGAATGGACCTTCCTGCCCAAGACCACGGCGATCGTCGGCCTGCGCTACCAGAAGGAAGATATCGGCTTCTATTTCAACGACATCCTGAACGGCAACGCCAAGTTCTCGGGCGGCAATTCCGACAGTTCGGCGACCTATCGCCTGGGCCTGCGCCAGCAGGTCAGCGACGACGTGATGGTGTTCGGCTCCTTCGCGACCGGCCACAAGGGCCAGACCTACGACCTGACCACCGGCTTCAACCAGGCCCGCGCCAATGTCGGCCCGATCAAGCCCGAGACCTCGGATTCCTTCGAGGCGGGCATCAAGAGCCAGCTGTTCGATCAC
Organism: Caulobacter sp. AP07; assembly: GCF_000281955.1. Lineage (GTDB taxonomy): Bacteria > Pseudomonadota > Alphaproteobacteria > Caulobacterales > Caulobacteraceae > Caulobacter. The sequence continues at coordinate 51,157 of NZ_AKKF01000207.1, read as the reverse complement.
CGCGTGATGCTGAACGGCACGGTCTTCCACGTGAAGTACGACGACTATCAGGCCCAGGGCATCGACACGATCGGCGGGACCCAGAACTTCCGCCTGACCAATGTCGGCAAGGTGCTGACCAAGGGCGTGGAAATCGAAGCCACCGCGATCGCCACCAAGGACCTGCGCTTCAACGGCTCCATCGCCTATGTCGACGCCAAGATCACCGCGTTCCCGAAGGCCGCCTGCTGGCCGGGCCAGACGGCCGCCCAGGGCTGCGTGGCTGGCTCGCCGGCCTTCCAGGACCTGAAGGGCGCCACCCTGCCCAACGCGCCGAAGTGGAAGCTGAACGTCGGGATGGACTTCTCCCAGCCGATCGGCTCCGTCGAGATGATCTTCTCGGCGGCCTACGCCTACCAGACCAAGGTCAACTTCTCGCTGAACACCGATCCGGGGACGGTGCAGAAGGCCTATGGCGTGCTGAACGTCTCGGGCGGCTTCCGCAAGCCGGGCGGCGGCTACCAGGCGGTGATCTTCGTCAACAACGTGTTCGACAAGGGTTACGGCGTGAACGGCGCCAACCAGTTCGGCAACTTCGGCAGCCAGACCGTCACCGAGCTTCAGCCAGCCCGCGACTTCCACCGCTATGCGGGCGTGCGGCTGTCGGCTTCCTACTAGGGCTTGCTTCCCAGTCCCTAGACGGCGGGCCTTCGGGTCCGCCGCTTTTTCCTTTCCGGGCCCGGCGGGATTCGCCGCTAGGCTGAGTTCAGATTTCAGAGCGCATGAGGCCCACGATGTCGGACAATTCGCGAAACGACGACGGTCAAACCCGGCGTGGCCTGGTCACGCGTAGAAGCGCCGTCGGCGTCGCGGGCGGCATGGCCCTGGCCGGCGTGATGGCCGGCGCCGGTCAGGCCGTCGCCCAGACCGGCAAGCTGGCCCCGAGCTCGGGTCCGCCCAGCCTGCTCTACCCGCATGAAAGCGCCACCCGCTCGACCCGGAGCCTGGCCGCCACCTGGCGCTTCCGCAGTGATCCCAAGGATGTCGGCGAGGGCGAAGGCTGGCAGAAGGGCCTGAAGGACTTCCGCCTCATCCCGGTGCCCAGCAGCTGGAACGAGGTCTTCGACGACGTGCGCAACTATGTCGGCTCGGCCTGGTACGAGACCGACTTCCGCGTCGACAAGGGCTGGGCCGGCCAGCGCATCCACCTGCGCTTCGGCTCGGTGAACTACACCGCCAAGGTCTGGCTGAACGGCAAGGAACTGGGCGGCCACGTCGGCGGCCACCTGCCGTTCGCCTTCGACGTCACCGACGCGGTGTCGATGGACGGCGACAACGTGCTGACCGTGCTGGTCGAGAACAAGATCCGCCTGGACCGCGTGCCGTCGACGCCGGACACCGCGCGCTGGCACATGCACACCGTGCACTTCCCGCAGACCGCCTACGACTTCTTCCCCTTCGCCGGCGTCCATCGTCCGGTGCTGCTGTTCACGACGCCCGACGTCCATCTGCTCGACGTGACGGTGAAGACCAGTCTCGACGGCAAGGTCCAGATCGACCTGGAAGCCAGCGCCGCCTGGTCGGGTCAGGCCACGGTGACGATCGCCGACGACAGGGGTGCGCAGAAGGCCAGCGTCACCCTGACCGGCGGCAAGGGCGGGACGACGCTGGCCCTGAAGAGCCCGCGGCTCTGGAGCCCGGAGGACCCGCACCTCTATACCCTGACCGTCCGCCTGGAGAACGCGGCCGCGTCCGACGAGTACGCGCTGAAGATCGGCGTGCGCACCATCGAGGCCCGGAACGAAAGGCTGCTGCTGAACGGCAAGCCGGTGTTCCTGCGCGGCTTCGGCAAGCACGAGGATTTCGCGGTCCACGGTCGCGGCCTGGACGTGGCCACGATCATTCGCGACTTCGAGCTGCTGAAATGGCTGGGCGGCAACAGTTTCCGCACCTCGCACTACCCCTATAGCGAAGAGGCGATGATGCTGGCCGACGAATACGGCCTGCTGGTCATCGACGAGACCCCGGCCGTCAGCCTGGTGTTCGCCGATCCGCCCGAGATCCAGCAGGCGCGGTTCAACCAGCTCAAGCAGGACATCGTCGACCTGGTCCGGCGCGACAAGAACCATCCCTGCGTGATCATGTGGTCGCTGGCCAACGAGCCGCTGGTCAAGCCTTTCCACACCACCGACCCCGAGCCGCCCGGCGGCAACGAGACCGGCTTGAAGTTCTTCGCTCCGCTGTTCGACCTGACCCGTCAGCTGGACGCCACGCGGCCGGTGACGATCGTCAGCGTCCAGGGCGGTTCGACCGACTGGCAGGCGCTGGGCGACGTGGTCTGCGTCAACTCCTATCAGGGCTGGTACTCGCTGTCGGGCCAGCTGGACCTGGCTGAGGCCGCGCTCAAGGGCGACGTCGCCAAGCTGCACGCCCGCCATCCGGGCAAGCCGATCATGTTCACCGAGTTCGGCGCCGACGCCGTGGCCGGCATGCATTCCCAGCCGCCCGAGATGTGGACCGAGGAATACCAGGCCGACATGGTCGAGATGTACATCCGGGTGCTGGAGACCTTCCCGTACATCTTCGGCACGCATCCCTGGGCCTTCGCCGATTTCCGCACCTCGCAGAGCATCATGCGGGTCGGGGCGCTGAACCACAAAGGCGTCTTCACCCGCGACCGTCGGCCCAAGCTGGCCGCCCATCGCGTCCGCCAGCTGTGGAGCAAGCCCGCCAAGGTTTGACCTGGATGACCGAACAGGCCGCCGATCCCCGCAAGCTGCGCCAGCAGATCGCCAACGCGATCGCCGTCTCGATCCGCGACGGCCCCTACGTGCTGGGCCAGAGGTTGCCGTCGGAGCGCGACCTGGCCGAGGACTACAAGGTCAGTCGCCCGACCATCCGCGAGGCGATGATCATCCTGGAGGCGCGCGGGCTGGTCGAGGCGCGGCACGGGGCGGGGGTCTATGTCGCCGACGCGCCGCGTCCGGAGGTCTCGGCCCCGGAGCTGGAGGTCAGCGCCTTCGAGCTGGTCGAGGCGCGGCGGCTGATCGAGGGCGACGCCTGCGCCCTGGCCGCCGCGGTGCTGACCGACGAGCAGGTCGAGGAGCTGACGGCCATCCTGCATGACATGGCCGAGGAGCACGACTTCGGGGCGCTGGCCGACCTGGCCGACCGCCGCTTCCACGTCGCCATCGCCAAGGCCACCGGCAATAGCGTGCTGGTGGCGATGGTCGAGAACCTGTGGGACCTGCGCTACAAGCCGTCCAGCCGCGACATGCTGGAGCGGGCCGGGCGGGTGAGGGCGCGGCCGCTGGTCGATGACCATCAGGACATCCTCGACGCCCTCAAGGCCCGCGACCCCGTCGCCGCCCGCGCGGCGATGCGGGAGCATCTGGGGCGGGTGATCGACAACCTGCTGACCGTGGTCGAGACCGACGCCATCGAGGAGGCCCGGCTGCAGATGGAGACTCGCCGCAACGAGGTGGCGCGGCGGGCGCGGGTCTAGGGCCCGCGGATCAGCTCTTCGAGGGCGCGCCGACGCACAGGGGCGCGGCGAGGATCTCGGCCATGACCGAGCGGTCGTGGCTTCGCGCCCGCTCGCGGTAGTGGTCCAGATGGTAGGGCGCCAGGGCCGCCAGGGCTGCGGCCGCGCCGCCGGCGATGGCGGCGACCGGCCAGGCGCCGATCAGCGCCCTGAGCCCTCGCGCCGAGGCCCCCGTGAGCAGGGCCAGCAGCCCCAGGACGCAGCACAGCATGGCCGGGGCGCCTAGGCCGGAACCTGCTCGGTGTGGCAGGCCTTGGGCGCGGCGTCCTCGTATTCGTCGTGGCGACGCATCCAGTCCATGACCCCGGCCTCGTTGCGGCCCAGGGGCGCGCGGTCGAGGATCATGTAGGTCCCGATCAGTTCCTCGCTGCCCCGGCCGTAGCTGGAATAGGTGTGGAACACCTGGCTGGCCTCGTCCTTGTAGAAGGCGCTGAGGCCCGGCAGCTCGCCCGGCTGGCCGTCGCCCTCGACGGGTTCGAAATTGTAGGTGGCGGTCCCGGCGGCCAGCGCCTCGGGCGCGAACGAGACGTGGTAGTCGTAGTTGAAGTCGCCGCCGAACGACGACACCCACGGAAAGCGCCAGCCCATGCGGGCCTTGTAGGCCTCGATCCGGTCCAGCGGCGCGCGCGACACCGCCAGCAGCGTCACGTCGTGATGGTTCAGGTGGGGCAGGGTCCCGTCCAGGTGGTCGGCCAGGAACGAGCAGCCCGGGCAGCCGGCCTCCCATTCGGGCGGCAGCATGAAGTGGTAGATCATCAGCTGGTTGCGGCCGTCGAACAGCTCGGCCAGGGTCTTGCGGCCGCTGGGCGTGTCGAACGTGTAGGTCTTGTCGACCTTGACCCAGGGCAGGGCCATCCGCTCGGCGGTGTTCCTGTCGCGCAGCTGGGTTTCTTCCTTCTCACGAATGAGCAGCGCCTTGCGGGCCCGCAGCCATTCCTCGCGTGACGCGACCTTGTGGTCTTGCATCGATCTTCTCCCTCGAATGAGGCCCGCCCAGCCGGTTCGGCCTTGACAGATAACGTTGATATCAACATAATTTCGAGGTGTCAAAGCCCCTGGACGTCCCGTTTGAAGCCACCCTCCATGTCCGCGACAACTGCCTTTGCCTGCATGTACAGCGCGCGGCGCGGGCTCTGGCGCGGCGGTTCGACGAGGCGCTGCGGCCGGTCGGGATTTCCAGCGGCCAGTTCTCGTTGCTGATGTCGCTGAACCGGCCCAAGCCGCCGACCATCGGCGCGGTCTCCAGCCTGCTGGCCATGGACCGCACGACCCTGACGGCCAATCTCAAGCCCCTGGAGCGCCGCGGCCTGGTGACGGTGAGCGTCGATCCGGACGATCGGCGCGGCCGGCTTCTGACCCTGACGCCAGCCGGCCTGGCGCTGCTGGCCCGGGCCGTGCCGATCTGGACGCAGAGCCACGCGGCGGTCGAGCGGGGGCTGCCGGACGCCGATCCCGAGGCGCTGCGAAGGGCCTTGCGCGCCCTGTCCTGACCCTTCGGCCTCGCCTTTCGCGAGAAGAATTCAAGCTTTTTCCGTTTTGCCCGACGGCGTGCGAACTCTACGGTGGTCAGAATAGAGAATCTGACCGCGCACGGAGCAATCACGCGTGACGACCACGATCTACGGCATCAAGGCCTGCGACACGATGAAGAAGGCGCGGGATTGGCTGGACGGTCATGGCGTCGCCTATGGCTTCCACGACTACAAGGTCGCGGGAATCGATCGCGCGCGGCTGGAGGGCTGGAGCCGCGCCGTGGGCTGGGAGACGCTGCTCAACCGCGCCGGCACGACCTTCCGCAAGCTGCCCGACGCCGACAAGCAGGGCCTGGACGAAGCCAAGGCCATCGCCCTGATGCTGGCCCAGCCGTCGATGATCAAGCGTCCGGTGCTCGACCTGGGCGACCGGCTGCTGGTGGGGTTCAAGCCCGACCAGTACCAGCAGGCCATGAGCAGATGAACGCCCGGGCCGCGCCAGACGGCATCGACCTGATCATCTTCGACTTCGACGGCACCCTGGCCGACAGCACCGCCTGGGCGATTCGCGCCGTGCGGCCGCTGGCCGAACGCTTCAAGTTCAAGGCGGTGACCGAGGACGAGATCGCCATGCTGCGCGGCCGCACCAGCCGCGAGATCATCGCCTATCTGGGCCTGCCGCTGTGGAAGGTCCCGCTGGTCGCCGCCCACGGCAAGAAGATGATGGCGGCCGACGCTCACGCCATCCCGCTGTTTTCCGGCACCGGCGACCTGCTGCGCGGCCTGTCGGCGGCGGGGCTGCGGCTGGCGATCGTCAGTTCCAACTCCGAGGCGACGATCCGCGCCATCCTGGGTCCCGACCTGGCCAGCCTGGTCGATCACTATGGCTGCGGCGCGGCGATCTTCGGCAAGGCCGCCAAGTTCCGGGCCGTGGTCAAGGCGGCGCGGATCGCCAAGGACCGGGTGCTGTGTATCGGCGACGAGACCCGCGACATCGAGGCGGCGCGCGAGGCGGGCCTGGCCTGCGGGGCGGTCGAATGGGGCTACGCCACGCGCCGCGCCCTGGTCGACCACGGACCGACGATGATGTTTTCGGCCATGGACGAAATTATTTCGCGGGTCGCCGCATCCAATCCCGGCCACGGCGCCGACTAGTCTTCAGAAACGGTGCGAAGGCTCGCATCGATCTGGAGATGAGACGGATGCAAGACCTGTTTCGGTCGTTCTGGTGGATGGTCTTTCCGCTGAGCTGGTTCGTGTTCGACGGCTATCACAGATGGCTGGCCGATCGGGCGCGCCGAGACGCGGTCGAGCTCCTCAAGACCTACGCCAAGTCGGGCCGCGAGCCGCCGGCGGAACTGCTGGCCCGCCTGGACGCTCGCTGACCCGAATTTCGGCGCGCGACCGCGCCGCTGGAGACCAAGACCATGGAAGACCTGTTTCGATCGTTCTGGTGGCTGATCTTTCCGCTGAGCTGGTTCGTGTTCGACGCCTACCAGAGCTGGCTGCGCTACCGGGTCAACCGCGACACCCTCGACCTGATCAAGACCTATGCCGAGGCCGGTCGCGAACCGCCACCGGAACTGCTGGCCAAGCTCAACCAGCGCTGGAACGAGGGTGAGGGCGGCGAGGACGACGGGCGCCCGCGCCACCGTCGCCGTCGTCAGCGCGGCTGGTATCAGGTGGTGCTGTTCGCGACGCTTTGCGCTGGCTTCACCTACGGCTCGGTGACCGACCTCTACGAGGCTGGGCCCGCCTTGCTCATCGTGGCGTTCGTGATGGGCGCCTTGAGCCTGGCGTCGCTGGTGTCGGTCCTGGTGGATCGGAGCCCGAAGGCCTGATGGACGGACCGCTCGTCCGGGCCGCGCGAGGCGGATCGCAAACCGCCTTCGCCCGGCTGGTGGCCGAGCACGAGCGGTCCCTGCGCGGTTTCCTGCGCAAGAGCGGTTTCGGCGACGCCGACGACATCGCTCAGGAAGCCTTTCTGGCGGCCTGGTCCAGCCTGGATCGGTTGCGCGACGACGAGGGTTTTCGCGCCTGGCTGTTCGGTATCGCCTGGCGCAAGGCGCTGGACCACAACCGCGCCGCTCGCCGGTCGGCTCGCCGGGACGAGGCCTGGCGCGAGGATCAGGCCGAGGCGGCGCCGCGCGACGCCGACCCGGCCGACCGCATGGCCCTGCGGGCGGCGCTGGCCGATCTGGCGCCCGACCAGCGGGCCTGTGTCACGCTCTGCCTGGGGCAGGGCTGGTCGCATGGTGAGGCCGCCGAGGTCCTGAGCCTGCCGCTGGGCACCGTGAAGTCGCACGTGGCCCGCGGACGTGAGAGATTGCTCGCTGTATTGGGAGACGCGTCATGACCCCCGAAGACCGTTTGGTCGCCTTCCTGTCCGAGGACGACGCCCCGCGGCGTCCGGCCGTGGACGCGCTGTTCGTCGGCGGGGTGATGCAGCGGGTGGCGCGCCGCGAGCTGGTCATCCGCCTGGCGTCGAGCGCGGCGACGGCCCTGGCCGCCGGCGCGGTGCTCTGGGCCTGCGCCCCGGTGCTGGACCTGGCCGTCCACGGCCTGGCCCCGGCCCTGGCGCCGACGGCAGGACTGCTGGCCTTCGTGTTGGCCGCGACCCTGCTGGGCGGCCAGATCCTGGCCCGTCGCTAGCCTTACGAAAGTTTCATCTGGCCCGGCGCCTCCAAACGGCGCCGCTCAGGTCTCTTCCCTACAGAGGTCGGAAGCGTCACGCTCCGCCCATCAACGGAGGGGACTGAGTCATGGACTTTGGAATTCTAATCCCGCTTTCGCCATTCATCATGGTCGCGGCGATCATCATCGTGCCGGCTTGGCTGCGGACCCGCGAACGGCGCGAGATGCAGGAGACGGTGCGGGCAGCCATCGAGAAGGGCCAGCCGCTGCCGCCCGAGCTGATCGAAGCGCTCACCAAGAACGTCAACCCGCCGAAAGTCTCTTCGGCGCAACGCGACCTGCGGATCGGCGTGATCCTGCTGTCGGTCTCGGTGGGTCTGGTGCTGACGGGCCTGGCCCTGGGCGGGATCAACGACAACGCGATGTTCGGGACGATGAGCGGCGCGGCGATCCCCGGCATGATCGGCCTGGCCTTCGTCATTCTCAGCTTCTTCAACCCCAACAAGCGTCCGCCGCAAGACTGAACGCGGACACGGGGAAGAGGGGACAAACATCATGGGCGTACGCCCACCCACAGGTCACGACGTCGAACTCGCCGCGCTGGCGGCGGTCGGTGATCGCCAGGCCTTCGGCGAGCTGGTGCGCCGCCACGGTTCGGCCGTGCGAGGCCTGCTGCGCCGGCTGGGGGCCGATCCGGCCACCGCCGACGACATCGCCCAGGACGCCTTCCTGGTGGGGTTCGAGCAGATCGCCGACTATCGCGGGGAGGGGGCCTTTGGCGGCTGGATCAAGAAGACCGCCGCGCGGCTCTATCTGCGCAAGGTCAAGCGCGACTCGCGTTTCGTGCTGACCGACACCGCCCGAGACGAGGCTCCGGTCGCCTCGGACAGTCCGGGCGCGGCCGCCGACCGGATGGACCTGGACGAGGCGCTCAAGGGGCTGTCGAAGGCCGAGCGCCTGTGCGTATCGCTTTGCTACGGGGCCGACTTGTCGCACGCCGAGGCGGCCGAGGTCTTGAACATCCCCCTTGGGACGGTCAAATCCCATGTCAAACGTGGTCTGGATAAACTCAGGGTCCGGATGGCGCCGCCGTCCGGAAGCGTATCGAACGACTCCGCGAGGAGGGAAAACCTTGGCTGACCTGGATTTCGAAGCCCAACTTTCGCGCCTCTACGGCCAACCGCCGGTGTTTCGCGACGCTGAACTGTTCACCCAGCGGGTGACCCAGAAGCTCGATCGCGGCTGGGCCGTGCGTCGCGTGGTGATCGGCGCGACCGGCGTGGTCGCGGGTCTGGTGGTCGCGGCCCAGCTGATCGGCAGCCGGTTCGCGAGCGAGTTCTCGACGGTGTCGCGCGACGGCGTCCAGAAGCTGGACCTCGGCCTGGACAAGGTGGTGGCGCGCTACGACCAGCTGTTCACCCTGGGCGGCGCGGAAACCCTGTGGCTGGCGGCGGGGCTGGCGGCGATCGCTCTGGCCTTCGCGGTGACCCGGCTGGTGGACGAGGTCTAGAGCATTTTCAGGGGGCGCTTCGTCCGCCCGCTCACCGATCATGTTGCGGCGCCGGGCGATCTGGCGGAAAACGGCGCACGCGTTTTCGCCGGAGTGCTCGCCCTGTCCGCCCATCGTGAAGACAAGATCCGCCGTCTGGCCGCCCCCGACATCGCCGCGCGCAAGGGCGGCGAGCCTCTGGTCTGCCTGACCGCCTACACCGCGCCGGTGGCCGCGGCGCTGGACGACGCCTGCGACCTGCTGCTGGTCGGCGACTCGCTGGGCATGGTGGTGCACGGTCTGCCCAACACCGTCGGCGTGACCATGGAGATGATGATCCTGCACGGCCAGGCGGTGATGCGCGGCTCGAAGCGGGCGATGGTCGTGGTCGACATGCCGTTCGGCTCCTATGAGGGCGCGCCGAAAGAGGCCTACGCCAACGCCGTGCGGATCATGAAGGAGACCGGGGCCCAGGGCGTGAAGGTCGAGAGCGGTCCGACCATTCCCGACACCATCGCCTACATGGTCCGGCGCGGCGTGCCGGTCATGGGTCATGTCGGTCTGCGTCCGCAGGCGGTGCTGGTCGACGGCGGCTTCAAGGCCAAGGGCAAGGACGAGGCCGGTCGGGCCCTGATCCTGGAGGAGGCCCGCCTCACGGCCGAGGCGGGGGCGTTCGCCGTCGTCGTCGAGGGCGTCGCCGAGAGCCTGGCCCGCGAGATCACCGCCGCCATCGCCCCGCCGACCATCGGCATCGGCGCCTCGGCCGGCTGCGACGGCCAGATCCTGGTCACCGACGACATGCTGGGCCTGTTCGACTGGACGCCGAAGTTCGTGCGCCGCTACGCCGACCTGAAGGGCGAGATCGAACGGGCCGCCGCCGACTACGCTCGCGACGTCAAGGCGCGGACCTTTCCGGGCGAAGCCGAGACCTACTACGCCAAGAAGGGGTAGGGGCGTCGCCCCGCCGCTTCCGCCCGTTGCGGCTGACCCTGACACGCTATAGGTTCGCCGCCTCGGTGGGTCCGCTCACCATGTTATCAATCTAGAGCGTCTGTCCCGGAGCGATCCGGGGGTGACGCTTCAGGGCGCAGTTCTCGCCCCTACCGGAGCCTCGTTCGTGGTCGATGTGTTTGACGAGGTCGAAGAGCAACTGCGCTCCGACCGCTACAAGTCCCTCGCGCTGAAGTCGCTGCCCTGGGTGGGCGCGCTGGCGGCGGTGGCGATTCTCGGCACCGGCGGCTGGTGGGGCTGGAGCAGCTATCAGGAAGGCCAGGCCAACAAGGCCTCGGAGGCCTATCAGGCGGCGTTGGAAAGCGGGGCCAAGATCGGTCCGGCCAAGGCGTTCCCGGCCTTCGAGGCGATCTCCAAGACCGGCTCGGCCGCCTACAAGACGCTGGCCCTGATTCAGATGGGCGGCATCCGCCTGGAAGAGAACAAAACCGCCGAAGCGGTGCGTTATTTCGACGAAGCGGCCAAGCTTGCGCCCAATCCGGTGCTGGCCGACCTGGCTGGCCTCAATTCCGCCTTGGCGCTCCTCGACACGGCTCCTTACAAGGACGTCGAAGCGAGGCTGACTCCGTTGATGGGCGAGAAGAGTCCCTATCGCGTTCAGGCGAAGGAAGCGCTGGCGTTCGCCAAGCTGCAGGCCGGAAACCTGGCCGGCGCGCGGGCCGACTTCAGCGTGCTGGCCACCTCGCTGGACAACTCGTCGGACGAAGTCCGCCAGCGCGCCCAGGGCGCGATGGCCATGATCGATTCCGGCTCGGCCAAGAACCTGTCGGCGGTCGTCAAGGCCGCGATCGCCCTGCCGCCTTCCGCCGCTCTGACGCTGCCGTCGGGCCCGCAAGCCGCCCCTGACGCCGCCCCCACTACCGCCCCCACTACCGCCCCCAATAGCGCCCGATGAGCCGTCGCCCCATGACTTCCAAGCGTTCTCTGCTTCTCGCCGCGTTGCTGACGACCGCGGTGTCGGTGGCTGGCTGTTCGACGATCTCCAAGCTCAATCCGTTCGACAAGAAGGAGGCCAACAAGACGTTGGCCACCCAGGGACAGCGGATCTCGGTCATCGCCTTCGACCAGAAGGTCGAACCGGCCGAAGCGCTCAAGGGCGCCGACTTCTTCCTGCCCGATCCGGTGGTCCAGGCCGATTGGCCGCTGCCGGGCGGCAACGCCGAGCAGTCGGTTGAACATGTGGCCGCCGCCGCCAATTTCGACATCGCCTGGCGCAAGGGCTTCGGCCAGAAGGCCAACCGCAAGTTCCACGTCATGGCGCCGCCGGTGGCCGCCGACGGCAAGGTCTTCGTGATGGACGGCGAAGCGTCCGTGGTCGCCATCGACGCCCGCAGCGGCGCGACCGTCTGGCGCAAGGACCTGCGCCCGGCCAAGGCCCCGGGCAAGAAGCGCGGCTTCATGGGCATCGGCGGCGGCACGGCCGACCGCACGGGCTTCGGCGGCGGCTTGGCCTACGCCAACGGCAAGCTCTATGTTTCGTCGGGCTTCCGCTTCGTGGCCCAACTCGATGCGGCCACCGGCGCGGAAGCATGGCGACAGCAGACCAGCACGCCGGTCCACGCCGCGCCGACCGTCCAGGACGGCCGCGTCTTCGTGGTCTCCACCGACAACGAACTGCTGACCTTCAACGCCGCCGACGGCGCGCCGGGCTGGACCTACCAGGCCCTGGTCGAGCCGGCCCGCATCCTGGCCGCCTCGAGCCCGGCGGTCAGCGGCGACACCGTGGTGGCCGGCTTCGCGTCGGGCGAACTGGTCGCCCTGCGCGCCACCAACGGCAACGACCTGTGGAGCGAGGCCCTGAGCCGCGCCAGCCGCACCAACGCCCTGTCGGAAATCCGCGACATCGCCGGCCGTCCGGTGATCTTCAAGGGCGACGTCTTCGCCGTCAGCCACTCGGGCGTGTTCGCCGCCACCGACCTGCGCACCGGCCAGGCCCGCTGGAGCCTGCCCGTCACCGCCATCACCAGCCCCTGGGCGGCCGGCGACGTGGTCTTCGTGGTCGACAAGGCCGGCCAGGTGATCTGCGTGTCGCGCGAAGCCGGTCAGGTCTATTGGATCCGCGACCTCAACGACACCGACAAGCTGTCCAAGAAGCAGAAGAAGAAGCGCGCCAAGCACCCGCTGCTGTGGTCGACGCCGATCCTGGCCTCCGGCCGGCTGATCACGGTCTCCAGCGAAGGCCAGGCCGTGGCGCTGAACCCCAAGACCGGCGAGACGCTGAAGACCTTGAAGCTGGGTCAATCGGTCCTGCTGGGCCCGATCGCCATGGGCGACACGGTCTATGTCGCCACCGACGAAGCCGACCTGATCGCTATTCGCTAGGTCTTTCCGGGCGCGCCCGGAACCACAATCCAAGCAACCCGAACCCGGGCTGGTCCTCACCAGTCCGGGTTTGTCGCTTTTGTCCCCGAAATCGACTAATCACAGCCCATGCCTTTGAAACTCGCCATCGTCGGCCGCCCCAATGTGGGCAAGTCGACCCTGTTCAACCGTCTGGCCGGCCGCAAGCTGGCCCTGGTCGATGACCAGCCGGGCGTCACCCGCGACCGCCGGTTCGCCCACGGCCGCCTCGGCGACCTCGACCTGGAGCTGATCGACACCGCCGGCTTCGAGGACGTCACCGACGAGAGCCTGGAGTCGCGGATGCGCGCCCAGACCGAGCTGGCGATCGAGGAGGCCGACGTCAGCCTGCTGGTGTTCGACGCCCGCGAGGGCCTGACGCCGCTGGACCGGATCTTCGCCGAGATCCTGCGCAAGCGGAACAAGCCGGTGCTGGTCGCCGCCAACAAGTCCGAGGGCAAGGCCGGCGACCACGGCGCCGCCGAGGCCAACGTCCTGGGCCTGGGCGAGCCGATCCAGATTTCCGGCGAACACGGCGAAGGCATGGCCGAGCTTTACGCCGCCCTGATCGCCATCGCGCCCGAGGAGCTGCAGGGCGAGCATGACGAACTGGGCGACGACAAGCCGATCAAGATCGCCATCGTCGGCCGCCCGAACGCCGGCAAGTCGACCCTGATCAACCGCCTGATCGGCGAGCAGCGCCTGCTGACCGGCCCCGAAGCCGGCATCACCCGCGACTCCATCTCGGTGGACTGGGTGTGGGGCGACCGCAAGGTCCGCCTGGTCGACACCGCCGGCCTGCGCAAGAAGGCCAAGGTCAACGAGAAGCTGGAAAAGCTCTCGACCGGCGACACCATCCGCTCGATCACCTTCGCCGAGGTGGTGCTGCTGATCATGGACGCCACCCACCCCTTCGAGACCCAGGACCTGCAGATCGCCGACCTGGCCGAGCGGGAAGGGCGCTGCGTTGTCTTCGTGCTGGCCAAGTGGGACCTAGTCGAGGACCAGGCCGCGACGCTGAAGGGCTTCATCGAACACGCCGAGCGCATGCTGCCGCAGCTGCGCGGCACGCCGGTGATCGCGCTGTCGGGCGAGACCGGCAAAGGCGTCGACAAGCTGATGCCGGCGGTGCTGAAGAGCCACCGTGACTGGTCGACCAAGGTCAAGACCCGCGACCTCAACGACTGGCTGCAGATGGCCATGCAGCGCCACCCGCCGCCCAGCGTCGGCGGCAAGCGCATCAAGCCGAAATACATGGCCCAGACCAAGGCCCGGCCGCCGACCTTCGTGCTGTTCTCCAGCCGCGCTGACCAGATGCCCGAACAGTATCGGCGCTATCTGATCAACAGCCTGCGCGAGAGCTTCGACCTGCCGGGGGTGCCGCTGCGCATCACCATCAAGTCGGGCGCCAACCCCTATGCCGAGGGCGAGGCCAAGGGCCACAGCGGCAAAGGCAAGCGCGAGTTCGAGCGCCGCGAACGCGAAGCCGAGCGCATCCGCGCCTCGCGCAACACCGTCAAGAAGTCGGTGCGGGTGGCCGAAGCCGCCGCGGCCCTGGCGGCGGGCGTCGAGGTCGAGGCGACCAAGGCGGCGACCCGGGCGGCCAAGAAGGCCGGTCCGACGGTGATCAAGACCACCAAGCCCGTCGAGAGCACCGCCACGCCCGCGGCCGAGCCTGGCAAGGCGGCGGTCAAGTCGGTCAAGAAGCAGGGCCCCAAGGCCCAGAAGAAGGCGACCACGCCCAGCTACAAGGTCGGTTTCAAGGCGGCTGGCGGCAAGGCGGCGGGACCGCGTCGTCCCGTGGCCGGCTCACGCACCGTGCGGGGCAACAAGGCGCCGCCGAAGGGGCGATAGCCTGACGAGATCGGCGAACGCCTGACGGCGAAACGGGCCTCCTGCGCAGGAGGCCCGTCCGCTCAAGCGATACAGGTTACGCTGTACAAGGCGCGCCGGGACGATCGAAGGGGGTGTCGATGTCCCGGCGCATTCACGATCCGACTCTTCCGGATATCGGATCGGGAAGCTCTTAGAACTCCTCCCAGGCCGAGGCCGAGGCCGCGAGCGCAGTGCTCCCCGCGCCAGGGCGGAACTGGGCGCCGATCCGGGCCTGGGCGCGGGCCACCGGATTGTCGCTGGGATGATGCCGACCGGCTTGAGCCGGTTCGGGGCGGCGGGTGATCACCTGCTCTCCAGTCTGAAAGCGCGAGACCAGTCCGGTCAGTTCGGCGGCCTCGGCCTTCAGGCCGACGGCGGCGGCCGTAGCCTCCTCGACCATGGCGGCGTTCTGCTGGGTGACCTCGTCCATCTGGTTGACGGCGGTGTTCACTTGGGCGAGGCCGGTGGCCTGTTCCTGTGACGACTGGGCGATCTCGGAGATCAGCGTGTCGATCTGGGTGACCTTGCCGACGATGCCGCCCAGCGCCTGGCCGGTCTCGCCGACCAGCTGGACGCCGCGCGCCACTTGCGAGGTGCTGCTGGCGATCAGCGTCTTGATCTCCTTGGCCGCCTCGGCCGAACGCTGGGCCAGGGCCCGCACCTCCTGGGCGACGACGGCGAAGCCGCGACCGGCGTCCCCGGCCCGGGCCGCCTCGACACCGGCGTTGAGGGCCAGCAGGTTGGTCTGGAAGGCGATTTCGTCGATCACGCCGATGATCTGGGTGATCTTGCCCGAGCTCTGCTCGATCTCGCCCATGGCCTCGACGGCGTCGCGCATGATCTCGCCGGAGCGGGTGGCGTCCTCCCGGGCGCTGGAGGCGGCGGCGGAAGCCTCCTTGGCCCCCGCGGCGCTGCGCCGCACCGTGGCGGTGATCTGGTCCAGCGCGGCGGCGGTCTCTTCCAGGCTGGCCGCCTGTTGTTCGGTGCGGCGGGAGAGGTCTTCCGAAGCGCCGGCGATCTCGTCGGAGCCACCGCGCACGCCGTCGGTGGCGCTGGAGATCTGGCCGATGGCCTCCCGCAGGCTGTCGATCGCCGCGTTGTAGTCGTCCTTGATCTGCTGGAAGCGGCCTTCGAAGGGCTCGGTGATCCGGGCGGTCAGGTCGCCGGCGGCCAGGCGTTGAAGGCGCTCGGCCAGGGAGAACACCACGGCGGTCTGCTCTTCCTCGGCCTTGCGCCGGGCCTCGTTGGCGATCCGCTCCAGCTCGACCTCGGTGATGTCGATGGCGAACTTGATGACCTTGAAGGGCCGGCCGGCAGCGTCGAAGATCGGGTTGTAGGCGCCCTGGATCCAGACCTCCTTGCCGCCCTTGCCGACCCGCTGGAACTTGTCGGCGAAGAACTCGCCGCGCGCCAGATTGGCCCAGAAGGCCTTGTACTCGGCGCTGCGGCCGTAGTCGGGATCGACGAAGAGGCCATGATGGCGACCGACGATCTCGTCCAGCGAATAGCCGACGGTGTCCAGGAAGTTCTTGTTGGCGGTGATGATCGTGCCGTCGAGCTGGAACTCGATCATCGCCTGCGAGCGATCGATCGCCGCAACCGTGGCCTCCAGATCCGCCAGACGCTGCACTGTCTTCGGGTCGTTGCGCTTCATGGTAAAGAGCGACATTCGGATCGGCTCCCCGGGAGGTCCTTGGTGGACGCTTCTACACGTGAAGCGTGCGCCGGCCCTATTTCCGAAAGCTTAACGTTAGGGCGGAAGAAACCTGTCTTGCCGCGACATTTTGGCGCGATGACTGCTTTCAGCTTGGCTTTTGAAGGGTCTGGATTCTCTTCTAAGAGCGCATAATAAGTATATTACGTAAAATGACTTATTCGTGCCGGCATGTGCACCTGAGTCTTCATGACCTATGGATTCCAGGCTGGCCGGAAAATAGGCCGAAGCTGGAAAGCACTGTTTCCCGACCTCAGTTTGACTGACCTATCCCTCGCTCGGAGATTCCTGTCCGCGATCCTTGAAGCGCACGACGCCCTTGGGCGGCACGCGGTCGGGGCGGACCAGGTTAACGATGAACGGCGCGATGCTGTCCGGAGCGGGCACGCTTTGCGGATCTTCGCCCGGGAAGGCGCCAGCCCGCATGCGCGTGCGCATGGCGCCGGGATCGACGCAGATGGCGCGCACCGTGGTGTTCTCCATCTCGTCGTCATAGCAGCCGACGATGGCCTCCAGCCCGGCCTTGGAGGCCGCGTAGCCGCCCCAGAAGGCGCGGTGGGTCTTGGCGACGCTGCTGGTGAGGAACACGGCCCGGCCGGCCTCGGCGCGACGCAGCAGCGGGTCCATGGCCCGGATCAGTCGCCAGTTGGCCGTCAGGTTGGTGGACAGGATCATGTCCCAGCCCTTGGGGTCGAGATGGCCCACGGGGGTCAGGGCGCCCAGCACCCCGGCGGCGCCGACCAGGATGTCCAGCTTGCCGAACCGTTCGAACAGGGCCGCGCCCAGCTGGTCCAGGCCGTCGGCCTCGCGCAGGTCCAGCGGCACCAGGGTGGCGTGTTCGCCGGTGGCGGCGAAGATGGTGTCGTCCAGGGCTTCCAGCGCCCCCTGGGTGCGGCCCAGGGCGATCACATGGGCCCCGGCCTTGGCCAGGCCCACGGCGATGGCCTCGCCGATGCCGCGGGTGGCGCCGGTGACGAGGGCGATGCGGCCGGCCAGCGGCTTTGCGGAGTCGGAATTCATGGGCGGGTTCTAGTGGCTATCGGATGGGATGGAAACTGCATCGACACGTCCCTAGCCGTCATCCCCCGCTTTATGCGGGGACCCAAGCGGAGGTGGCCGACGCGGCTTGGGTCCCTCGAACAGGTCGGGGGATGACACGCGTTGGTCAGGCCTCGTCCGCCGGCCGCGCCCCGTAGCGCTGGGCCAGCACCGAGCAGGCCATCAGCTGGATCTGGTGGAACAGCATCAGCGGCAGCACCAGGACGCCCGCCGTGGCGCCGGGGAACAGGATGCCGGCCATCGGCACGCCGGTGGCCAGGCTCTTCTTGGAACCGCAGAACACGATGGCCACCTCGTCGGGCTTGGAGAAGCCCAGGGCCCGCGCGCCGAACATGGTCGCGGCCATCACCACGGCCAGCAGCACGGCGCAGACGGCCAGCAGCACGCCCAGTTCGGGAATGGAAACCGTCTTCCAGATGCCGCCGACCACGGCGGCGCTGAAGGCCGAATAGACCACCAGCAGGATCGAGCCGCGATCGACCTGGCCGACCAGGGCCTTGTGCCGCTCGATCCAGCCGCGGATCCAGGGGCGGAGAAGCTGACCGGCGATGAACGGCAGCAACAGCTGGATGATGATCGACTTGATGGAGTGCCAGCCGCCGACGTCGCCGTGGGCCTGCATCAGCAGGCCGACCAGCACCGGCGTCAGGAAGATGCCCAGCAGGTTCGAGGCCGAGGCGGCGCAGACGGCGGCGGCGATGTTGCCCCGTCCGATCGAGGTGAAGGCGATCGACGACTGCACGGTCGAGGGCAGGCAGCACAGGAACAGCATGCCGGTCGACAGGGTGGGCGACAGCAGGCCCGACTTGCTGATCAACAGGCCCAGCGCCGGGAACATCACGAAGGTGAAGGCCAGGATGGTCAGGTGCAGCCGCCAGTGGGTCAGACCCGCCACCACCGCTTCGCGCGACAGCTTGGCGCCGTGCAGGAAGAACAGCAGGGCGATGGCGATCTTGACGACCCAACCCACGATCGTGGCCGCTTCGCCCCGCACCGGCAGGACCGTGGCCAGCACGACCATCCCGAACAGCAGCAGGATGTAGGTGTCGATCTTGAGCTTGGCGAGGAGGTCCGACAGTCCGTTTTTCACGCGCAAACTCTCACTTCGTCATCGCCCGGTTCATCCGGGCGACCCAAGCGGGCCGGCCGGATATATCGGTTAGCGCGGCTTGGGTCCCCCGAACAAGTCGGGGGATGACGGTTTGTGGAGAAACTAGGCGCTGACCAGCAGCGACAGCTGCTTCTCGGCCTGGTCGTTGCGGCCTTCGGCGATTTCGCGGTCGGTCAGGCGGGTGGGATAGTCGCCGGTGAAGTAGTGGTCGGTGAACTGCGGGTGGGCCGGGTCGCGCGGACCGGCTTCCAGGGCCTCGTACAGGCCATCGACCGACAGGAAGCCCAAGGAGTCGACCTCGAGGAACTTGGCCATCTCCTCCAGCGACTTGTTGGCCGCCAGCAGCTGTTCGCGCTCGGGCATGTCGATGCCGTAGAAGTCGGGCCACTTGATCGGCGGGCTGGCTGAGCGGAGGTGGACCTCCTTGGCGCCGGCTTCGCGGACCATGCGGACGATCTTCAGCGAGGTGGTGCCGCGCACGATCGAGTCGTCGATCAGCACCACCCGCTTGCCGGCCAGCACGGCGCGGTTGGGGCTGTGCTTCATGCGCACGCCCAGTTCGCGCACGCCCTGGGTCGGCTGGATGAAGGTGCGGCCCACATAGTGGTTGCGGATGATGCCGAGGTCGAAGGGGATGCCGCTGGCCTGGGCGTAGCCGATGGCGGCCGGCACGCCGCTGTCGGGCACGGGCACCACGACGTCGGCTTCGACGCCGGTTTCCTGGGCCAGGCGCTGGCCCATGCGCTTGCGCACCTCATAGACCGAGCGGCCGTTCACCACGCTGTCGGGGCGGGCGAAATAGACATATTCGAACACGCAGGGGCGGGCGGTTAGGTTGTGGAACGGTCGCAGCGACTTCACGCCGGTTTCCGAGATCACCACCATCTCGCCGTGCTCGACGTCGCGCACGAAGCGGGCGCCGATCATGTCCAGGGCGCAGGTCTCGGACGCCAGGACGGGTTTGCCGTCCAGGTCGCCCAGCACCAGCGGGCGGATACCCAGCGGGTCGCGCACGCCGATCATCTTCTTGTTGGTGATCGCCACCAGGGCATAGCCGCCCTCGATCTGGGCCACGGCGTCGATGAAACGGTCGACGATGCGGGCCTTCCGCGAGCGGGCGATCAGGTGGAGGATCACCTCGGAGTCCGAGGTCGACTGGAAGATCGCCCCCTCCTGCACCAGGCGCTCGCGCAGGGTCAGGAAGTTGGTCAGGTTGCCGTTGTGGGCCAGGGCCACGCCGCCGGTTTCCAGATCGGCGAACATCGGCTGGACGTTGCGGATGAAGCTGCCGCCGGCCGTGGAGTAGCGGGTGTGGCCGATGGCCATGTGGCCGGGCAGGCGCTCGACCAGGTCGTTGCCGGTGAAGGCGTCGCCCACATGGCCCATGTGGCGTTCGGTGTGGAAGCGCTGACCGTCGAAGGCGGCGATGCCGCAGGCCTCCTGTCCGCGATGCTGCAGGGCGTGCAAGCCCAGGGCCGCGATGGCCGAGGCGTCACGGACACCGAACACGCCGAACACGCCGCACTCCAGGCGCAGGGTGTCGTCCTCGGGGTCGCGCCACGGCGCGGACGAATAGCGGTCGGTCGACTGGCCGAAGGACGTCATCGCGATTTCTCCACCAGGTCGTCGACGGAGCGACGCTGGGACTGATCATAGCTCGGTTCGCCCGGCTTGCGGTCGGACGGTTTGTCGCTGGCGCCGTCATGGACGGCGTCTTCAATGGCGGGGGCCAGTTTTCCGGCCAGGGCCGTGCCCTTGGGCGCGAACACCTTCAGCACCCGGGCGCTGGCCGTAGATAGGGGGTAGAGCGCCGATTGCGACACCCAGGCGGGCACGCGGCCGGGCGGGGTGGCCATGTTGAACACCAGGTTGAACACTCCCAGCACCACCAGGCCGCGGATCAGGCCGAACGCCAGGCCCATCAGCCGGTCCAGCGTCCCCAGGGCGCCGTCGGCGTGCAGGGTCCGGGTCAGCGCCGCGCCCAGCAGGCGCAGGGCGATGAAGGCGACCACGAAGGTCAGCAGGATGGCGGCGGCGGTGGCGGCCCAGTCGGGGTCCATCATGCCGCGGAACAGCGGACCGGTGACGCGCAAGCCCAGCAGGGCGATGATCGCCGCGGCGATGAACGACAGGGCCGAGGTCAGCTCGCGCGACGCGCCGCGGGCGAAGCCGACGAGGCCGGAGACCAGCAGGATTATCCCGGCGATGATGTCGAACGGCGTCACGTCAGCTGGCCCCAGATCTCGTCGCCGATTCGGCGCACCGCGTCGGCCAGTCGGGCCACGCCGGCCACGGGCAGGGCTCCGCCGCCTTCGGGCAGGCCCGACAGCGGTCCCAGAGCTCGACCAAAGCCGAGTTTCGCGGCCTCTTTCAAACGCGTCTCCATACGGCTCACGGGCCGCACCTCGCCAGACAGGCTGACCTCGCCGAACACGACGCAGTCCTGCGGCAGGGCGATGTCCAGGGCCGAAGAGGCCAGGGCCGCCGCCGCAGCCAAGTCCGCCGCCGGCTCGGTGATCCGCAGGCCGCCAGCGACGTTCAGATAGACGTCCTTGTTGCCAAAACCAAGGCCGCATCGGCTCTCTAGCACAGCCAGGACCATGGCCAGGCGCCCGGAATCCCATCCGACCACCGCCCGGCGCGGTGTTCCGTACGCGGAGGGGGCGACCAGGGCCTGGAACTCCACCAACACGGGTCGCGAGCCTTCGATGCCGGCGAACACCGCCGCGCCCGCCGCCCGCTCGCCGCCGTCATTGAGGAACAGGGCCGAGGGGTTCTTGACCTCGCGCAGCCCGGAGTCGCCCATCTCGAACACCCCGATCTCGTCGGTGGCCCCGAACCGGTTCTTGGCCCCGCGCAGGATGCGGAACGGGTAGCCGCGCTCGCCTTCGAAGCTGAGCACCGCGTCGACCAGATGCTCGACCACGCGCGGGCCGGCGATCTGGCCGTCCTTGGTGACATGGCCGACCAGCAGGATGGCCACGCCCTTCTTCTTGGCCAGGCGCACCAGTTCCTGGGCGCAGGCCCGTACCTGGGTGACCGTGCCGGGCCCGGCCTCGTGGGCGTCGCTCCACATGGTCTGGATCGAGTCGATGACCACCAGGTCGAAATTGTCGCGCTTCAGCCCGTCGAGGATGTCGCGCAGGCTGCTCTCGGCCGCCAGCTTCACCGGGGCCTGGGCGAAGCCCATGCGCTCGGCGCGGCCGCGGATCTGGGCCACGGCCTCCTCGCCGGAGATGTAGGCGCAGGACGCCCCGCGCAGCGAGGCCTTGGCCACCACCTCCAGCAGCAGGGTGGACTTGCCGACCCCGGGATCGCCGCCGATCAGAATGGCCGAACCCGGCACCACCCCGCCGCCGCACACCCGGTCGAACTCGTCGACCCCGGTGATGATGCGGGGCGGGGCGGGGGTGTCGCTTTCCAGGCCGGTGAACTGCAGGCCGCGCGTGCGGCTGGCCTTGGTGGCCGACAGGGCGCCCGGCGCGCGGACGCCGGTTTCCTCGACCAGGCAGTTCCAGCCCTGGCAGGCCGGGCACTGTCCCGACCACTTGGTCTGGACCGCGCCGCAGGTCTGGCAGGCGTAGACGGCGCCGTCACGGGCCATGGAAGCTCCTGATTCGAAGATGACTGGAGACTACAGGCTGGAGGACCACTGCGCCAAAGCCGGTCGCACCCGCCGCTTCTTCCAGAATCCCGACGTCACGGAACAATGTTCTCAATGTCTCGTCGGCATGCCTAAATGGCGCGGGGGGATGGCTCAGGATTCGCGGAGGGCGATCTTATGACTGTTATCGAACCCGGGACGACCTCGTCCGACCTCGTCGGGCGGGTGAAGCGCCTGTTGCTGACACCCTCGGCCGAATGGGATCGCATCGACGGCGAGCCGGCGACGATCAAGGGGCTCTATGTCGGCTATGTCTGCATCCTGGCCGCGATCACGCCGATCGCCAGCCTGATCGGCGGCCAGCTGTTCGGCCACGGGGCCTTTGGCGTCTCGTTCAAGCCGAACCTGGTGGCGGCGATCGTCAGCGCCGTGGTCACCTACGGACTGACCCTGCTGTCGGTGTTCCTGCTGGCCCTGATCATCGACGCCCTGGCGCCCAGCTTCGACGGCCAGAAGGACCGGGTCCAGGCCTTCAAGGTGGCGGCCTATACCGGCACCGCCGGATGGGTGGCCGGCGTGCTGACGATCCTCCCGGCGCTGGCGATCATCGCCGGCCTGGCCAGCCTCTACGGCCTCTACCTGCTCTATCTGGGCCTGCCCAAGCTGATGAAGGCGCCGAAGGAAAAGTCCCTCGGCTACACGGTCGTGACCATCCTGTGCGCCATCGTGCTGTTCATGGTGGTCGGCGCGGTCACCGGCGCGGTGGCGGGCGCGGCGATGTTCGGGGCCGCCGTCAACCACGCCGCCACCAGCGGTACGATGGAGGTCAACGGAACCAAGGTCGATCTGGGCAAGCTCGATGCGGCCAGCAAGCAACTGGCGGCGGCCGGCGCGGCGGTCGAGGCCGGCAAGACCGTGCCCGCCGTGCCCGCCGAGACCCTCAAGGGCCTGCTGCCGGGCGCGATCGCGGGCTACGCGCGCACCACGGTCGAAAGCAATTCGGGCGGGGCGGGCGGCATGTCGATGGCCACGGCGTCGGGCGACTACGAGAAGGGCGACGCCCGCTTCAGCCTGTCGGTGACCGACATGGGCGGCATGGCGGGCCTGGCGGCCATGGCCAACGCCGTCGACGCCCAGTCCACCCACGAGACCGCCACCGGCTACGAGAAGATGGGCAAGGTCGGCGGGCGCATGACTGTCGAGGAATGGGACCGCGAGGCCAAGTCGGGGCGCTACAGCGTCGTGGTCGGCAATCGCTTCACCGTCGAGGCCCATGGCAACGCCGACACTGTCGACTCGCTCAAGCAGGCGGTGGCTTCGGTGGACTTCGGGCGGCTGGAAGGCTTGGCGCGGTAGGGGTCAGCCGCCCCTCACAACCCGCCGCGCCCTAGGCGCGATACGGGTCAGCAGCTCATAGGCGGTCGTGCCGGCCGCGGCCGCCGCGTCGTCGACGGGCAGGTCGGGGCCGATGACCTGCATCATGGCGCCCGGCCGCGCCGCGTCGCAGTCGGTGACGTCGACGGCGGTCAGGTCCATCGACACTCGGCCGAGCAATGGCCGCCGGGCTCCGTCGAACCATACCGCGCCGCGCGGGTGGGCGGCGCGGGGCAGGCCGTCGGCATAGCCGACCGCCAGGATGGCGACGCGGGTGGTCTGGGACGCCGTGAAGGTCGCGCCGTAGCCGATGCTCTCGCCGCGCGGCACGACCCGCACCTGCAGGATCGGCGCTTCCAGCGTCGCCACGGCCTTGATCCGGGCGTCCGGGACGTCCAGCGGTCCGCCGCCATAGAGGCTGATCCCCGGCCGCGCCTGGTCGAAGCGGTAGGCCTCGCCCATGAAGATCCCGCCGGAATTGGCCAGGCTGCGGCGGGCGTCGGGGAACAGGGCGGCGGTTTCGGTGAAGCGGGCCAACTGGCGGGCGTTGAGCGGGTGGTCCGGCTCGCTGGCGCAGGCCAGGTGGCTGATCACCAGGTCGATATTGACGTGTCCCAGCCGGTCCATGGCCCCGGTCAGCACGACGGCCTCCTCGGGACGCAGGCCAAGACGGTTCATGCCGGTGTCGATGTGCAGGGCGGCGTCCAGCACCCGGCCGCGCGCGTGGCTGTTCCAGGCCTCGATCTGCGGCAGGCTGTTGAGGACGGGGGTCAGGCCCGCCGCCTCGATGGCCGGGGCCGAGCCGGGCGTGACGCCGTCCAGCAGGTAGATCGTGGCGGCGCGGTCGCCCAGGGCCCGGCGCAGGGCCAGCCCTTCCGACAGCCGCGCGACATAGAAGCTCCGCGCCCCTTCCTCCCACAGGCGCGCCGCCACCAGGGCCGCGCCCAGGCCGTAGCCGTCGGCCTTCACGGCCGGCGCGATCTCGGCCCCGCCCGCCTGGGCCTTGAGCACGGCGTGGTTGGACGTCAGGGCGTCGAGGTCGAGGGTCAGAACGGAGGTTTCGGTCACGGGGCTGGGCGTAACCGAGCGGGCCGTTCAAGGCCAGTGGAGATCGTGTTCAATGTTGCAGCAGGAACTGCGTGGCCAGGCTCTCCACGCCGCTCGCCACGATCTGCACGCCGATGCACATCAGCAGGAAGGCCATCAGCCGCGACATCACCCGCGCGCCGTTGACGCCCAGCAGCGACAGCACGCGGTCCGAGGCGCGGTAGAAGAACCAGACCATCAGGGCGATGACCGCCACCGCCAGGCTGGCGCCCAGAAAGAACGGGATGACCGAATGGCCGCCCGCGGGGCGCTGCGACGACAGGGCGATGGCCACGGAGATCGCGCCGGGGCCGGTCGTGAACGGCATGGTCAACGGAAAGAAGGCGATGTCCTCGGCGCGGCTCAGGGCCGGGGAGGCCTGGCCCATCTTACGGTCCTCGTGCTCCTCGGGGCTCATCAGCAGCGCCCAGGCGCGGATGGCCACCACCAGGCCGCCGGCCACGCGCAGGGCGCCGAGGCTGACTCCGAAGAAGTTCAGGATGTAGCCGCCCAGCAGCAGCGACCCCAGCAGGATGCAGAAGGCGTAGAGCGCGATGGTCGGCGCCAGCCTGCGACGCACCTCGGCCGTGTGGTGCGACAGCATCTGGTGGAAGATCAGCGCCGAGCCGACCGGGTTGACGATCGAGAACAGGGCCGGGAAGGCCAACAGGAAGGCGCCGACCACCGTCGAGACGGGCAGGGGATTGATGTCCATCACTCAGGGTCTCGCGATGCTGGCGGCCTGACCCTGGCCCGAACCGGCGCTGGAGGTCAAACGCCGGAACGCCGCCTATTCCTCGTTGCCCGAACGATGCTGGTGGAAATAGTGGTCGCGGGCCAGGTTGCCGAAGCGGGTGGTGTCGCTGTTGAACGACAGGCGCACGGTGCCGATGGGGCCGTGACGCTGCTTGGCGATGATCACCTCGGCCAGGCCCTGCAGGCGGTCCATGTCCTCCTGCCATTGCAGGTGCTCGGGCGTGCCTTCGCGCGGTTCCGAACGGCCGACATAGTAGCTTTCGCGATAGACGAACCAGACCATGTCGGCGTCCTGCTCGATCGAGCCCGATTCCCGAAGGTCGGAGAGCTGGGGCCGCTTGTCCTCGCGCTGCTCGACCTGACGCGACAGCTGCGACAGGGCGATGACCGGGCAGGCCAGTTCCTTGGCCAGGGCCTTGAGGCCCATGGTGATCTGGCTGACCTCCTGCACGCGGTTGGCGTTGGAGCCGAGGTCCGAGCCGGTGACCAGCTGCAGGTAGTCGACCACCACCAGGTCCAGGCCCACCTGGCGCTTCAGGCGGCGGGCCCGGGCGGTCAGCTTGGCGATCGAGATGCCGCCGGTGGCGTCGATATAGAGCGGGGCTTCCTGCAGCTCGATGGCCGCGTCGCGCACCCGGCCGAACTCCGAGGCGTCGATCTCGCCCTTGCGCAGCTTGTCGCCCGACACCCCCGAGGCGTCGGCCAGCATCCGCAGGGCCAGCTGCTCGGCGCTCATTTCCAGCGAGAAGAAGGCCACGACCCCGCCGCTGACGGTCTTCTTGGTGCCGTCCGGCTGGGGCTCCCAGGCGTATTTCTTGGCGATGTTGAAGGCGATGTTGGTGGCCAGCGCCGTCTTGCCCATCGACGGACGACCGGCCAGGACCACGAGGTCGGAAGGGTGCAGGCCGCCGATCTTCTGGTCGAGGTCGATCAGGTCGGTGGCGACGCCCGACATGCCGCCGTCGCGGCTATAGGCCTCGGCGGTCATCTCGACCGCGCCGCGCAGGGCCTCGCCGAAGCTGACGAAGCCGGAGCTGGCCGTGCCGCTTTCGGCCAGGGTGTAGAGCTGCTGTTCGGCCGCCTCGATCTGGTCGCGGGCCGGCAGCTTGGCCTCGTCCTTGCCCTGGCCGTGGGCGGTGGAGGCGATCTCGCCGCCGATGCGGATCAGGTCGCGGCGCAGGGCCAGGTCGAAGACGGCGCGGGCGTAGTCGCCGACATTGGCGGCGGGCGGCGCGCGGTCGACCAGGTCGGCCAGGTAGCGCAGGCCGCCCAGCTCGTCGAAGGCCGGGTCGTGCTTGAACTCGTCGGCCAGCAGGATCGGCTCGGCCAGCTGACCCTTGCGGATGTGGGTCTCGATCGCGCTGAACAGCCGCGCGTGGAAGGGCTCGTAGAAGTGGCGGCCCTGCAGGCTGTCGGTCAGGCGCTCATAGGCGGCGTTGTCGTACAGCAGCACGCCCAGCAGGGCTTGCTCGGCTTCCAGGTTGTGCGGCGCGACGGCGACGACGATATCGCCCATCGACGAGGGTGGGCGGAGGTCTAGGGCGGGAACGAGAGACATCGCCACAGGTTAACGCCTAGCCGGGATTTCCGCGCGGACGCAGCGGCGCGCCGGCGAAGATGAACGGGGATGTTCTGTGTATATTCTGACCCCGCCCCAAGACAGAACCGGACGTAGGGAACGGCGCGGAGATGGTTCTCCGCGCCGCACTAGTTGACGCTAGGTCACCCTACCAGTTGTAGCTCACCCGCGCGTACAGGAACCGCCCGTTGAAGCCGAACGGCGAGTAGCTGGGGAAGCCGATCGAGCCGCTGGGCGAGTTGATCACCAGCGGGGTCTCGCGCGGGTACTGGTCGAACAGGTTGTTGACGCCCAGCGCCAGGCCCGCCGAACCCAGCTTGTAGCGGCCTTCCAGGTCGACGATCGTGCGGTGGCCGGTCTCGTAGTCCAGCGTCGGGTTGTTGTTGGGCACCAGGACGCTGTCGTAATAGGTGGCTTTGGCGGTGACGCCGAAATCGCCCAGGCTCCAGTCGGTGTTGAACACGAACTTCTGGTTGGGCGTGCCTTGTTCGTAGGTCAGGACGTTGCCGCGGTCGAACAGGAACGGCGGCTGGCTGACATTGGTGATGGTCGGCAGGCTGGGCGTTTTCCTGACGTCGGTGCCGTTGAAGTTGGCGGCCACGGTGAAGTCGTAGCGGCCGGCCGTCTCGGTCTCGAGCTTGTAGCGCCCGACGATGTCGACGCCCCGCGTGCGGGTCTCGACGCCGTTGAGGAAGAAGCGCGCCGCGCTGACGCCGTAGGGGGCCAGCAGGGCGTTGATCACCGCCGCCGTCGCCGCCGGGGTCGACGGGTTGGGCAGGTTCTCCGACAGCACGATGCGGTCGTCGATGTCGATCTGATAGGCGTCGATGGTCAGTTCGAACGGGCCGGTGTGGAAGACGATGCCGGCCGAATAGTTCATCGACTCCTCGGGCTTCAGCGGCTTGGCGCCCAGGGCCACGGCGATCGGGCTGTCGACCGTGAAGGTGCCCGACTCCACCAGGATCGACCCGGTCGGCGTGGCGACGTTGTTGGTCGCCGTGTAGCTGAAGTATTGCTGCTGCAGGGCCGGCGACTTGACGCCGCTGGAGATGGCGCCCCGGATGGCCAGGGCGTCGTCGACGTCGAAGCGGACCGCCAGCTTGCCGGTGACCTTCGAGCCGAAGTCCGAATAGTCCTCGTAGCGGCCGGCGGCGTCGAACGACAGGCGCTCGGTCAGCTTGCCTTCGAGATCGACATAGGCCGAGACGTTGTGGCGCGACTTGTCCACGACGTTCGACGGCCGGAAGCCGCCGAAGCCCTGCGACACCGGCGCGCCGCTCAGCGGCCCCTTGGTGTAGGAGGCCGGCTCGCCCTGGTGCACCGAGAAGCCTTCCTTGCGGTACTCCAGGCCGAAGCCCAGGTTGGTCGGCTCGATGAGCCCCAGGTCGAAACCCTTGCTCATGTTGAGGTTGACCAGGAACTGGTCGTAGTCGAGGCCGCCGGCCTTGAAGGTGCGCGGCGAGGCCGCGCCGAAGGTCGAGTTGATGGTGTTCTTGATCGTGTATTCGAGCTTGTTCTTGCCGTAGGTGACGCCCAGGTCGGTCTTGAAACCGGCCAGTTCGCCCTTGACGCCGCCGGCGATGTTGTAGTCGTCGATCTTGGTGGCGATGATCGGCAGGAAGCCGCCCGGATAGACCGCCGGAACGTTGTTGGAGTTGTTGTAGGTCCGCGCGGTGGCCGCGGCCTCGGTGTCGCGGCGCTGGTAGCCGCCGTAGCTGTACAGCGTCCAGGTCTCGTTCACCGGCAGGCCGGCGTTCAGATAGACCGCCTTGCTCTCCAGCTTGGGATCGCCGTAGCGGCCGAGCACCACCTTGCGGCCGTAGTTCGGGGCCGCGTTCAGGTCGACATAGTCCGAACGGTTGGTCGGATGGCGGTTCAGATATTCGCCGGTCACCGTCAGGAAGCCCTCGGCGCCCAGCGGCAGGCCCACCCAGGCGGAGGCCGACTCGGTCAGGCCGTCGTGGGCGTCGTGCTTGCCCCGCGCGGTCTTGTAGTCGGTGTCGTAGATTCCGTAGTTCAGCGTTACGCCGCCGCCGCTGCGGGCCTCGCGCAGGCGCAGGTTGATGACCCCGGCGATGGCGTCGGCGCCATACTGGGCCGAGGCCCCGTCGCGCAGCACCTCGACCCGCTCGACGGCGACCGTCGGGATGGTGTTGAGGTCGAAGGCGGTCGAGCCGCGGCCGATCGAGCCGTTGATGTTGACCAGGGCGCCGACATGGCCGCGCATGCCGTTGATCAGCACCAGGGTCTGGTCGGGCGCCAGGCCGCGCAGGGTGGCGGGACGAACGTGGTCGGTGCCGTCGGTGATGGCCGGACGCGGGAAATCGATGGCGGGCGTCAGGTTGGCCAGGGCCTGGGCCAGCTCCGCGCCGTTGCCCTGGCGAGCCAGGGCCTGGGCGCCGATGACGTCGACGGGCGCGATGGTGTCGAGGCGTGTGCGGCCCGGGGTGCGGGTGCCGGTGACGACCAGTTCCTCGACCTGAGTCTGGTCGGCGGCCTGGTCCTGGGCGGCGGCGATGGCGGGAAGTTGCAGGAGCGCGCCGGCCGAGACGGCGGCCAGCAGAAGGTGGCGACGGTGCATGGTTTCCATTCCCCTCGTTCTTGCGTGCCGCGCTTTACGCTTCACACGCGAGTTACAGGGGTAGAGAGCGCGTATTCGCACCCGTCGTAAATGACGATTGTGTCAAAGCGGCAAAAGAAAAACGGCGCGGATTGCTCCGCGCCGTTTCCTTGAGGTCGGTCGGTGACCCGAGGCCGTTAGGACTCGTAGTGGTCGCCTTCGAACGAACCGGCGCCGCCGGCCGCCATGTCCGAAGCCGCTTCGGCCTCGGCCGCGCGGTCTTCTTCGAACTGAGCGGCGACGACGTTTTCGCCGCGCGCTTGGCGATCGGCTTCGTCCTGGCTGCGCGCGATGTTGAGGGTGACCGTGACGGTCACCTCGGCGTGCAGCTTCACCTTCACTTCGTGAACGCCAAGCGTCTTGATCGGCTTGTCGAGGACGATCATCGAGCGATCGACCTTGCCGCCTTCGGCCTTGATGGCGTCGGCGACGTCGCGGCCCGCGACCGAACCGTACAGCTGGCCGCTTTCGCCGGCTTGACGGATCATCACGTACTGCTTGCCGTCGAGGCCTTCACCGGACTTGCCGGCGGCTTCGCGGTTCTTGACGTTGCGAGCTTCGATTTCAGCGCGCTGAACTTCGAAGGACTTCAGGTTGGCCGAGTTGGCGCGCAGGGCCTTGTGACGCGGCAGCAGGAAGTTACGGGCGAAGCCGTCCTTCACCGAGACCACGTCGCCGAGGACGCCGGTGCCTTCGACGCGTTCGAGCAGGATAACTTTCATCGTGGTGTCTCCCTTACTTCACGACGTAGGGGAGCAGAGCCAGGAAGCGGGCGCGCTTGATGGCCTTGGCCAGTTCGCGTTGCTTCTTGGCCGACACCGCGGTGATGCGCGACGGCACGATCTTGCCGCGCTCGGAAACGTAGCGCTGCAGGAGCTTGACGTCCTTGTAGTCGATCTTCGGGGCGTTGGCGCCGGAGAACGGGCACACCTTGCGGCGGCGGAAGAACGGGCGGCGAGCGCCGGCGCCGGCGGGAGCGCCAGCGGGGGCTTCGGGAGCAGTCGTATCGGTCATGATCTCTCTTCTCCCTTACGCGGCCGGCGCGAAGTCGTCGCGCGGGCGCTCGGTGCGCTCGCCACGTTCGCGGTCGCGACGGGCCAGAACCGGCGACAGTTCCAGGTCCAGCTCTTCGACGCGGATGGTCATGAAGCGCAGCACGTCTTCATTGATCAGCAGCTGACGTTCCATCTCCTTCACGGCCGGGGCCGGAGCGTCGATGGCGAGCAGGGAGTAGTGGCCCTTGCGGTTCTTCTTGATGCGATAGGTGAGGTTACGCAGGCCCCAGTATTCGATCTTGGCGATGTGACCGCCATTTTCTTCCAGGAGGGCCTTGAGTTGCTCATTCAGAGCTTCGGCCTGTTGCGGCGAGATGTCCTGCCGCGCGATGACCACGTGTTCGTAGAACGCCATGTTTTCCTTCTTCCGGCTTGGAAGGCGGCGTGAGCAACGGCGGAAGTCCGTCGACCACGATGGATCCTGCATGCCGAGCGGGAAATCCCGACCCCGTGGGGCTGCGTGCAAGACCGCCATCCGTGAGAGGGCGCGCTAATAGCGGAAAGGGCGCGGCAAGGCAAGGAAACCCTGCGGGCGCCCGATCCGGCGGCGGTCATCGCAATATCATACAAATGCGCGCCTGGCCTCTTTGGTCTGACGCCGGGTCATGCTATCGGGCGAGCATGGGATTTCGAACGTCATCCTTGATCGCGGCGCTCGTGGTGGTCATGGCCGGGCCGGCGCTGGCCGGCGACATCGTGCGCAAGCCGGACCTGTCGGTCTGGGGTAGTGACGGCCGTTTCCAGGGCTATTCCGCGGCCCTGCCGCTGGACCTGTCCACCGACGGGGAAAAGGCCACTTTCGTCGCCAAGGTGGCGGGCAATCTCGACAGCCCGACCTACGACTTCAACCTCGACCTGGCGGCCAAGACGGACCAGGGACCCAGCCCCCGCGCGCTGGCCCTCGGCGCGTCCTGGAACCAGCGTGAGGCCGGTGTGCGTTCGTCGATGTCGCGACTGTTCGGCTTCGGTTTCATGCCCCGGACCAACTATGTCAGCGTCTCGGTGGACATGAACGCCGTGGCGCCCGTCGATGTGACCAAGCGCGCCGCGCCGGTGACCCGCGCCAACCTGCGTTCGGCGCTGACCCTGGACGGACGCCAGGTCGGATCGATCGCCCTGGGCGGCGGCACGACGGGCGAGGAGGGCTTCGACGTCAGCCTGACCCGACCCTTCGACATCCCCGCCGAGTTCACCGTCAGCCTGCGCACCGCCGACGAGCGGGTCCAGGACGGCCGCCTGATGGTCAAGCTGGTCCGCAGCACCTGGTAGGCCTTCAGGCGGCAGCCGGCTCCAGGGCCTTGGGCCGCCGCACCGCCGCCGCGAAGCGCTTCAGATAGTCCGGGTTCTCGGTGCCCATCATCCTGTCCCACCAAGTGAAGTAGAGGCCGTAGTTCCAGCCGGCCTGGGCATGGTGCAGGTCGTGGTGGGTCACCGTGGTCAGCCAGGGCAACAGCGGTCGCCCGTCGCGCCGGGCGGGGAACAGCTCGTAGCCGCTGTGGCCCAGGGTGTTGCGCACGATCTGGTGCAGCATGAACAGGCCCGCGACTGGCCATTGGGTGGGGACCAGGATCATCCACAGCGGCACGAACAGCGCGTTGATCGCCGCCTCGCCCAGGTCGAAGCTGTAGGCGGTGAACGGCGAGGGATTGTTCGACCGGTGATGACGCCGGTGGAAGGCGCGAAACAGCCGGCGGTCGTGGATCAGCCGGTGGGTCCAGTAGAACCAGGCGTCATGGGCGACGACCATCAGGACCAGACTGGTCCAGAACCACACCGGTCCCAGGCTCCGGGCGATGTAGGGGCCCGGCAGCAGGCCGGCGCGGAACAGGCCGAAGGTCAGCAGGCCGACCGTCGAGAAGATCATGATCGAGCGGATCGAGCAGACGAACTCGATCATCAGCTGCCGCGCGGGCGGCGCGCTGTCGCGGATCTTGCGGTTGGCCAGCGGGATCGCCAGGACGCCCCACAGGACCAGCCAGACGCCGACCGCGAAGATCACGTACCGGGTGACGTCCGTCAGGGTGGAGCTCAGCCAGCTCTCGGCGAAGGGGGCAAGGAACGAAAGCATTGGGAATTTCCTCGGATGGATGACGTTCCAAGGAAGGGCGCGGGGCGGGGCGTTGTCGCGCCGATCGCGAAATCAGGCGGATTTGTCGGCTTTCGGCGCGGGATCGGCGGTTTCGACCAGCCGCAGATGGGGCGAGGTCGAGGCGGGCGTCTTGGCCGATCGCCAGGCCGACGGGGTGACGCCGGTCGCGGCGCGGAAGGCGCGGTTGAAGGGACCCAGCGAGGCGAAGCCCAGGTCGTAGGCGATCGTCGAGACCGACTTCAGGGCCAGGTCGGGATCGGCGAGGGCCGTCTTGGCCGCCTCGATGCGACGGCCGTTGACGTAGTCGGCGAAGTTGCGATGACCCAGGACGCCGTTGATCAGCCGGCGCAGACGGTGCTCGGGCGCGCCGACCAGGGCCGCCAGGGCCGCGATCGACAGGTCCTCGCCGCGCCAGACCTCGTTTTCGTCCATCGCGGTTTGCAATCGGGCCAGGACGAGGCGGTCGGCGGGCGTGAGGTCCAGGGCGGGCGCGGGGGGCGGAGGCGCGGATCCACCGGCCGCGATCGGCGCCTCGACCAGCAGGGGCTCGGCGCGAAGCAGGGCCGCGGCTCCGGCGACGGCCAGGCCGGCCAGCGCGCCGGCTTGCAACAGGCCGGAGGCGTAGACCCAGGGCAGGCCCGTCACCCACGCCACGTCCTGCGCGCTTAGCAGCAGGATGTAGCCCGCGGCGGCGATCATCACCGGTCCGCGCAGTCGGCGGCGCTGGACCACCAGGTCGCCGCGCCAGCCGCGCCAGATCACCAGCAGGGCGTGCAGCACCAGGCCCACGGAGGCCAGGTTGAAGACCAGCCAGAAGGGCCGGCAGATCGCCTCCGGCATGAACCGGGCCAGCGCCCACAACACCACCAGCCCGACCGCCGGCCAAAGACGGTGGGGCGAGAAGCGCCGCTCGTCGGCGAACAGGGCGTAGGCCAGGGTCCAGAACAG
Organism: Caulobacter sp. AP07; assembly: GCF_000281955.1. Classification (GTDB taxonomy): domain Bacteria; phylum Pseudomonadota; class Alphaproteobacteria; order Caulobacterales; family Caulobacteraceae; genus Caulobacter. Next base: position 17,818 of record NZ_AKKF01000207.1, on the reverse strand, counting down.
GCCGGTGGTCGCCACCGACATCGCCCAGATCACCGGTGTGGCGTGGGTCGAGCCGTCCAGCCTGAAGCCGTCGATCACATGGGCGATGGCGCAGGCGAAGAACAGCCCGCCGACCCAGCGCGCCGGCGTCGGCCGGCGGTCCATCACCAGGGCCAGGCCGGTGACGCCGAAGCCGCCGACGGCGACGCCGCGCGCCAGGGTTTCGAGAAGAACCAGATCGACCATGGCCGCGATCCTAGGCGCGCGACGGCCCGGCCGAAGCCCCCGTCGCGCGCCGATTTCGAAAGAGGTTGGCCGAAATCCGTTTCGGTCCCTCTACTTGGCCTTGTAGGCCTTCACCGCGTCCATCGTCTTGCCGACGTGGCCGGCGAAATTGCTGTCGGTGTAGGCCAGCAGGATCTTGCCGTTGGGCGCGATCACGTAGGAGGTGCGGTTGGACCAGCCGCCCGGCATCGGCAGGGCGACGTCATAGGTCTTGACCAGGCCGGCCGGGGCGGCGGCCACCGCGAACTTGTCGCGGCAATGCTCCTTGGAGAAGTCCTTGATCTTGTCGGCGTTGCCGGCGGTGACGCCGATCACCGTGGCGCCCAGCTTCTCGAACTCGGGCGTCGCCTCGGCGAACTCGTGGGCCTCGGCCGTGCAGCCCGAGGTATAGGCGGCCGGGAAGAAGTAGAGCACCACGGGACCCTTCTTCAGCGCCTTGGACAGGGTGAAGTTGAAGTCCTTGCCGGCCAGGGCGGCGGGGGCGGTGAAATCGGGGGCCTTGTCGCCGACCTTGAGGGCGGCCAAGGCGGGGGAGGCGGCGACCAGGGCCGCGCACAGGGCGAGCGTGGGGGCGAGACCGGTAAGCAGGCGTTGCATGCGAAGACTCCAGCGGAAGAGGCGCGGCCGCGCCGCTCCGCTTGAATAACCCCATTCTCCCGCCTTCCAAACGGCATCCTGCGTCGCTAGGTCTGTGGCGACCACAAGAACGACGAGGGGAGGCGCTCGATGGCGCTTGGCGAGACGGAAGTTCCCACCCTGGCGGCCTGGGCGGGCGGGCCGGAACGGTTCAGGGCGCTGTTCGAGGCCTTCTACGCGGCCGTGCCGAACGATCCGGTCCTGGCCCCGGTGTTCGCCGGCATGAACCCCCGGCACGCCGAGCACGTGGCGGCCTTTGTCACCGAGGTGTTCGGCGGTCCCAAGGCCTACACCCAGGCCGGCGGCGGCCACGCCGCGATGATCGGCCACCATCTGGGCCGTCACCTGACCGAGGCCCAGCGCCGGGCCTGGGTGGCGCTGATGCTCGACACCGCCGACGCGGTCGGCCTGCCCGCCGATCCGGAGTTCCGCGCCGCCTTCGTAGGCTATCTGGAGTGGGGCACGCGGCTGGCGGTGATCAACTCGGCCGAGGGCGTGACCGCGCCGACCGACGACCCGCCGATGCCGGTCTGGGGCTGGGGTCCGCCGGGCGGGCCCTGGCTGGGCTGACCTCGGCTGACTTGCCGCCCCGCGTTCGATGGCCTAACCCTCCGCGCCTGAATCTATAGAAAGAGGCGCGAGCTTCATGAGCATCGCTTTCATTTTCCCGGGCCAGGGCAGCCAGACGGTCGGCATGGGCGCCGATCTCGCCCAGGCCTTCGCCGCGGCCCGCGAGGTCTTCCAGGAGGTCGACGACGCCCTGGGCCAGAAGCTGTTCAAGCTGATGGTCGAGGGGCCCGAGGGCGACCTGACCCTGACCGAGAACGCCCAGCCGGCCTTGATGGCCGTCAGCCTGGCGGTGTCGCGGACCTTAGAAAAGGAATTCGGCGTCGGGATCGACCGCGCGGCCTTCGTGGCCGGCCACTCGCTGGGCGAATACAGCGCCCTGGCCGCCGCCGGCGCGATCACCCTGGCCGACACCGCCCGCCTGCTGAAGCTGCGCGGCCAGGCCATGCAGCGCGCCGTGCCGGTGGGCGAGGGCGCGATGGCCTCGCTGATCGGCCCGAAGACCGACCTGGCCCTGGCCGAGGCCGCCGCCGCGGCCGGTTCGGAGGTCGGGGTCTGCGTCGTGGCCAATGACAACAACAACGGCAACGTGGTGATCTCCGGCGACAAGGCCGCCGTCGACAAGGCCATCGAGAGGGCCAAGGAACTGGGCGCGCGGGCCATCCCGCTGAACGTCTCGGCCCCGTTCCACTGCCCGCTGATGCAACCGGCCGCCGACGAGATGGAGGAGGCCCTGGCCCGCACCACCATCATCGCCCCGCGCGCCCCGCTGGTGGCCAATGTCACCGCTTCGCCGGTCCACGACCCCGATGTCATCCGCAGGCTGCTGGTCGAACAGGTCACCGGCCGCGTGCGCTGGCGCGAGAGCATGACCTGGCTGGCGGCCGAAGGCGGCGTGACCCGCTTCGCCGAAGCCGGGGCCGGCAAGGTGCTGTCGGGCATGGCCAAGCGGATCGCCCCGGACGCCGAAGCCGTTCCGCTGAACAGCCCGGCCGACCTCGAAGCCTTCGCCAAGACCGTTTAAACCCGCTCATCCCGGCGAAGGCCGGGACCCAAGCTGAATCGCCGCCTCGACTTCCGGCTCCGGAACGGGCGGAGAAGGGACCTGCAAAAATGTTCGATCTCACCGGCAAGACCGCCCTCGTCACCGGCGCCACGGGCGGCATCGGCGGGGCCATCGCCAAGGCGCTGCACGGCCAGGGTGCCCATGTCGTGCTCTCCGGCACCCGCGAATCGGCCCTGGCCGAGCTGGCCGCGCAATTTGGCGAGCGTGTCTCGTTCGTGGCCGCGAATCTGTCGGACGCCGCCCAGGTCGACGGCCTAGTCGCCAAGGCCGAGGAGGCCGCCGGCGCGCCGCTCGACATCGTGATCGCCAACGCCGGCATCACCCGCGACGGCCTGATCGTCCGCATGAAGGACGAGGACTGGGAGACCGTGATCAAGGTCAACCTGGAAGGCTATTTCCGCCTGTCGCGGGCCGCCGCCAAGGGCATGATGAAGCGCCGCTCGGGCCGGATCATCGGCATCACCTCGATCGTCGGCGTCACCGGCAATCCCGGCCAGACCAACTACGCCGCCTCCAAGGCCGGCATGATCGGCTTTTCCAAGGCCCTGGCCCAGGAACTGGCCAGCCGCAACGTCACGGTCAATTGCGTGGCCCCCGGCTTCATCGCCAGCCCGATGACCGACGCCCTCAACGAGCAGCAGAAGGCCGGCATCCTGGCGACCATCCCCGCCGGCCGGCTGGGCGAGGGCAGCGATATCGCCGCGGCGTGCGTCTACCTGGCCAGCGACCAGGGCGGCTACGTCACGGGTCAGACCTTGCACGTCAACGGCGGCATGGCCATGATCTGACGGCCCAGCTTTTCCTGGGCTCGCCGCCTTTCTGCTTGGAAAGGCAAAAGCCCTGATTTCTAAAGAGTACAGCCGCTAGTCACCCGAAAAGGAACGTGATAGGCGGTGGCCCGACAATTCCCGTGGGGGGCGCAGGTTCGCCGAAACCGCCCGCGGAACTGCAAGATTCAAAACGAGGGACTAACAGAATGTCCGACATTCTCGAGCGCGTGCGCAAGATCGTCATCGAGCACCTGGATGCCGACCCGGAAAAGGTCACCGAGAAGGCCAGCTTCATCGACGACCTGGGCGCCGACAGCCTCGACAACGTCGAGCTGGTGATGGCTTTCGAAGAAGAATTCGACATCGAAATTCCGGACGACGCCGCTGAGCACATTCAGACGGTCGGCGACGCCGTGAAGTTCATCACGGAAAAGACCGGCGCCTAAGGCGTCGGGTTCGCAAGAGTCGCGAACAGGACTATCAACCGCCGCGTCGCACGGGCTCTTGCCATCGTGCGCGCGGCGGTTTTCGTATGTGGCCGAGATTCGCGGCATCGGGGAGCTCCGGATTCGTCCAGTATCCCCATATGTCCGCGATACGAAGGTTGGGAGTGATCCATGCGTAGAGTCGTCGTCACCGGACTAGGCCTTCTGACCCCCCTGGGTCAGGGCGTCGATGTCACCTGGAAGAACATCCTGGCCGGCAAGTCCGGCGCCAACACGATCTCGGCCTTCGATCCGACCGATTACGCCTGCAAGGTGGCCTGCGAAGTGCCGCGGGTCGACGGACGCGGCGGCGGCGGGCCCGACGTCGAGGGCGCGTTCGATCCCGACCTGACCATGAGCCCGCGCGACCAGAAGCGCGTCGACGACTTCATCCTGTACGGCATCGCCGCCGCCGACGAGGCCGTGAAGGATTCGGGCTGGGTCCCGGAAACCGAGGAAGACCGCTATCGCACCGGGGTGATTCTCGGTTCGGGCATCGGCGGCCTGTCGACCATCGCCGACACCGCCCTGGAACTGGAAGCCAAGGGCCCGCGCCGAGTCAGCCCGTTCTTCATCTCCTCGGCCCTGATCAACCTGATCTCGGGCCAGGTCTCGATCCGCTACGGCTTCAAGGGCCCCAACCACGCCGTGGTCACCGCCTGCGCCACCGGGGCTCACGCCATCGGCGACGCCTGCCGGCTGATCAAGTACGGCGACGCCGACGTGATGGTGGCCGGCGGGGCCGAGGCGGCCGTCTGCAAGGTCGGCATCGCCGGCTTCATCGCCTGCCGCGCCGTCTCCACCGACTTCAACGACACCCCGGAAAAGGCCTCGCGTCCCTATGACAAGGACCGCGACGGCTTCGTGATGGGCGAGGGCGCCGGCGCTCTTGTCCTGGAAGAGTACGAGCACGCCAAGGCGCGCGGGGCCAAGATCTACGCCGAGGTGATCGGCTACGGCCTGTCGGGCGACGCCTATCACATCACCGCGCCCTCCGAGGACGGCGACGGCGGCTTCCGGGCCCTGTCGGCGGCGATCAAGGACGCGGGCATCACCCCGGCCGATATCGACTACGTCAACGCCCACGGCACCTCGACCATGGCCGACGGCATCGAGGCCAAGGCCGTCGAGCGCCTGCTGGGCGACCACGCCAAGAACGTGGTGATGTCGTCGACCAAGTCGATGACCGGCCACCTGCTGGGCGCGGCCGGGGCCATCGAGGGCATCTTCTCGATCCTGGCCATCCGCGACCAGATCGCGCCGCCGACCATCAACCTCGACAATCCCGACGTCGAGGTCGCGATGAACCTGGCGCCCAACAAGGCCGTGCCGATGAAGATCGACGTGGCGGTGTCCAACAGCTTCGGCTTCGGCGGCACCAACGCCTCCGTCGTGTTCCGCAAAGTCTCGTGAGCCGCAAACCCTCTCCCGCCAAGAGGACGCCGCCCCGCAAGGCGCCCGCGCCGCGCCAGGCTCCCCGCAAGACGGGGACCCGGCGGCGCGAGTCCGCCTCGATCGGCCGTCGGCTGGTCGCCATGGGCGCGGGAGGGCTGACCATCCTCGGCCTCGTCGCCATGCTGGCGGTGCTGGGGGGGCTGTGGGTCTATCAGGGGCCAGGTCCGGACGCGCGGTCGGGCGACGTCACCAACGTCGTGCTGCGGCGCGGGGCCAGCCTGCCGGAGATCGCCTCCAGCCTGGAACAGGCCGGGGTGATCCGCTCGTCCTCGATCTTCCTGACTGCCGCCCAGACCACCGGGGCGGCGCGCAAGCTGAAGGCCGGCGAGTACGAGTTTCCCTCGCGCGCCTCGCTGCGCCAGGTGCTGGGCAAGATCCGCGACGGCAAGATCGTCCGCCACCAGGTGACGATCGCCGAGGGCCTGACCTCCGACATGGTGGTCGACATCCTGATGCGCTCGCCGGTGCTGACCGGCACCGTGCCGACCCCGCCGGAGGGCTCGATCCTGCCCGAGACCTACCAGGTCCAGCGCGGCGAGGACCGTGGGGCGGTGTTGCAGCGGATGATGGACGACCGCGACGAACTGCTCGACGCGCTGTGGGCCAAGCGCCAGCCGGGCCTGCCGTTCGCGACCAAGGACCAGGCCGTGACCATGGCCTCGATCGTCGAGAAGGAAACCGCCCTGGCCAGCGAGCGTCCCCGCGTGGCGGCGGTGTTCATCAACCGCCTGCGCAGCGGCATCCGGCTGGGCAGCGACCCGACCATCATCTACGGCCTGACCCGTGGCCGTCCGTTGGGCCGGGGCATCCTGCTGTCGGAGCTGCAGCGCCAGACGCCCTACAACACCTATCTGATCGACGGCTTGCCGCCGACCCCGATCGCCAATCCGGGGCGCGCCGCCCTGGCCGCCGTGCTGGATCCGCCCAAGACCAACGAGCTCTATTTCGTCGCCGACGGCACCGGCGGCCACGTCTTCGCCTCGACCTACGAGGAACACGAGCGCAATGTCGCCAAGTGGCGCCAGGTCGAGCGTTCCAAGGCCGCCGAAGCCGCCGCGGCCAAGACCCCGCTGGCCGGAGGTTAGGATGGCGCTTTCAGGCATGACCGGCTTCGCCCGCGTCGAGGGCTCGCACGGAGCCTGGTCGTGGGCGGTGGAGGCGCGCAGCGTCAACGGCCGCAACCTGGAGACCCGCTTCCGGGGCCCGCCGGGCTTCGAGGGGCTCGACAAGGCGGCCCGCGACGGCGCCCAGGCCCGTTTCCAGCGTGGCCAGCTGACCGTCAACCTGCAGGCCAAGCGCGCCGAGGCCCTGGGGACCACCCAGATCAATGTCGAGGTGCTGGAACGCTATCTGAAGGCCGGGTCGCCCTATGTGGCCACCGGTATGGTCGCCAAGCCCAGCCTCGACGGCCTGCTGGCCCTGCGCGGCGTCATCGACGTCCGCGAGGAAGAGGACGAGGCCGAGGACCGCGCCCAGGTCGAGGCCGCCATGGCCGCGACCATCGCCCAGGCCCTGGACGGGCTGAAGGTCGCGCGCCTGGAGGAGGGGGCCGCCCTGGCCCCGATCCTGACCGGCGCGGTGGACCGCATCGAGACCCTGACCGACCTGGCCGCCCAGGCGGCCGCCGGGCAGCCGGCCGTGCTCAAGGAGCGCTATGAGCGCAAGCTGGTCGACCTGATCGGCGAGGCGGCCTCGCAGGAGCGCATCGTGCAGGAAGCCGCCGCCATGGCGGTCAAGGCCGACGTCCGCGAGGAACTCGACCGCCTGGCCAGCCACGTGGCCGCCGCGCGGGCCCTGATGGGCGGCGACGTCGCGGCCGGCCGCCGCCTGGATTTCCTGTCTCAGGAGTTCATGCGCGAGGCCAACACCCTTTGCAGCAAGTCGGCGCTGACCGCGCTGACCGCCCACGGTCTCGACCTGAAGGCGACGATCGAGCAGTTCCGGGAACAGGTTCAGAATGTCGAATAAGCCCGCCCACAAGACCCGCGGCCTGCTGCTGATGGTGGTGGCCCCCTCGGGCGTGGGCAAGACCTCGCTGACCCGCCGCCTGGTGGCCGACCACAACGACCTGCACCTGTCGATCAGCGCCACCACCCGCGACCCGCGTCCGGGCGAGCACGACGGCCGCGACTACCACTTCGTCAGCCAGGAGCAATTCGCGCTCATGAAGCTGAAGGACGAATTCCTCGAGTCCGCCGAGGTCTACGGCAACCATTATGGCAGCCCGCGCGGGCCGATCATGGAGGCGCTGGAGCGCGGCGAGAGCGTGCTGTTCGACATCGACTTCCAGGGCGCGATGAAGGTCCACAAGCAGGCCGGCGCCGACAGCGTGCTGGTCTACATCCTGCCGCCGTCCCTGGCCGAGATGAGCCGCCGCCTGCACGCCCGCAGCCAGGACAGCGAAGCGGTCATCCACCAGCGCCTGGCCCGCGCCAAGGACGAGGTCGCCGCCTGGGAGCAGTTCGACTACGTGATCCTCAACGACGACTTCGACCGCGCCTATTCGGACCTAGCCCACATCTATCACGCCGAGCGGCAGAAGCGGGCGCGGAACCCGTGGATCGGCGATCTGGTGCAGGATCTGCTGAAGGAAGAGATCTAGCGAGCGAGGGAGGGGCCATGGCGATCGGTTGGTCTGAGCTCACCTTCACCCCCGATGACGAGGCCGTGCAAACCTTGCGGTTATCGTGGGCTTGGCTACTCGGCGAGGACTGGTCGCCGATCCTGTTTTCGATCTGGGGCGACGTTTTCATCCAGAGGCCGGACAGCGTGGCTTGGCTGAATACGGGAACCGCAGAGGTCACGGTCGTGGCGACTGATCAGGATCAGTTTCGCGAGCGGTTGATGGGCGAAAGTCACGCCGACTGGTTTCTGCCCGAACTCGTCGGCTTGCTGCATGCGGACGGCAAGCGTCCCGCGCCTGGAGAGTGTTTCACCTACGCGATCTATCCGATCTTCGCGGAGGGGAAATACGTGCCGGAGAACTTCAAGCCGGTTCCGGCGGCGGAGCATTTCGGCCTATCCGGAGACCTTCATCGCCAGATTCGCGATCTGGAGGACGGTTCGACTGTGCGACTGACCGTCTCCGACTGAAAGCCGAGCCTCAGCCCGCCATCACCGCCCGCGCTAGCGCCTGGAACCCCTCGACCGGAATCGTCTCGGCCCGGGCGTCCGGATTGATCCCGGCCTTCTCGCACAGCGCCCCGCCGCCCAGCCCCTTGAGGCTGGAGCGCAGCATCTTGCGGCGCTGACCGAACGCCGCCGCCGTGACCTTCTCCAGCGCCGCGACCATGGCCTTGTCCGGGGCCGGCTCCAGCGGGACCAGCCGCACCACGGCGGAAGCCACCTTGGGCGGCGGGGTGAAGGCCCGGGCCGGCAGGTCCATGACCACCTTGGCGCTGCAGACGGTCTGGGAGACCACGGCCAGGCGGCCATAGGCGTCGTCGTCGACGTCGGCGGCGATGCGGTCGGCGACCTCCTTCTGGAACATCAGGGTCATCGACAGCGGCCGGAACGGGCCCGTCAGCCAGTTGATCAGCAGCGGCGTGCCGACATTGTAGGGCAGGTTGCTGACCATGTGGGCCGGGCCGCCGGCGATGGCGGCCATGTCGACCTTCAGGGCGTCGCCCTGGACGATGGTCAGCCGGCCGTCGGCGGCGACGGCGAGATCTTCCAGCAGCGGCAGGAAGCGGCGGTCCATCTCGACGGCGACCACCCGCGCGCCGGTCTCCAGCAGGGCCCGGGTCAGGCCGCCGGGACCGGGGCCGACCTCGATCACCGTGTCGCCTTCGCCCACGCCCGCCAGGCGGGCGATCTTGCGGGTGATGTTGAGGTCCAGCAGGAAGTGCTGGCCAAAGCTCTTGTTGGCCAGCAGGTCGTGCTCGGCGAGGACCTCGCGAAGGGGGGGCAGGTCGGCGAGGGACATCGGTTCGGAACTCGAGAAAGGCGGATCAGGCGGCGGCGCGGCGTTCGGCGATCTCGGCGGCCAGGCGGATGGCGGCGATCAGGCTGTCGGCGCGGGCCAGGCCACGGCCGGCGATGTCGAAACCCGTACCATGGTCGGGCGAGGTGCGCACGATCGGCAAGCCCAGGGTGACGTTCACCCCGGCCCAGAAGTCGAGCATCTTCACCGGGATCAGCGCCTGGTCGTGGTACATGCACAGCACCGCGTCATAGGTCGTGCGGGCCTCGGCGTGGAACAGGCTGTCGGCGGGGGCGGGGCCTTTGACGTCGATGCCCAGGCCGCGAAGAGTCCGGACCGCCGGTTCGATGATCGCCGCCTCCTCGCCGCCCAGCGCCCCGCCTTCGCCGGCGTGCGGGTTGAGGGCGGCCACGGCCAGGCGCGGGGCGGCGACGCCGAAGTCGGTGCGCAGCGCCTCGACCGTCACCCGTCCGGCGTTGACGATGGCGTCGATGCTCAGGGCGGCGGGCACGGCGGCCAGGGGCGTGTGGATGGTCACCAGGGTGGCGCGCAGGTCGCGGGCCGCCAGCATCATGATCGGGCCGTGGGGTTGCTGGCGCTCGCCCACATGGGTCAGCTCGGCCAGGAACTCGGTGTGGCCGGGAAAGGCGAAGCCGGCGTCATAGAGCGGGGCCTTGGCGATCGGGGCGGTGACCAGGCCGGCCACCGCGCCTGACAGGGCCAGGCCCGCCCCGGTCTCGATCCAGCGGATCACCTGGGCGGCGTAGGCGCTGGACGGCTTGCCGGAAACCACGCGGGCCTGCAGCGGGATGTCGAGGACGGGCAGGGCCTCGGCGAACACCCGCATCGCCTCGACCGGGCTGACCACGGGCCGGACCTTGACCCCGCCGCCGGCCGAGGCCAGCAACTGGGCGTCGCCCACCACCATGAACGGCGGCCCGTCCGCGCGCAGGGCCGCCCAGGCCTTGGCGATGATTTCAGGGCCGATGCCGGCCGGGTCGCCGGCGCTCAGGGCGAGGGCTGTTGTCTTCACCGGGTCTCGATGGTCGCCGAATTGCGCAGATCGCGGAGATAACGTTTAGAGATCAGCGCAAGTTGCTGACCACGCAAACGATTTTCGATCTGGTCGTGGGTCGGGGCGGCGCCGCCGGACTGGCGCTTGCCGCACACCGCGATCAGGTGCAGGCCGGCGTCGGTGCGGATCGGATCGGAGATCTGGCCGACCTTCAGGGTGTTGGCCGCTTCCTGGAACGCGGGGGCCAGGTCGGTGATCTCGGCCTCGCCGAGGTCGCCGGCCACCACGCCGTCGACCTTGCCGGCCGTGGCTTCGAGGGTTTCGCAATTGGCGATCTTCGGCTTCAGGTCCAGCAGGACCTTGTTGGCCGCGTCGACCTGGGTCTGGCTGGCGTCCTTGGGCAGGGCCACGGCGACCTGCTTGAGGTCGACCAGGGCCGCCTTGGCGCCCGAGCGCTTCTCGCGCAGATAGATGATGTAGACGCCGTCGCGCACCGGGATCGGCGCCGACAGCTGGCCGGGGCGCAGCTGTTCGAGCGCCGCGTCGACCTCGGGCGGCATTTCGCCCAGCCCGACCCAGCCGGCGTCGCCGCCGTTGGCCGCCGTCGGCGAGGCCGAGAACTGGCGGGCCACGGCGGGGAAGGGCGCGCCCTGCTGCATCTGGCTCACCAGCTGCTTGGCGCCGTTGAGGGCGGTGTCCATGCCGCCGACGCGCACCGAGTCGATGAACACTTCGCTGACCTGGTACTGCGGCTTGCTGGCGGCGTCGGCCTGGCGGCGCTCGAAGGCCTTGACCTGGTCGTCACCGATCCGCAGGCGCGAGCCGTAGCGGCCCTGGATCCAGGATTGCCAGCTGCTGTCGGCGCGGATCTGGGCGCGCCAGGTGTCGATGCCCACGCCCTGGGCGGCCAGCTGCTGGGTCAGCTGCTGGCCGCTCATGTTGTTGCCCTTGGCGATATCCTCGATCTGCTCGTCGACTTCCTTGTCGGTCGAGATGATCGTGATCTTCTGAGCCTTCTCGACCCGACGCAGCTCCTGCATCTGGACGTGCTCGTCGATCAGCGACCGCAGGGCTTCCTGCTCCAGCTGGGGCAGGTTCTCCTGGGTCGGCTGCATGCCCGAGGTGACCATCAGCAGGCGCATGCGCTGCATCAGGTCATAGCTGGAGATGATGTCGTCGTTGACGACGGCCGCGACGCTCTCCGACAGGGGATTGGCGCGCGGAGCCGCTGGCGCGGCCGGAGCTGCGCCGACCACGGGAGGGGCTTCCTGGGCCAGGGCCGGCAGGCCGAGGCTCGCCACGGTCAAGGCGAGGATGGAAGCGGCGCTGGCCGCCAATTTTGTCACGCTACGCGCAGACCGCATCGGTATTGTCGTTCCTCTAGACGCGTCCAAAGGAAGGCGCGCGCTTATGCGCGCGTCCCCCGACGCGATGCCATTCTAATCGCTGTACAGTGTGTCGCCCAATGTGGCGAGCGTTAGGCGCAGCACGACGGACTCATCCGACTTCAACTGCAGTCCGCTCGTTGTCTGGGTATAGCGGTCTTCGTTCTGGTAAATCACGTCGATGCGGATGCAGTCGTCCTTGTAATAGACGCCCAGATCGCGCCGGGTCCACGACCACTGGCTCTTCGATGGCAGGCCGTTGACCGGGAAGGCGGCGCCGTCCTGGTAGGAAAGACGGCCCAGGGCGGTGACGCCCCAGTTTTCCCTGATCTTGTAGTCGCCCACGAAGTCCAGATTCTCCTGGCGCAGGCCCGAGGTGTCCTTGTTGTCACGCAGGTAGCGGACCGAGCCGAAGCCGCGCGAGACCGAGGCGTCGAGACCGGCCTCGATGCGGTTGAGCTTGCCGCTGTCGTCGTCGAAACGGGCGCGCGTGAAGGCGTTGACGCCGCGGATCGGGGTGATCGTGGCCGCCACGACCCAGTCGGAAGCCTTCTGGTCGAGGCCCGCGCGGGTCGGCAACAGCGGATCGACCTTGGTGCGCAGGCTGCGGCCGACCAGCAGGCTGCCGCCGCGACCGTCACCGAGCTTCACGGTGGCCCGTCCGCCGACGTTCATCCGCGTGCCGCCCTCGTAGAGGTCGAAGCCGGGCGACTTGTTGACGTCGAACAGGTTGGTTTCGTCGAGCTCGAAGTTGGTGCTGTCCTCGTTGAAATAGATCGGCACGCCTTCGGGATAGGCGGCGGTCGCGGGACCGCGCGCCACGATGATCGGCACGCGCGAACTGTTGGAGCCCGCGGCCAGCTGGACCAGGGGTTCGAGCACGATGCTGCCGCCGTTCTTGAGCGGCCGATACAGCGGCAGGCTCAGGTCGACGCCGACGACGCCCAGGGCGCGCGAGGAGTTGATGTTGGTGGTGTCGCCCGCCGTCATGGCGGTGACCGGCAGGAAGACGTCGCTGACCTTGTAGGCATCGCCGCGCGCCTGGGCGAAGGGTTCGATCCGCACGCCAGGGCCCATCACCAGGCTGGCGCGCCAGTCGCCCTGCAGGGTGCCGCGAACGCTGTCGACGCCGTCCTTGCCCTTGTAGTCGAGGTAGTTGTAGGGCGGCTCGCCGAACTGCGACTCCGAGCGGTTGAGCATCACGCCTGAACCCTGAAGGCGAAGCCGGCCGCCCAGGACGTGGGATTCAGGCTCCCAGCGCCCTTCGAGCATTGGACCGATCAGCGGGAAGGCCCCGCTGTTCTCGAACTTGTTGCCCAGGCCCGTGGCGCGATCGACGTCCACGACCCGCAGGCCCTGCACCGAGATCACCGAGGCCGAGAAGTAGGAGCGCTTGTCCTGGCGGGTGGTGTAGATCTGCGACATCAGGCGATGGTCGTCGCCGGTGAACTGGCCGCGCGTCTGGTAGACGTCGTTGATGTCGTAATCGTCGAAGATCAGGGCGTCCGAGGCCCGCTCGGCCGTGAAGCCCCACTTCCACTTCTGGTCGATGTCGAACAGGCCCCGGGCCAGGATATAGCTCTTGGCCGTGGCTTGACCGAACCGGTCGCCGTGGTTGTCGAAGTCCTTGTCGTAGGTGCCGCCGGCCCGAACGTCGATCGCGCCGGAATAGAACCGCTTGCGGTACTGGGCGTTGAGGAACGGGTTAACTTTCGCGTTGATCTGGGGGGTTAGCACCAGATCTTGAGACGGCGAGATCGCGAAGAGATAGGGCTGCTGGTAGGACACGCCGCGCCGCTTGGAGACGCCCAGCTTCGGCGTCAGGAAGCCGGAGCTGCGCTGGGCCTGCGGATCGGGGTGCCAGAACACCGGCAGGTACATCAGGGGCGCGCCGAACATGCGGATCGTCGCGCCGTGGTAATAGACCAGGTGGCGCTTCTTATCCTGCACCACCTTGTCGGCCTCGATGCTCCAGGTCGGCTTGGGCTTTTCGGCGCAGACCTCGCAGGGCGTGTAGATCGCCTGGTTCAGCTCCTGGATTGTGTCGCTGCGGCGGATCGCGCTGTCGGCGGCGATCTTGATGTTCTTGTCCAGGCGGGCCGAGAAGCCGCGGGCGAAGCCGGCCTTCAGGTCCTTGTCCATGGTCATGTCGTCGGCGAACTGCGCCGTGCCGTCGGCGTTGATCAGGGTCACGTGGCCATGGGCGGTCACCACGTCGGCCTTGGTGTCGTAGACCACCTCGTCGGCGCGCAGGGTTCGCCCCTGATAGCGGGCCTCGACGTCGCCGCGGGCGATCATCTTCTGATTGGCGTCGTCGCGGATCAGCAGGTCGGATTCGAGATAGTAGCCGGTGTCGCCCAGGCCGTCGTCGACCGCCGGGGAGGGGGCGGGCGTGGCGGGAATCGTGACGAGCGGCTGCTGCGCCTGCGCCGTGCAGGCCAGGGCCAGCCAAGCGGCCCCCGCCAACAGGACAGCGCGTCCCGTGCTTTTCGCCCCCCAGCGAAGCTCCATCATCAACGACCTCGATCCCGGCGACACAGACTCAACCATCCTCGGTATAGCAAAGCAGCGTCAAACCCGCCAAAAGCGCCACCACCGGCGGTGTCCAGGCGGCCATCGCTGGGGTCAGCACGTCCGCCTTGCCCAGAGCGCCGCATAACTCGTTAAAGAAGAAGAAACCAAAGCCCAGCGTGACCCCGGCCCCGGCCAGTCCCGCCAGCCCGCCCAGGCGCATCAGGCGCAGCGAGAAGGCCGCGGCCAGCACCGACATCGCCGCGAACAGCAGCGGAGTGGCCAGCACCTGATGCAGCCGCAGGCGGAACGGGATCGACGAGAAGCCGGCCGCGTCCGTGCGCTTGATGGTTTCGGGCAGCCGCCAGATCGCGATGGCCTGGGGATTGTTGAACCGCTCCGACGCGGTGCGGTCATCGAGATCGGACGGGATCGACAGGCTGTCGGACCGGATCGCCCCGGCCCCGGGCATGGCTTCGCGAACCCCGGTCAGGCGCCAGAAGCCGGGCTCCAGCCGGGCTTCGGCCGCCTCGATGCGGCGCGAGAACTGCAGGCTGCCGTTGGGGCTGACCGTGTAGATGAACAGCGACACCCCGCGCAGGCGCACCGCGCCGTCGGTCGCCTGGTCGCGCGCCCGGGCGCGGATGACGATCTGGGTCTTCTCGTCGCCCTGTCGCAGCCACAGGCCCTTGGGGGCCGACTTCAGATAGTTCTCCATCATCGCGTTGCGCGAGGTTTCGAACTGGGCGCTCATCGCCGCGGTCAGCGGGTTGAGCAGGCTGACGGTCAGCAGGCCCATGATGAACGCGGCGATGGCGGCGGGCATGATGAACCGCCAGGCCGAGACGCCGGCCGCCCGCATGGCGATCAGTTCGCTGCGACGGTTCAGGCCGACGAAAGCGCCCAGGGTGCCGAACAGGAAGATGAACGGCGTCAGCACCAGGATCGTCGCGGGCGCCTGCAGCACGGTCAGGAACAGCAGTTCGCTGAAGCCGACCTCGGCGCGGGTGCCGACATTCTTGGAGATGTCGACGAACGCGATCAGCATGACCAGCACGGCCACCACCGCCAGGGCGGCGGCCAGCGAGGCCAGGGTCTTCTTGAGCACATAGCGCTCGATCATCCCAACGGCGATCATCGGGCCCCCAGGGGAGTCATGGACGGCTCGACATGGTCGATCGCGATGTAGCGGTTGGTCTTCTGGCGGAAGATCTGGGCCAGGCCCCACCAGAGCGCGGCCAGCGGCACGGCGTATTGCAGCACGTTGAGCCAGACGTCGCTGTCGCAGGCGGCCTTGACGCCGAAGCCCAGGATCTGGACCACGGCGGCGGCGGCCCCGACGACGGCGATCCGCTTGCCATAGCCCATGCGGCTGAACGCGCCGCCGATCACCGCGGCCAGGGCCATCGCCATCATCGCCATGTTGTAGAGGGGACTGGCCAGGCGCCAGTGGCCTTCCGACAGCATCTTCACGCGGTTCTGCTGCTCCCATTCCTGTTGCAGGTCGGGGAAGAACAGCTCGTGCGGATAGCGGTCGCCGATCTTGTAGTGCAGCAGTTCGTCGGTCTGGAACAGCGAGGACAGGTCGAAGGTATATTCGTCCCAGGACAGGTACTGCAGCACGCCCGCCCGCGAGAACTCCTGGTTGGAGCCCTTGCGCAGGATCAGCACCGGCAGACCCTTGCGCTCGGCGATCACGCCTTCGCGGGCCGTGTAGGTGACGGCGCCGCCGTTGGGTTTTTCCTGGTGGATGAACAGGTTGTGGATGATCTGGTCACGGTCGATCACCTGGGCGTAGACCGTCAGGCCCGGGCCCGGCTCGGTGAACTCGCCCGGGCGCACCAGGGTCGAGGCCAGGTCCGACTTCATGTCGAAGAAGGTCTCGCGAATCGCCCGCGCGCTCCAGGGGGCGGCCCAGAGGCTCATGGCCAGCGAGACCAGGGTGGCCATCACGGCCAGGCGCATGGCCGGCGAGATCACCCGCCAGCGACTCATGCCGCCGGCGAAGCAGACGACGATTTCCTGCTCGGTGTGCAGTCGGTTCAGGGCCACCAGCGTCGCCACGAACAGGGCGATCGGCAGAATCATGCCCAGCAGCTGGGGCAGGGCCAGGCCGATGATCTTCAGGAACACCGCGGCCGACTGGCGCTGCTCGATCAGCACGTCGAACTCCGACAGGCTGCGCGCCAGCAAGGCAAGCGCCACCAGGGCCAACGTCGCCAGCAGCGTCGGGCCCAGGAGCTGGCGGAAGAGATAGCGTTCGATCAGGCGCATCGACGACAGGCACGGGGGAAAGCGGAGTCGCGTGGCGCGCTCCGGGGAAGGATCACCTTCTACACGGCGTGTTCGCGTGCGCACAACCGCTCAAGTCAGGCGGCAAAGTGGCCGGCCTCCGCGTCCGGCGATCCGTCCCGCCGCCGGTGCGATCGATTGGTGCTTTTCTTCGGTCCTGGTTTGCGCCAATCCAACGGGCTGAAGGTCCTTTTGGGGCTCCATCGGTTTCCAGGAGCGCGTCATGCGTATCGAGTTCGTCCCCGCCGACACCCAGGCCGGCGCCAACGCCGCCTTGGCGGTCCTGGCCTACGAGGCCGCCGCCCTTTCGCCCGAGGCCAAGGCCGTCAACGAGGCCAGCGGCGGGGCCCTGGCCCGCGCCGTGGCCGGCGGCCGCTTCACCGGCGCCAAGGGCCAGACCCTGGACCTGATCGCCCCGGCCGGCCTGGAAGCCGCCCGCGTGGTGCTGGTCGGCGTCGACGGCGACGGCGCGGTCGAGCCCGAGACGGTCGAGGTCGCCGCCGGCCACGCCTACCAGGCGGTCAAGGCCTCGGGCGTCACCGAACTGGTCCTCAAGCTGGGCAACGACGCCGAGACCGCCGCCCGCGCCGCGTTCGGCGTCAAGCTGGCGGCCTACCGCTTCGACAAGTACCGCACCACCGAGAAGGCCGAGAAGAAGCCGTCGGTCGCCGTGGTCAAGGTGGCCGCCGCCGATCCCGCCAAGGCCCAGAAGGCCTTCGCCAGCCTGGACGCCGTCGCCGACGCCATCCTGTTCAGCCGCGACCTGGTCTCCGAGCCGGCCAATATCCTGCATCCGGAAGAGTTCGCCGCCCGCGTGAAGGGCCTGGAGAAGCTCGGCCTGGAGGTCGAGATTCTCGGCGAGGCGCAGATGGCCAAGCTGGGCATGGGTTCCTTGCTTGGCGTCGGGCAGGGCAGCGTCCGCGAGAGCCAATTGGCGGTGATCAAGTGGTATGGCGCGGCCGACAAGTCGGCCCAGCCGATCGCTTTCGTCGGCAAGGGCGTCTGCTTCGACACCGGCGGCATCTCGATCAAGCCGGCCGACGGCATGGAGGACATGAAGTGGGACATGGGCGGCGCGGCCGCCGTGACCGGCGTCATGCACGCCCTGGCCGGCCGCAAGGCCAAGGTCAACGCCATCGGCGTGCTCGGCCTGGTCGAGAACATGCCCGACGGGAACGCCCAGCGCCCCGGCGACGTGGTCACCTCGATGAGCGGCCAGACCATCGAGGTCATCAACACCGACGCCGAAGGCCGCCTCGTGCTGGCCGACGCCCTCTGGTACTGCCAGGACCGTTTCAAGCCGAAGTTCATGATCGACCTGGCCACCCTGACCGGGGCGATCATCATTTCTCTGGGTCATGACCTGGGTGGTTTGTTCAGCAATAACGATGGTTTGTCCGAGAAACTTCTCGCGGCGGGCAAGGCCGAGCGCGAGCCGCTGTGGCGGATG
>NZ_AKKF01000206.1 GCF_000281955.1 Caulobacter sp. AP07 | reverse complement strand
AGCTCCCCCAGAGGGGGAGCATTAAATGAAAAGGGCCGCCCCGATTGCTCGGGGCGGCCCTCCATCGTCGTAGCCGCGTCGCGGCGTGACTTGAACCTTAGGCGTTCAACGCCCTCAGTTGGAAACCTCGTTCTTCAGGCTCCAGGTCACTCGCGACCTCGGTTGGAGACAATGAGACACTGGTCACCTCCTTTCAGTTGTTGAACAACACAAGAGGAATATGGGCGCCGATCGGTGGTTCTGCAAAGAGGGTAATACAGCGACAGTAGGTCGCGGTGGGCATTTGCCCCGCAATCCGGCCGAGCCGCGCGAAAGCCGGGCATTCCCGGGTCGCGCAAAGGGGGAATAAGCGCGACCCGGGGCCGCATCATCGTCGTCAGGCGTAGAGGGCTCGCCCGGCCAGGATGATGAGGATCCAGAAACCGGTGTTGAGAACCAGCATGCCCGCGCGGTGCACGTTCAAAGTCGGGACCTTGGCGGCGATGGCGACGGCGCGGTTCACGGTGGTTTCCTTCCTGTGGCGCGTTGGATGAGCGCCTTGACCACAACTTAGACGCTGTCCGGCCGTTGACCCATGCGACAAAAGCGACGGGTCGGGCCAAATAGGCGGACTGATTGTCGCAGCTTGACCGTGGAGGGCCGATGCCGACCTGGGACCCAGACGTCTACCAGCGCTACAAGGCCTATCGCGACCGCCCGGCGCTCGACCTGATGCTGCAGATTCCGCGGGGCCTGGACCCTCGCGAGATCTGGGACCTGGGCTGCGGCACGGGGGAGCACGCCGCCCTGCTGGCCGCCCGCCATCCGGAAGCCCGGGTGCACGGCCTGGACTCCAGCCCCGAGATGCTGGCCCGCGGCCGGGCGATGCGCGGCGACATCGACTGGGTGCTGGGCGACATCGCCGGCTTTGCGCCCGAGATTCCGCCCGACCTGATCTTCACCAACGCCGCCTTGCAGTGGCTGGACCATCACGAGACGCTGTTCCCGCGCCTGATGGGCCTGCTGGCGCCCGGCGGGGTCCTGGCCTGCCAGATCCCGGTGGTGGCCGACGACGGCTGGCGGCGCAGCCTGCGCGAGGTGGCCCAGGACGGCCCCTGGGCGCCGCGCCTGGTCGATCTGGAGCGCGTGCGGTCCGGCGTCGATCCTCGGCCCTATCACGACTGGCTGTCGCCGCTCAGCGCCGAGCTCGACATCTGGGTCACGACCTATGTCCACGCCCTGGGCGGCGAGGACCCGATCGTCGACTGGACTTCGGGGACCAGCCTCAAGCCCTATCTGGAAGCGTTGGAGGACCCCGCCGAACGGGCGGCCTTCCTGACGGCCTGGCGGGCCCGGCTGGCGATCGACTATCCGCGTCGCGCCGATGGGGTGACGCTGTTTCCGTTCACCCGGATGTTCATGGTCGCCCAACGCTACTGACGGCGGCGCGGGCCAGGTCGGCGAGGCTGGGGCGGCGCCGCAGCTCGGTGACCGGCTTGCCCAGGCTGTCCAGCGCCAGCGCCGCGGCGGTGCGTCCGGCCGCGACCGCGGGTTCGAAGGCCTTCCAGTCGCGGATGTCGATCTCGTTGAGCTTGGGGGTGATCAGCACGTCCGAGGCCTCGCGGCTGGCCGCCAGATCGCGGCCGGTCGACACCGTGGCGGCCCGCATCAGCAGGGCGACGATCGGCGGACCCTTGCGCCATTCGCCCGACCAGAACCAGGTCCACAGCGAGGCTGGGCGATCGACGTCCTCGGCGGTGATGCTGCGGCCGCGCGTGACGTCGACCCCGACGATCGGGCCCAGCTGGAAGGCACGCATCACGTCGGCCGGGAAGTTCTTCATCACCGCGCCGTCGACCAGCACCGAATTGCCGTCGGCGACTGGCGGCAGCACGCCGGGCAGCGAGATCGAGGCCCGCAGGGCGTCCTGCAGCACGCCCTGGCGGTGCAGGTGATAGGCCCCCGAGGTCAGGTTCGACGAGACGCAGAAGAACGGCAGCCACAGGTCGGCGATCTCGATGTCGTCGAAATGCTCCTCCAGCCGCGCCTTGACCTTCAGGCCCCGGGTCATGGCCACCAGCGGGAAGGCGATGTCGTCCAGCGGGCTGGAATCCACGAAGGCCTTGCGGATGCGGGTCTCCATCTCGCCGTCGTCCCAGCCCATGGCCAGGCCGGCGGCGACCACGGCGCCCATCGACGAGCCGCCGACGAAGTCGATCGGCACGCCGCGCTCGCGCAGGGCCTGGATGGCGCCGACATGGGCGTAGGCGCGGGCCCCGCCGCCCGACAGCACCAGCCCGACCGACTGGCCGGTCAACACCCGGGCCAGGCGCTCGACATCGGCCATGCCGTTCTCGCGCAGGTGGAACAGGCGGGCGGCCTGGGTGGCGTTCAGCCACTCGGCCGAGCCCTTGGGATGGGTCACGCTGGCCGGCTGCAGCAGGATCAGGTCGACCAGGCGCTGGTCCTGCAACGGGCCCGAGGCGTAGGACGGGATGACCGGCGGCGGCTTGCGGTCGCCCTGGCCGACGCGGAACAGGCGGTCCACCTGCCGCCCGACCACGTGCTTCCAGGCGGTCTCGCTGGCCTCGGCCACGTACAGCACGAAGTCGTGGCGGCGCTCGACATTGCTGAACCATTCGGTCGGGGCCAGCAGCGACTCGGCCCCCTCGACGGTGACTGAGTAGCCCAGGGCCAGGATGGCGTGGGCGATGCGCTCGACGATCGGGCGGATCAGCTTGCCGGGCTCGACGGCGATGAAGCCGTAGACCGACGGGTCGCCGATCGAGGCGTGGGCCCCGGCCTGGCGGGCCCGGCGGATCATCAGCCGCGACAGCTCGATCATCACCGCCGGATCGCGCTCGACCGCCTCGAAGAAGGCGGCGCGGGGCAGGGCGAGGATTTCCGAATCGCGCAGGGCCACCAGGTTGGCCGAATGCGGCGCGCCGGCGATCATCGCCATCTCGCCGGCCGGCTCGCCGGGGCGGATCACCCCCAGAAACTGCGGCTCCTGGCCTTCCTCCCGCCGAAACGCGCCTAACCGGCCGGTGCGCAGGAAGTAGAGATAGTCCGCCGCCTCGCCGGGCGCGTAGAGTGTCGCGCCGCCGGGCAAGGAGAACCAGGCGGCGTCGCCTTCGCGATGTTCTTGCGCGAAGAGCCGGGCGAGGGCCGTATCGGCCATGAAGTCGGGCAGGGTGACCACGGGTGGAACGCTAACTTGAACCGCTGAACTTGGCCATCGAAGGTCAAAAACTGCGGCTTTCGGGACGAAACGGAAAAGGCTATGCCTCGCTAATGCCGAAGATGAACACGGGTATCGACAAAAACGGCGAGTCGTTCGCCAAAAACGCCGCGCACAACCGGGCCCTGGCCCAGGCGCTGCGCGAAAGGGTCGCCACCGCGGCCCTCGGCGGTCCGGAAACCGCCCGCCATCGCCATGCTGCGCGCGGCAAGCTGCTGCCGCGCCAGCGGGTCGAGCGCCTGCTCGACCCCGGCTCGCCGTTCCTGGAGATCGGCCAGCTGGCGGCCTGCGACCTCTACAATGGCGAGGCCCCCGGGGCGGGCGTGATCACCGGCATCGGCCGGGTGTCGGGCCGCGAGGTCATGATCGTCGCCAACGACGCCACGGTGAAGGGCGGCGCCTATTTCCCGATGACCGTGAAGAAGCACCTTCGCGCCCAGGAGATCGCTCAGCAGAATCGCCTGCCGTGCGTCTATCTGGTCGACAGCGGCGGGGCGAACCTGCCGCACCAGGCCGAGGTGTTCCCCGACCGCGACCATTTCGGCCGCATCTTCTTCAACCAGGCGCGGATGAGCGCGGCGGGCATCGCCCAGATCGCCTGCGTCATGGGCTCGTGCACGGCCGGCGGGGCCTATGTGCCGGCCATGAGCGACGAGACGGTGATCGTCCGCGACCAGGGCACCATCTTCCTGGCCGGCCCGCCGCTGGTGAAGGCCGCCACCGGCGAGGTGATCTCGGCCGAGGAACTGGGCGGGGCCGACACCCACGGCCGGCGCTCGGGCGTGGTCGACCACGTGGCCAATGACGACGAGCACGCGCTGGAGATCGTCCGCTTGATCGTCGCCAACCTCAACACCACCAAGCGCGTCGAGACCGAGATCCACGAGGCCAGGCCGCCGGTCCACGACCCGGCCGAGCTGTACGGCATCGTCCCCACCGACGTGCGCGCGCCCTACGACGTGCGCGAAGTGATCGCCCGCATCGTCGACGGCAGCGTGTTCGACGAGTTCAAGGCGCTGTACGGCACGACCCTGGTCTGCGGCTTCGCCCGCATCTGGGGCCAGCCGGTGGCGATCCTGGCCAATAACGGCGTGCTGTTCAGCGAAAGCGCCGTGAAGGGCGCGCACTTCATCGAGTTGGCCTGCAAGCGCAAGATTCCGCTGGTGTTCCTGCAGAACATCTCGGGCTTCATGGTCGGCGGCAAGTACGAGGCCGGCGGCATCGCCAAGGACGGCGCCAAGCTGGTCACGGCGGTCGCCAGCGCCGAGGTGCCGAAGTTCACGGTGCTGATCGGCGGGTCGTTCGGGGCCGGCAACTACGGCATGTGCGGCCGGGCCTACAGCCCGCGCTTCCTGTTCACCTGGCCCAACAGCCGCATCTCGGTGATGGGCGGCGAGCAGGCGGCCAGCGTGCTGTCCACGATCAAGCGCGACGGCCTGGAGGCCAAGGGCGAGACCTGGGCCGCCGAGGACGAGGAGGCCTTCAAGGCCCCGATCCGCGCCCGCTACGAGGCCGAGGGCGACCCCTACCACGCCACCGCCCGCCTGTGGGACGACGGCATCATCGACCCGGTCCAGACCCGCGACGTGCTGGGCCTGGCGATCAGCGCCAGCCTCAACGCCCCGATCCCGGACACCACCTTCGGCGTGTTCCGGATGTGATGGCGGTGGTCGCGCCGCATCCGCGCCTGCGCGCCTGGACGGAGGTCGAATTCCCGGCCTGGGAGACCCTGCACCAGGACCCCGGCGTCGCTCAATGGCTGGGCGGCGCCTGGTCGGCCGAGACGAGTCGGCGGAACTTCGAACGCGCGGCGGCCCACGTGGCCGAGCGCGGCTGGGGCGTCTGGGCGGTGCTCGACGCCGACGGTCAGGTGGTCGGGGCGGCGGGCCTGCAGGCGACGCGTGAGGGCCTGCCGTTCTTCGGCGTCGAGGCGGTCTGGCGGCTGCGGTCGGAGGCTCAAGGCCGGGGCCTGATCTCGACGGTCATGCCGGCGGTCCTGGCCGACGGTTTTGATCGCCTGCCGAACGACGAACTGCTGGCCTACACGGCGCGGACCAACGCACGTTCCCAGGCGGTGATGCGCCGGCTGGGTTTCCTGCGTGACGAAACGCGCGACTTCGACCACCCGGCCCTCGCGCCGGGTCATCCTCTGCGTTCTCATGTGATGTACCGCCTGCCCAGACCCCCCGAAGGCAGGCTTCAGGAAGGCCAAGACCGATGACCAATCCGATCGCCGAGGTTCCCGACACCGACGCCATGAGCCCGCTGGTCCACATGGATTCCACGGAAGGCGGCGCGGTGACCGTCTGGATCAACCGTCCGGCCAAGAAGAACGCCTTCGACGCCGCCACCATCGCCGCCCTGCATCAGGCCTTCGAGACCCTGCACGGGGCCGAGGGTGTGCGGATCGTCTTCCTGCGCGGGGTGGGCGGGGCGTTCAGCGCCGGCGCCGACCTGGAATGGATGGCCTCGGCCGCCGACTGGAGCGAGGACGACAACCGCGATGACGCCCTGGGCCTGGCCCACATGCTCAAGGCCCTGCACGATGTTCCGGCCCTGACCGTGGCCCTGGTCGAAGGCCCGGCGTTCGGCGGCGGGGCCGGCCTGGTCGCCGCCTGCGACCACGCCCTGGCCACGGCCGACGCCAGGTTCGCCTTCTCGGAGGTCAAGCTGGGCCTGACCCCGGCCACCATCAGTCCCTATGTGATCGCGGCGCTCGGCCCGCGCACCGCCAAGCTATTGTTCGCCACCGGCCGGGTGTTCGACGCCGACGCCGCCTGGAGCTACGGCCTGGTCGACGAGGTGTTCGAGGACGCCGCCGGCCTGGAGGCCGCCCAGGACGCCCTGATCGAGGAGGTCGCCGCCTGCGCGCCCGGCGCGATCGGCGACGCCAAGGCCCTGGTCAACGACCTGGTCGACCAGAAAATCGACCGTGGCCTGATCGAGGAAACGGCAAAACGCATCGCCCGCCGGCGGGTGTCGGACGAAGGCCAAGAAGGCGTGCGCGCCTTCCTCGCGCGTCGTAAACCCAGCTGGACGAACTAGAGTCGGGATCGGGGGCGACATGACGGGTGAACTGGAAGCGGCGGCGGCGGACTCGTTCAGCGAGTTCTTCAAACCACGCAAGAAACAGCCCTTCGAGGGCGTGGGAAAACCGTGCGGCAACTGTGGGGCCACGCTGGAAGGTCCCTATTGCCACGCCTGCGGCCAGAACGCCGACAACCACAAGCGCTCGATCGGCCATCTGCTCTGGGAAGCCATCGAGGGGATGTTCCACCTCGACGGCCGCCTGGCCCTGACCCTGCCGGCCCTGTTCCTGAAGCCGGGAGGCCTGGCCAAGGACTATATGGAAGGCCGGATCGTGCGGCACGTGCCGCCGTTCCGCACCTTCCTGGTCGCGTTGCTGCTGTTCATCTTCGCGGCCGAGCACGCCATCCACTCGGCCCAGCACCATGCCGAGGAAAAGGCGCACAAGCGCGCCGAAGCCCTGGCCACGCCGCAGGGCCGGGCCGCCGAGGCCGCCCGGCTGCGCACCGACGCCGTCCAGGATCGCGACGTCCGCCTGAAGGAAGCGGCGGCGGATCGCGATGCGACCCTGGCCGAGGCCGCCAAGGACCGCGACGCCGACCTGAAGGATCCCGACGAGGACCGGGCCAAGACCCTGGCGCGCTATCAGAAGGCCGCCGCCAAGGCGCCCGCCGACTATCAGGAGGCCGTCGCCCAGGCGCAGACCCACTACGCCGAGGCCGTCGCCAAGGCCGACCAGATCGCCGCCGGCAAGTTGCCCGAGGGGATGGGACTGACCGCGGAAGAGGCCCGCAAGGCCGACGCGGCGCGAATCCGCGGCCTGTCGCTGGACGGCGAGGTTCCGGCGGTGACCATCCACGACGACGGCCACGTCGAGCGCGGTCCGACCACGCTGCCGCCCGAGGCCCAGACGGCGCTCAAGGAGGCCGCGGGCGGCGGCCATGATCCGTCCAAGGCCGCTCGCAACTGGCTGAAGGAGGGCATCGCCAGGGCCCGGGAGAACCCCGAGTTCTATCAACTGGTGCTGTTCACCTGGGGCCACCGCATGGCGGTGCTGCTGCTGCCGATCGTCGGCCTGGCCCTGACGCTGGTCTATCGCAACAAGCCCAAATTCTTCATCTACGACCACCTGCTGGTGGCGATGAACCTGCTGTCCTTCGCGTTCCTGACCAACGCCCTGGGCCTGGTCCTTCCCGACATGCTCAAGCCCTGGTGGTTCGGCCTGCTGATCCTCTGGACGCCGATCAACCTGTTCCAGACCCTGCGGGGCGCCTACGGCTCCAGCATCGTCGGCGCGACGCTCAAGACGTTGATCGTCTGGTGGGCCACCGTGTTCTCCTTCTCGCTCCTGCTCGCCGGCCTGGCGCTTCTGGCCCTGGCGCAGATCTAGGATTTTCGTTTTGATCTCTTCCGTCCTCATCGCCAATCGCGGCGAAATCGCCCGTCGGATCATCCGCACCGCCCGCGAGCTGGGCGTGCGGACGATCGCGGTCTATTCCGAGGCGGACGCCCACGCGCCGTTCGTGATGGAGGCCGACATGGCCATCCTGATCGGCCCGGCTCCGGCGCGGGAGAGCTACCTGGTTCCCGAGAAGATCCTGGCCGCCGCCCGCCAGTCCGGGGCCGAGGCGATCCACCCCGGCTACGGCTTCCTGTCCGAGAACGCCGACTTCGCCCAGGCGGTGATCGACGCCGGCCTGGTGTGGATCGGGCCGCCGCCCTCGGCGATCCGCGCCATGGGCCTGAAGGACGCCGCCAAGAAAGTGATGATCGCGGCCGGCGTGCCGACGACCCCCGGCTATCTGGGCGACGACCAGTCGCTGGAGCGCTTGAGCCAGGAGGCCGGCAAGATCGGCTTCCCGGTGCTGATCAAGGCCGTGGCCGGCGGCGGCGGCAAGGGCATGCGCAAGGTCGAGCGGGCCGAGGACTTCGCGGCCATGCTGGCCTCGTGCCAGCGCGAGGCCGCCGCCAGCTTCGGCGACGACCGCGTGCTGCTGGAGAAGTACGTCACCCGGCCGCGCCACATCGAGGTGCAGGTGTTCGGCGACAGCCACGGCAACGTCGTCCACCTGTTCGAGCGCGACTGCTCGTTGCAACGCCGCCACCAGAAGGTCATCGAGGAGGCTCCGGCCCCCGGCATGGACGACGCCACCCGCGCCGCCGTCTGTGACGCGGCGGTCAAGGCGGCCCAGGCGGTGGGCTATGTCGGGGCCGGCACGGTGGAGTTCATCGCCGACGCTTCCGAGGGCCTGCGCGCCGACCGCATCTGGTTCATGGAGATGAACACCCGGCTGCAGGTCGAGCACCCGGTCACCGAGATGGTCACCGGCCAGGACCTGGTCGAATGGCAGCTGCTGGTGGCCTCCGGCGAGCCGCTGCCGCTGAGCCAGGACGAGATCACGCTGGACGGCTGGGCCATGGAGGCCCGCCTCTACGCCGAGAACCCCGCCACCGGCTTCCTGCCCAGCACCGGGCCGCTGACCCACTTCCGGCTGCCCGAGGGCGACGTGCGGGTCGACAGCGCGGTGGAGGAGGGCGGTGAGGTCACCCCGTTCTACGACCCGATGATCGCCAAGCTGATCGCCCACGGCGTCGACCGCGAGGACGCCGCCGCGCGCCTGGCGCAGGCTTGCCGCCTGGTCGAAGTGTATCCGGTCAAGACCAACGCCGCCTTCCTGGCCAAATGCGCCAGCCATCCCGACTTCATCGACGGCGCGATCGACACCGGCTTCATCGAGGCGCGGCTGGACCAGCTGACGGCGCGAGACTTCTCCGACGCCCCGACCCTGGCGGCCATCGGTCAGCGGCTGGAGGCCTTCATGGAGGCCGACACCCCCAAGGCCGACGTCTGGAACGGCGGGCCGTCGCGGCTGCTGGGCTTCCGGATGAACGGGCCCCGGGCCGCGATGCACCTGCCGATGAGCGTGGACGGCAAGACCGTGCCGCTGCGCGTGGCCCTGGCCGGCGGGGCGCCCTCAGGAAGCCTGGGCGACGACTGGTCGTGGGACATCACCGTCGAGGACGGCCGGCCGCTGGACGACGTCGACGTGCTGCCCGCGGCCTTCGGCGGTGATCCGCTCTATGTGTTCGAAGGCGGCGACGTCCGTGAGTTCGACTTCGCGTCCAAGGTCGGCGCGGCCCATGTCTCGGTTTCGGACGGGGTGGTGCTGTCGCCGATGCCGGGCAAGATCGTCTCGGTGGCGGTCGAGGCGGGGCAGGCGGTGACTAAGGGCCAGACCTTGCTGACCCTGGAAGCCATGAAGATGGAGCACGCCCTGGCCGCGCCGTTCGACGGCGTGGTGGCCGAGCTGTCGGCGACCGCCGGCGGCCAGGTCAGCGAAGGCGTGGTGCTGGCGCGGCTGGAGCCGGCGCTCGACATCGCGTCCTGAAAACCCTTCTCCCCTTGGGGGAGAAGGTGTCGGTGTCGCCGACGGATGAGGGGTCTCTCAAATGGGAAACGCCGCGACCGGCCTTTCGGCTGATCGCGGCGTCTGGCGTCTTTCGACCCTTCACCCGACCTCCTTCGGAGGCCACCCTCTCCCGCAAGGGGAGAGGGGATCGTCCTTACGGCCGAACCGACGCCAGCACCGGCGGCGCGTCGTCCTCGTCCTCGTTCAGCGCGCCCAGCTCGCCGCGCTCGCGGGCCTTCTTGCCGTAGACCAGCTCGAACAGCGGCGAGGCCATCAGGGTGGTGAGGATCGCCATCAGCACCAGCATCGAGAACAGGGCCGGGCCGATGATCCCGCGCTGCAGGCCGATATTGATGATGATCAGCTCCATCAGGCCCCGCGAGTTCATCAGCGCGCCGATGCCCAGGGCGGTCGGGTTGTCCTGGCCGGTCAGGCGGGCGGC
Organism: Caulobacter sp. AP07; assembly: GCF_000281955.1. Classification (GTDB taxonomy): domain Bacteria; phylum Pseudomonadota; class Alphaproteobacteria; order Caulobacterales; family Caulobacteraceae; genus Caulobacter. Next base: position 30,640 of record NZ_AKKF01000206.1, on the reverse strand, counting down.
GGCCCAGCAGGCCCCGCCCTTGGCCAGGATCGAGCCCAGCAGGATCACGGCGGCGACCAGCAGCAGGCCGACATTGTTGACCATGTTCAGCTGGGTGTTGAGGCCCGAGAAGGTGAAGAACATCGGCAGCAGCACGATCACCGCGAACGGCTCCAGCTGCTTCTTGATCTCCCGGCTCAGCACGCCGCGCGGCATAACCGTGCCCAGGATGAAGCCGCCGAACACCGCGTGGATGCCGATGGCGTCCATGGCGAAGGCGCTCAGCATGAACAGCATCAGCACCACGCCCAGCAGGCTGGGGCTGACCTTGCCCTCGCGCTCGGCCCAGCGGCCCAGCGGAGCCAGCAGCTTGGGACCCAGGGTCAGCATCAGGACCACGAAGGCGACGCCGCCGACGATGGCCTTGACCGCGATCATCGGGCCGCCGCCGAAGCTGGCCAGCACGATGGCCAGCACCGTCCAGGCCCCGGCGTCGTCGATGGCTCCGGCCGACAGCGACAGGGTGCCCAGCGGCGTGTTGGTCAGGCCGCGCTCGTAGATGATCCGGGCCAGCATCGGGAAGGCGGTGATCGAGATCGCCGCGCCCATGAACAGAGTGGCCTGGAAGGTGTCGATGCCCTTGCCGAACAGGTTCAGGCTCAGCAGCCAGGGCGCGATGGCCACGGCCACCAGGAACGGCGCGGCCATGCCCGAGATCGAGACGGCGGCGGCGCTCTTGGCGTTGCTCTTGAAGTGCTCGCTGCGGAAGCCCAGGCCGACCAGGAACATGTAGAGGCCCACGCCCAGCTGGGCGCCGACATAGAGGACCGTCTTGGACTCCTTGGGGAACAGCATGTGCTGGATGTCGGGAGCCAGCAGCCCGAACAGGGACGGGCCGAGGATCACGCCGGCGATCATCTCGCCCACGACCTGGGGCTGGCCCAGATATTTCTTCGCCACCCAGCCGACCGCGCGACAGGTGGCGATGATCACGAACATCTGCAGAAAGAAAGCTACGCTAAGCTGTGCTGGCGTCATGTCGCCCCCCAAATCCGCGTCGCGTTGACCGCGATCGCATGAACCCCGCCGACCGAACATCGGTCGTTTGTCCGACAATAGAAGATGACTACGCTGTCATGTCGAGCGGAAAATGCCCGGGGGACGCGGAAGACCGCCGTCGCGACACCCTGAATCTCGCGGCTCTTTCCTCGGCGGGGCGCTGGCCCTAAGTACGCGTCTATGCCCCTGCACATCATCAAGCTGGTCGTCGGCTGCGACAACATCGAGGAACTGGTCGCCTGGCACGCCGAGGCCGACCGCCCCTGGATCATGCACACCCGCATGACGCCCAAGCGCGTCGACGAGGTGCTGGCCGGCGGTTCGCTGTACCGGGTGATGAAGGGCCAGATCCTGTGCCGCCAGACCATCCTGGCCATCGACACGATCGGCGAGGGCCAGGCGTCGCGCTGCGAGGTGACCGTCGATCCAACCATCGTGCGGGTGGCGCCGACCCCGCGCCGTCCGTTCCAGGGCTGGCGCTACCTCAGGGCCGAGGACGCGCCGCCGGACCTGACCGAAGCCGAGGCCGCCGAGATGCCGGCGGACCTGGCCCGGCAGCTGCGCGAACTGGGCGCCTGGTAGTCTAGACGGCGCGGACGATTAGCCCGCGAGCGCTTCTTCAACTCAACAACTCCGTCATCCCCCGCTTTATGCGGGGGACCCAAACGGCGTTTCCAGGGATGGCCGGGTTGGCTCGGCTTGGGTCCCCCGAACAAGTCGGGGGATGACGAACGTGGGGGCGCTCAGAACTTCGCCGACCTGACATCGCTCCACCGCGCCACGCGGCAACAGCGCCCTACACCGCCATGTTGTCGATCAGCCGGGTCCTGCCCAGCCACGCGGCGACCAGGATGCGGGCGTTGGCTCCGCTGATCGGGCCGGGGCCCAGGCGCGACAGGTCGCCGGCCTCGCGAACGTCGAAATAGTCGATCCGCCCGAACCCCGCGGCCGTCAGGGCGGCCTTGCCGGCGGCCTCGGCCTCGTCGACCCGGCCGCCGGCCGCCACGGCCTGGGCGGCGGTCTTCAGCGCGGTCGGCAGGGCGACGGCGGCGGCGCGTTCCTCGGCGCTGAGATAGGCGTTGCGCGAGGAGAGGGCGAGACCGTCCGGGGCCCGCGCGGTCGGGGCGCCGATGATCTCGACCGGCAGGTCCAGGTCGCGGACCACGCGCTTGATGACCTGAAGCTGCTGGTAGTCCTTCTCGCCGAACAGGGCGACCTGGGCCTGCGCCTGGATCAGCAGCTTGGTGACCACGGTGGCGACGCCGCCGAAGAATTGCGGCCGCGCCGCGCCTTCCAGCGGTTCCGAGACGCCGGAGACCTCGATCGCGGTCGAGAAACCCGGGGCGTACATCTCGGCGACATTGGGGGCGAACAGCAGGTCGCAGCCGACCTCGGCCAACAGTTCGACGTCACGGGCCTCGCCGCGCGGATAGGAGTCGAAATCCTCGTGCGGGGCGAACTGCCGGGGATTGACGAAGATGCTGGCCACCGTCCGTTGGGCGTGGACCTGCCCCAACTTGATCAGCGACAGATGGCCTTCGTGCAGGGCGCCCATGGTCGGGATCAGGGCGACGCGCTCGCCGGCGGCCTTCCAGTCGCGCACCTGGGCGCGCAGGTCGGCGACCGTGCGGACGATCTTCAGAGCCGGATGGGGGGCCGGGTGGGACACGGCGAACTCCTGCGTCGAACAGGCGTTGGCTTATGACGGAGACCACCCCGGGCGTCCACCTGCGACAATGGGTCCACAGGGAAGGAACCCCGGATTGACGCCTAACCCTCTCAGGTTAGGTCGTTCATGTTAATCTTTCAGTGAGAGTCGCCGAGTCGGGCGAAAAGAAGGAAGGCAACCATGGCCGAGCCGCGCGTCATCGTCGTCGGCAACGAAAAGGGCGGAGCGGGCAAGTCCACGATCGCCGTGCACCTGGCCACCGCCCTGCTGTACGGCGGCGCCAAGGTGGCGCTGCTGGACCTGGATCTGCGCCAGTGCTCGTCGATGCGGTTCTTCGAGAACCGCCAGGCCTGGGTCGCCGCCAACGGCGTGACCCTGCCCATGCCGATCCAGCAGCGCCTCAGCGACGACGACATCGCCCTGGCGGCGGGACCGGAAGCCGGTCAGGTCGAGAAGTTCGAGATCGCTTTCGTCGCCGCGCGCGAGGCCGCCGACTTCGTGCTGATCGACACCCCTGGCGGCGACACCGCCATCTCGCGCATGGCCCACGGCCTGGCCGACCTGATCGTCACGCCGATGAACGACAGCTTCGTCGACTTCGACATGCTGGGCCACGTCGATCCGGTCACCATGGAGCTGCAGAAGCCCAGCCTCTATTCCCTGACCGTGTGGGAGGCCCGCAAGGCCCGCGCCCTGTCGGGCCAGCGCCAGGCTCTGGACTGGGTGGTGCTGCGCAACCGCCTGGCCACCACCGAGGCTCGCAACCGCAAGCGCGTCGAGGACCGCCTCACGGCCCTGTCGAAGCGGGTCGGTTTCCGCATGGGTCCGGGTCTGCGCGACCGGGTGATCTATCGCGAACTGTTCCCGTTCGGCCTGACCATCGCCGACCTGTCGCCGCAGGTGCGGCCGGTGCCGGTGTCGCTACAGCACCTGGCCGCGCGTCAGGAACTTCGGGCCCTGATGCATTCCCTTGGCCTGGCCGCCTTTTCCGGGGAAACTCTGCTCGCCGCCGAATAGGCGTCCGGCGGCGTCAGGGACGCTGAATGTTCTATCTGCTGATCGGCGCGGTGGTCGTCGTCTTCTTGCTGTGGGGCCGACGCAAACCGTTCCTGAAGGGCGACGGCTGGCGCATCGGCGCCGGCGTGACGGCTGTCGTGGCCTTCGCCGGCGCGGCCTATGCCAGCATTCGCGGGGCCTGGGAGCCGGGCGTCGTGCTGTTCGTGATCGGGCTGTGGACGGCGGTGACGGCGCGGCAGCGGCCCGTCGTGCGCAGGGCGGGGGGCGCGAACGCCGAGGTTGGCCTCTCAGAAGCCCGCGCGATCCTCGGCGTGGGGCCCCAGGCCACCAAGGCCGAGATCCAGGCGGCCCATGCGCGCCTGATCCGCCTGGCCCATCCCGACAAGGGCGGCACGACGGGCTTGGCCGCACAGCTCAACGCCGCGCGGGATCGTCTTTTAAGCGGGAAGTGAACGGCTTTCGTGTCGGGGAGTGTTATTCCGACGCGCCCGCGTCCACCACGTTCGTCATCCCCCGACTTGTTCGGGGGACCCAAGCGGGGTCTGCCCCCATGTCAACGGCGGCTTGGGTCCCCCGCATAAAGCGGGGGATGACGACTATTTGTGAGTTGGAAGAACGTTCGCGAGCTTGGATCAGCGAACTGAAGCGCCCTAGCGCGGCGCCAGGACCATGCAGGGCTGACGCTTGGCGGTGATCGCCTGGCAGGCGCCGCGGGCCGCCTCGGCGGTCAGGCCCTGGAACTGGGCCCGGAAGCTGCCGCCGGCCGCGCCCTCGACCGCGCCCTCGGCGTCGGACACGAACTTGGAAAAGCGCGAGCGCACGATCATCAGTTGGTCCCGGGCCAGGCCCTTGGACTTGAACGCTCCCACCTGCACGCCCCATTCGCCCTTGGCCTTCGGCGCGGGCTTGGCGCCCTTCACCGGAACTTGGGCGGCCTTCAGGGTCGGCGAGACCTTGAGTGACGGCGGCGGCCGGGGATTGTCGGTCAGCACGATCTTCAGGCCGGCCTGGTCGCCGTCGCCTTCCTCGGACGAGGGACGCATGATCGGGCCGGTCGGCTCGTCTTCGTACAGGTTGGAGGCGATGGTCGTGCGCTCGCCGTGCGAGCGGCGCTTGAGCACGTCGAAGCCGGTGGTCAGCAGGTCTTCCATGTTGTTGTCGCGCCAGGCGGTGGACGAGCCGCCCAGGACCACGGCGATCAGGCGACGGCCGTCGCGCACGGCCGAGCCGGCGAGGTTGTAGCCCGAGGCGTTGGTGTAGCCGGTCTTCAGTCCGTCGAAGCCGGGCATGTTGGTCAGCAGGCGGTTGTGGCCGCGGACGTAGTTGCCGCGGAAATTGAAGCCGGTGATGCTGAAGTAGGAATAGTACTGCGGGAAGTCGCGCATGGTGGCGCGCGACAGGATGGCCAGGTCGCGGGCGGTGCTGATCTGGCGGCTGTCGGGCAGGCCGGAAGCGTTAACGAAGCGGCTGTTGCGCATGCCCAATTCTTGACCGCGCAGGGTCATCAGGGCGGCGAAGCGGCTCTCGCTGCCGCCGAGTCGCTCGGCCATGGCCACGGCGGCGTCGTTGGCCGACTTCACGGTCATGGCGCGGATCGCCTCGTCGACGCTGATGCTGTCGCCGGCCGGCAGGCCCAGCTTGGTCGGGGCCTGGGCGGCGGCGCGGGACGAGAACGGCACGCGATCGGTCAGCTTCAACCGGCCTTCGCTGAGCGCCTCGAAGGTGAGGTACAGCGTCATCACCTTGGTGACCGACGCCGGGTAGCGCGGGCTGTCGGCCCTTTTGTCGTAAAGCATTTCGCCCGAATTGGCGTCGATCACGATCGCCGCGTACTTGGGCTCGGCGCTGTTCATCTGCAGGTACGGGATCTGCGCGGCGGCCGTCGTCGGCGCGGCCAGGCCGCACATCAGCGCGCTAGCCAGGCCTGCGGCGGCCAGAACGAAACGGGCGGACATAAACTTGGCGAACATGACAAATGCGTCCGTCATTTGAACTGAGCGGTTCCGCACCGCCACACGCGTGACCTTAGCATGCGCGTCGCCGCCTTACGCCAAAGTAAACAAGTGGTGAGTGGTTTCGCCGCGGACATGGATAATTTCAAGGCGTTGCGGCGAAGCTTCGGTTCTCGCGCATCAGGCGAGCGCACTTTCCCTTAGGTTATGGTGCGCTGCACAAAATTCTTGACTGCTGCACTGCAACATGAGACACCGACGTTGTCCCAACCGCATGAGCAGGATCGTCAGTCCCGCGCCATGCCCCGCTTTAGCCAGGAGCCACCCCATGGCCGCTACCGAAACCCTGAAGAACACCGTCGAGCAGTTCAGCACCGCCTCGAACCAAGCGTTCAAGGACGGCGTCGAAAAGTCCCTGGCCGCTCTGGCCGAGGCCAACACCCATTCGAAGAAGAACCTGGAAGCCGTCGTCGCCTCGGTGACCGCCGCGACCAAGGGCGCCGAAGCCCTGGGCGCCCAGGCGTTCGCCTATTCGAAGAAGGCCGCTGAAGACCAGGTCGCCGCCGCCAAGTCGCTGGCCGGCGCCAAGAGCGTCCAGGAAGCCGTCGAACTGCAGACCGCCTGGGCCAAGTCGGCCCTGGAAGCCTACATCGCCCAGGTGAGCAAGGCTTCGGAGATCGTCTCGGCCTCGATCAAGGACTCGGTCAAGCCGCTGAACGAGCGCGTCAGCGCCACCGTCGAGAAGTTCCAAGCCGCGCGCTAAGCCTTCCGGACCTTTCGGTCCTCGGGCGACACAGCCGCGACACAGTTTGAAGGCCCGGACCGGGAACGGTCCGGGCCTTTTTTCTTGTCCTGTGATCACGCCGCGCTAAGCATGGGCTCAAGTTTTGGGAGCGTATGATGTCGAAGGTCGAAGAGCGTCTGGCGGGTCTTGGAATCGTGCTGCCGCAACCGGTGGCGCCGGTCGCCAACTATGTTCCCTTCGTCCAGGCCGGGAACCTGATCCATATTTCCGGCCAGATCTCGCTCGACGCCAACGGCGGCCTCAAGGGCACGGTCGGGACCGAGGTCGACCTGGAAACCGCCCAGCAGGGCGCGCGCCTCTGCGGGATCAACCTGCTGGCCCAGATGAAGGCCGCCACGGGCGACCTCGACCGGGTCAAGCGGGTGGTCAAGCTGGGCGGCTTCGTCCAGGTCAGCCAGGACTTCACCGACATCCCCAAGGTCATCAACGGCTGTTCGGACCTGATGGTCGAGGTGTTCGGCGACGCCGGCCGCCACGCCCGTTCGGCGGTGGGGGTCTATCGCCTGCCGCTCGGCTTCTCGGTCGAGGTCGACGCCGTGGTCGAGGTGTTCTGATGCGCGCCCGCGCCCGGCCCGGAACCGAAGTGTTCGGCGAGGCGTGGGAGCGCCTGTTCGAGCCGGCCGTGGCGCATCGCGGCCTGTGGTCGCCGGGCGGCGCGCCCGAGAACTCCCTGGCCGCCTTCCAGGCCGCCTGCGCCGGCGGCTACGCCATCGAACTGGACGTGCAACTGACCGCCGACAACCATGTGGTGGTCTTTCATGACGATCACCTCGAGCGCCTGACCGGCGCTCCCGGCAAACTGCGGGACCACACGGCCGCCGACCTGGCGCGGCTGTCCCTGTCGGGCACCGAGGAGACCATCCCGACCCTGGCCGACGCCCTGACCGTGATCGGTCACCGGGCCATGGTCTATATCGAGCTGAAGACGCCGTTCGGCGAGGTGGGCGAGCTGGAGAAGCAGGTCTCCGAGATCCTGCTCGACCACAACGGCCCGACCGCGGTGATCGGCTTCAACCCCTATTCCCACGCCTGGTTCGCCGAGCACCAGCCGCAGATTCTGCGCGGCCTGGACAGCTACGGCTGGGCCGACGAGAACGCCCGCAAGCTGGCGCCGGAGCTGCGCAAGTCGCTGGCGGCGCTGGAGCACGTCGAGATCGCCCGGCCCGACTTCCTGGCCCTGGGACTGGACATGCTGCCCAGCCCACGCGCCGACCTGCTGCGCGCCAAGGGCATGCCGGTGATCGCCTGGACGGTGCGCTCGGCCGAACAGTGGGACAGCGTCAGCGACCATTGCGACAACCTGATCTTCGAGGGCTTCGCCGCGTGACAGCCGTCAAGGCGGAGGTGCGCGTCCACCGGCGCATCGCCGAGATCGGTCGCCAGGCCTGGGACGCCTGCGCCGGGCCCTCGGGCGACCCCTTCGTCAGCTTCGACTTCCTCGACGCACTGGAGGAGAGCGGCTGCGCCGCCCCGCGCACCGGCTGGGCGCCGCATCACCTGTCGGTCCAGGACGAGAACGGCGAGGTCGCGGCGGTCATGCCGCTGTACCTGAAGTCCCACAGCCAGGGCGAATACGTCTTCGACCACAGCTGGGCCGACGCCTATGAGCGGGCCGGCGGGGCCTATTATCCCAAGCTGCAATGTTCGGCGCCGTTCTCGCCGGTCACGGGCCCCCGGCTGATCGTCCGCCCCGACATCGATGTCGACGAGGGTCGCATGGCCCTGCTGGGCGGGGCCCTGACCCTGTGCGAGCGGCTGGGCGCCTCGTCGCTGCACGTCACCTTCCCGAGGGCCGAGGAATGGGCCTGGATGGGCCAGCGCGGCATGCTGCCGCGGCAGGACCAGCAGTACCACTGGCACAACGCCGGCTACGCCACCTTCGACGACTTCCTGGCCGCCCTGTCGTCCAACCGCCGCAAGACCATCCGCCGCGAGCGGCGTGACGCCCAGGCCGGGCTGGAGATCGTCGCCCTGACCGGCGACCAACTGACCGAGGACCACTGGGACGCCTTCTTCGGCTTCTACATGGACACCGGCGGCCGCAAGTGGGGGCGGCCCTACCTGAACCGCGCCTTCTATTCGCTGCTGGGCGAGCGGATGGCCGACAAGGTGCTGCTGATCCTGGCCCGCCGCCCGGGCGGCCCGTGGATCGCCGGAGCCCTGAACCTGATCGGCGGCGACTGCCTCTACGGCCGCCACTGGGGCTGCACCGAGGACGTGCCGTTCCTGCACTTCGAGCTCTGCTACTACCAGGCCATCGAGCACGCCATCCGCCTGGGCCTGCCGCGCGTCGAGGCCGGCGCCCAGGGCCAGCACAAGATCGCCCGCGGCTATCTGCCCAGCCCGGTCTATTCGGCCCACTGGATCGCCGACCCCGCCTTGCGCGAACCGGTGGCCCGTTACCTGGAGCGTGAGCGCGAGGCGGTCAGCGCCGAGATCGAGATGCTGACCGAGGAATTCTCGCCGTTCCGCGAGGAGCGCTAACCCAACTCCACCTCGCCCACCTTGTCCTTGTAGGCCTTCTTCGGGTCGCTGCCGAGCAGCATGCGGACGCCGGCGAACAGGCTGTTCTCGTTCAGCCAGATATGGGCGTGGCGCGGATCGAACCGCAGCAGGCGCAGCTTGGGGTCGTCCTTGCCGTCGAACCAGGCGGCGACGAACGGATTCCACAGGCGTTCGACGGTCGTGTGGTCGGTGTCGACCTTCAGCTCGCCGTCCACGGTGGCGAACAGGTCGTGGCCCTTCGAGGCGAAATGGATCAGCGCCTCGCGACCCGTACCGGCCGCCGCGACGATGTGGTTGTCGGCCGAGGTGAAGATCCATAGCGGCCCGCTGTGGTCGCCCTCGAACAGGGCGGTCATCGGCTGGGCGTGCCCGTCCGCGCTCCCGGGGAGGGCCAGCATCACGGTGCGGTCGGACTTCAAGGCCTTCCAGAACCTGGCGACGAGATCGGCGTCCTTGGACATGGCGGGTTCCTCCGTACGCGACTTAAACGAAGGGGCGAACCGTCGCGTTCCGACCTGGGGAGCGAACTCTAGGAACGTTCCCAGGCCGCCTTCAGCAGCGCGCGGACCTCGTCGTCCACGTCGCTCGGCGAGGCCAGGGCGAGCTTGGCCTTCAGGCGTTCCGACCAGCTTTCGTTCCTCGGCGGCGAGAGGCGAGGGGAGGCGTCGGGCGCCAGCGCCAGGCCCAGCACCGCGGTCCCGCCCCTGATCGGCTTGGCGGCGGCGAACTGCACCTTGTTGGACCAGGCGGTGAAGGCCTTGCGCTGGCCGGTGACCAGGCCCGGGAAGTCGGCGACCGCCGCTTCCAGCGCCCGCAGGATCGCGGTCGCGGTCGGGTCGGTCCACAGCGCCGCGCGCAGGGCGTCGGCGTCGTCCCAGCCCGGCCCCTCGGGGAAGGCCGCCGACAGGATGTGGGCCGCGCGGTTGACGCCCAGGCCGTGGACCTCCTTCAGCCATTGGGTCCGCGCCCGGGGCCGGGTCTCCGGGCAGTTGCGGCGAACGATCTCGACCCATTGCGCCAGGGTCTTGCCGGTGTCGCGCTCCAGGCTGGCCTGGACCGAGGCGAACCACTTCGCCTGGCGCTCGGTGAGTTGCTCGGTCATGCGCGGGTCCCTTGGAAATGGTCCGCCAGTTCGGCCAGCAGGCGGTCGCGGCCGCGCTCCGGCCGGTCCAGGTGGGCGAAGTGGGTCGCGCCGGGCAGGCTCACGACCTTGACCGAGGGCGCGCGGGCGGCGTCGGCCACGAAGGCGTCGAGATCGGCCTGGCGGCTCCAGAAGTCGTGTTCGGCGCGCAGGAGCAGGGTCGGGGCGGTGATCGAGCCGGCGTCGTACAGCCGTCGTCCGCAGGCCTGGTAGAAGCTGTCCTCCAGCGCGCCCAGCGGGGCGCGGAACTGGGGCGGCGCATGGGCTCCGCTCTCCGGATCGCTGGCCAGCACGGCCGCCGCCAGGGCCTGGGCGATCGCCGGGTCGCGCCACGCATCCTTGTCGGCCGAGGGGATGCCGCGCTCCCAGGCGCCCAGCAGCGAGGCCGCCGGATAGAGCGCGTAGCCGCCGGTCGCCGGATCGAAGCGTCGCGGCTGGCCCGGCTGGGCGACCGGCGATCCGGGCCCCAGCATCGGATGGGTGTCGGCGCCGCCATAGAGGCCGTTGAGGATCGCCAGGCCGCTGACGGTCTCCGGCCGCAGCGCCGCGTAGAACCCCGCCCACAGGCCGCCGGTCGCCCAGCCGACCAGTCCGACGCGGTCGCCGCCGGCCCGCCGGCTGGCCAGCGCGCGGGCGGCGTCGATGTCGCGCGCCACCTCGTAGGCGCGGGTCAGGGGACGGCTTTCGCCGGGCGGCCGGGACATGGCCGCCGGTCGCTGCGAGGCGCCATAGCCGCGGGCGTCCAGCAGATAGACCCGGCGGTTCAGGCGCAGCGCCAGGTCGCCGGCCAGGGATCCGCCGGCCACGGGCAGGTCGAACGACGCCACGCCGGGCGCCCGGGCCCCGTGCAGCAGGATCAGCGGCGCGCCCCGTGGCGAGGCCGGGCTGACCTCGCGCACATGCAGGCGGACGCCGTCGTCGGTGGTGGCGGACAGGTCCTCGCGGCGGAGCGCGCCGGCCTCGGCGGACGCCGGTCCGGCGGCCCCAAGCGCGGCCGTGGCCGCCAACATGCCGCGACGCGTCAGGCTCGTCGTCATTTGCGCGTCCCTCCCGGTTTGCTAGGTACAGGGCCGATCAATTGGAGACGATCATGAGCCTTCACGGAAGCTACGACGCCGACAACATCTTCGCCAAGATCATCCGTGGCGAGATCCCGGCGGTGAAGGTGTTCGAGGACGACCAGGTCCTGGCCTTCATGGACGTCTTTCCGCAGTCGCGCGGCCACGTGCTGGTGGTCTCCAAGACCAGCCAGGCCCGCAACCTGCTGGAGGCCGAGACCAAGACCCTGGGCCGGCTGATCGGCGCGGTGCAGAAGGTGACCCAGGCGGTGACGACCGCCCTGAAGCCCGACGGCGTGGTGGTCACCCAATTCAACGGCACGCCGGCCGGCCAGACCGTGTTCCACCTGCATTTCCACATCATCCCCCGCTACGAGGGCGTCGCCTTGGGGCGGCACGGCGAGGGCATGGCGGACGTCGAGGACCTGAAGGCCCTGGCGGAGAAGATCTCAGCCGCGCTCTAGAGCAAGCCGCGCGACTTGCTCTAGATTTTTGTTTTCGCATCGTTTTTGCGGAAAACCGGTGCCCACTTTTCCGCACGATGCTCCAGCTCCGCGGTCAGGCGCTGTAGCGGGCCTCGAGCAGGTCGAGTTCGCGGATGATCCGGGCCGCGGCCTCCTCGTCGAGGGCGCGGTCGCGGCCCAGGCGGAAGACCTCGTCGCGTTCGGCCCGCACGCCGGCCAGGCGTAGCTGTCGCTCGATCCGTTCGACTTCGCGGCTGATCGCCTTGGCTTCCGGGCTTTCCGGGCGGCCTTCGATCCGCTGGCGATAGAGGGCCATGATCCGGGCGGCGGTCTCGGTATAGACGTCCGCATCGGCGCGTCCCTCGGCCATGGCGTGCTGGGCGGCCTCGATGGCGCGGATCGCGGCTTCGGCGGCCGCGCCGCGCGCGCTGTCCTCCTCGGCCTGGCGCGAAGGCTCCGGCGGCAGGGCCAGGCCCTTCAACACGCCGGGGAGGGCGACGCTGGCGACCACCAGCGAAACGACGATCACCCCGGCGGCCAGGAAGATCGCCAGGTCGCGGGCGGGGAAGGCGGCGCCGTTGTTCAGGGTGAACGGCAAGGTCAGGACGCCGGCCAGGGTGATCGCGCCCCGCACGCCGGCCAGCGACATGGCCATGACCAGCCGCCAGCCCATCTTGAGCGGCCGCTCGCCCCGGCGCGCGGCGCGGAACAGGGTCCAGCGCAGCGAGGTCCAGACCCAGGCGAAGCGCAGGGCGGCCAGGCCGACATTGATCAGCAGCACATAGACCGCCAGCCACCACGGCCCGTGGTGGCCGGTCAGCAGCACGGTCTTGGACGCCCCGGCGACGATGCCCGGCAATTGCTCGCCCAGCAGGACGAAGATCACCCCGTTGGCCGCGAACTGCACGGTGTCCCAGACGGCGGCGCGGTGGACCCGGGTGACGCCCAGGGCCAGTCCGGCCTGTTCGGCCAGGCCCATGGTCACCCCCGCGGCCACCGCGGCCAGGATGCCGGAGCAGTGGAAATGCTCGGCGACCAGATAGGCGCCGAACGGCATCAGCAGGCTGATCAGGATCTGGGCGCTGGTGTCCTCGCCCAGGCTGTCGGTCACCCATTGCTTGACCCGGGTCACGGCCCAGGTGACGCAGACGCCGATCGCCACCCCGCCCAGCGCCATCCAGAGGAAGGTCAGGAAGGCTTCGGACAGCGAGAACGAGCCGGTCAGCATCGCCGCCACGGCGAAGCGCATGCAGACCAGGCCCGAGGCGTCGTTGAGCAGGGATTCGCCCTCCAGGATGTGCAGCATCCGCTTGGGGATCGGGGTGCGGTCGGCGATGGCCGAGACCGCGATGGGGTCGGTGGGCGAGACCACGGCGGCCAGGGCGAAGGCCACCGGCAGGGGCATGGCCGGGATCAGCCAATGGATCAGGAAACCCGCCCCGATGACGGTCATGACCACCAGGCCCAGCGACAGTTCGAGAATGACCGTCCGATCGCGAAACAGCGCGGTCTTGGGGATGCGCCAGCCGTCGAGGAACAGCAGGGGCGGCAGGAACAGCAGGAAGAAGATCTCGGGCTTCAGCTCCACCGTCTTGACGAACGACAGCGCGAGGACCACGCCGAGCGCGATCTGGACCAGGGGCAGCGGCAATCTCGTGAACCGCGCCAGGGAGCCGCTGACGATGACCGCCAGCAACAGCGTCAGGATCGTGACGATGGCTTCCAAGAGGCGCTCCGCAGGTTCGGGATCGAAGCGACTATAGCGGCCGTGTCCCCGTCCGGGAGACGTTTCGCGACCTAGGGCGCCAGCTTGATGACCGCCGTGGCCAGGCCGACGATCGCGGCCATGCCGCCTATGAGCGCCATGCCCTGGACCCGAAGCTTGTCGTTGAGGTCGGCCATGATCCGATACTCGGTGTTCTTGAGTTCAGTTTTGAGCAGAAGAACATCCGTCTTCACATCCTGAAGAGCGGCCTTGGTGGCCAGTTCGGCCACGTCCTGTTTTGTCGCCGCCGCCAGTTCGGCCACGTCCTGTTTTGTCGCCGCCGCCAGTTCGGCCACGTCGCGTTTTGTCGCCGCCGCCAAATCGGCGATGTCGCGTTTTGTGGTCGCCGCCAATTCGGCCATGTCCCGTTTGACCGCCGCCGCCAAGTCGGCGACGTCACGCTTCGTGGCCATGTCGGCGACGTCACGCTTTGTGGCCATGTCGGCGATGTCCCGTTTCGTGGCCATGTCGGCGACGTCATCCTTCGTCGCCAGGCCGCCTATATCCGGGAAGTGCGTGGCCGACTGCACCAGCTCGACGATCGCGTCGGCCGCACGTTCCTCGACGCCTGCGTCGCGGAGGCGTTTGGAGGCGCTGAGCGTGTCGAAGGCCGGGTTCATGAACTCAAGCTATCCGCGTGTTCCTGTTTTGTCCAGCGTCGCCCGCGAGTCCCAAAAGCAAAGAGGCCCGGATCGCTCCGGGCCTCCCGCTGTCTGCTCGCCTAGCCGGCCAGGGCCGGTTCGGCTTCGTCTTCCTTGGGAGCCTTGCCCGGCTTTTCGGGCGCGCTCTCGATCTCGAAGTCGATCTTGCTGTCCTTGAGGATGACCTTGACGTGCCCGCCGCGGACGAGGCGTCCGAACAGGATGTCGTCGGCCAGCGGCTTCTTGATGTGCTCCTGGATCACCCGCGCCAGGGGGCGGGCGCCGTAGAGCTCGTCGAAGCCGTTCTTGGCCAGCCAGTCGGCCGCGTCGTCGCTCAGCGAGATCGTCACGTTCCGGTCGGCCAGCTGGGCCTCCATCTGCATGACGAACTTCTGCACGACCTGGCGGATGATGTCCGGCGTCAGCGGCTTGAAGGCCACCACCGCGTCGAGGCGGTTGCGGAACTCCGGGGTGAACAGGCGCTTGAGCGCGGCCTCTTCCTCGCCCTGCACCTTGTCACGGCCAAAGCCGATCGCCTGGCGTTGAGCGTCCGAAGCCCCGGCGTTGGTGGTCATGATCAGGATGACGTTCCTGAAGTCGACCTTCTTGCCGTTGCTGTCGGTCAGCACCCCGTGATCCATGACCTGGAGCAGGATGTTGTAGACGTCGGCGTGGGCCTTCTCGATCTCGTCCAGCAGCACCACGGCGTGCGGGTGCTGGTCGACCGCGTCGGTCAGCTGGCCGCCCTGGTCGTAGCCGACATAGCCGGGGGGAGCCCCGATCAGCCGGCTGACGGTGTGGCGTTCCATGTATTCCGACATGTCGAAGCGGATCATCTCGATCCCGAGGGTCGAGGCCAGCTGCTTGGCGGCTTCGGTCTTGCCGACGCCGGTCGGGCCGCTGAACAGGTAGCTGCCGATCGGCTTTTCCGGGTCGCGCAGACCGGCCCGGGCCAGCTTCATGGCCGAGGACAGCTGCATCAGCGCCTCTTCCTGACCGAACACCGCCCGCTTCAGGTCGCGTTCCAGTTCACGCAGCGACTCGGTGTCCGACTTGCTGACCGACTTGGGCGGGATGCGGGCGATCTTGGCCACGACGGCCTCGATCTCCTTGACGCCCAGGACCTTCTTGCGACGGCTCTCGGGCAGCAGCATCTGGCCGGCGCCCGCCTCGTCGATCACGTCGATCGCCTTGTCGGGCAGCTTGCGGTCGGTGATGTACTTGGCCGACAGCTCCACCGCGACCTTCAAGGCCTCGTTGGTGTACTTCAGCTTGTGGAAGTCCTCGTAATAGGTCTTCAGGCCCTTGAGGATCTTGATGGTGTCTTCCACCGTCGGTTCGTTGACGTCGATCTTCTGGAAGCGCCGGACCAGGGCCCGATCCTTCTCGAAGTGCTGACGGAACTCCTTGTAGGTGGTCGACCCCATGCACCGCAGGGTGCCCGAGGCCAGGGCCGGCTTGAGCAGGTTGGAGGCGTCCATGGCCCCGCCCGAGGTGGCGCCCGCGCCGATCACCGTGTGGATCTCGTCGATGAACAGCACCGCGTTGGGGTGGTTCTCCAGTTCCTTGACCACCTGCTTGACGCGTTCCTCGAAGTCGCCGCGATAGCGGGTGCCGGCCAGCAGCGCGCCCATGTCGAGCGAGAAGATGGTGGCGCCGGCCAGGACTTCGGGGACCTGGTTGGTGATGATCTTGCGGGCCAGGCCTTCGGCGATGGCGGTCTTGCCGACGCCGGGCTCGCCGACCAGCAGCGGGTTGTTCTTGGTCCGGCGGCAGAGAATCTGGATCGCCCGCTCGACCTCGTTGGCGCGGCCGATCAGCGGATCGACCTTGCCCTGGCGCGCCTTCTCGTTGAGGTCGACGCAATAGGCTTCGAGGGCCTCGCCGCCGGTCTTGGCGTTGGGCTTCTCGACGTCTTCCTCGACCGTGGCGCCCTTGGCCGTCTTCGGCTCGGAGGCGCCCGCCTTCTTGGCGATGCCGTGGGCGATGAAGTTCACCGCGTCGTAGCGGGTCATGTCCTGCTCTTGCAGGAAGTAGGCGGCGTGGCTTTCCCGTTCCGAGAAGATTGCCACCAGCACGTTGGCGCCGGTGACTTCCTCGCGGCCGGAGGATTGCACGTGAATGACGGCGCGCTGGATCACGCGCTGGAAGCCCGCCGTGGGCTTGGCGTCATCCTCGTCGTCGACGACCAGCGAGGCCAGTTCGACGTCGAGATAGTTCACGAGGCTCTTCTTCAGAGCGTTGAGGTCGACATCGCAGGCCCGCATGACCCCGGCCGCGTCGTCGTCATCGGTAAGCGACAGCAGCAGGTGTTCAAGCGTGGCGTATTCGTGCTTGCGCTGATTGGCGTAAGCGACGGCGCGATGCAGGGATTCTTCAAGTGGGCGCGAAAAAGAGGGCAAGGGGAGGCTCCTCAATCCTTTTCCATGGTGCACTGCAGTGGGTGCTGATGCCTGCGCGCCGAGTCGATCACTTGCGCGACCTTGGTCTCGGCAACTTCGTAGGTGAAAACGCCGCAAACGCCGACGCCATGCTGATGAACGTGCAGCATGATCCGGGTCGCATCTTCGCGCGACTTGTTGAAGAAACGTTCAAGTACGTAAACGACGAACTCCATAGGGGTGTAGTCGTCGTTCAAGATCAGTACGCGATACAGCGAAGGCTTCTGCGTCTTCGGCTTCACTTCCGTGATGACCGAAGAGCCCGCGCCGTTGTTTTGTCCGCCTTGCTTTCGCTCGGCCATCGACCACTCTCTCCCGGCGAGCCGAACCACCCGCCTTGTTAGATTAGATATGGAAACGCGGCAGCTTTGGAAGAGGCTGACGCGCCGCTGCGCCGCTTTAACACAGGGGCGCCGCGCAAAGTGGCTTCCCGCTTGGGATAGCGGTGATCCGCCCGAGGGCCGCGTTAAGGCTGTTGTCGGGCGAGGCGCGGAAATAGGGGGGGTATGGGCGGTGCGCAAGGGGCGTGAAGGCCGACTCAGTCCGGAGTCGCGCGGTCCTGGTCGTCCGCCGCCGGCGAGACGCGCATGGCCCGAGGGGCGGCGACGGAGCGTGTGTCGCCATGTGCCTGTTTTTTAGTCGGTTCGCCTTTCGTCCCCGCGAGCGTAGACTGCCGTCGCCAAGCCATGAGGCGACCGATCGTCGGCCTGCCACGCGTTCGCGGCGCCGGGAGGCGCCGGCTTGGAGGAGGACCGTCCCATGACCTCCGTGACGACCAGCCAACTGAAGCAGGCCATCGAAGGCCGCGACGCGCGCGCCCTGACGGGGTTCTACGCCGACGACGCGGTGATGAGGATCATCGACCGCGACCACCCGCCAAGCTCTCCCCTGGAACTTCACGGCAAGGGCGAGATCCGGTCCTTCTATGAAGACGTCTGCGGCCGGGCGATGACCCACCACGTCGATTCCGTGGTCGCCGACAACGAGCACCTGGCGTTCACCCAGGCGTGCGCCTATCCCGACGGCGCCCGCGTGTTCTCCACGGCGATGCTCACCCTGGCGAACGGTCTCATCACCGACCAGACGAACGTCCAGGCCTGGGACGGCTGACCTAGAGGCTCCCCCGGAAGGTTTGAGATCACCGCCGCGTCTGGCATGGAGGGGGCGCAGTTAGGAGCCTCCTCGCGTGACCGACGCCCGCACCCAGAAGCAGCGCATGCTGGCCGGCGACCTCTATGATCCCGTCGATCCCGAGATCCAGGCCGACCACGAGGCGGCGGTGGCCTGGATGGGGCGCTACAACGCCCTGGACCTGCCGGTCGGCGCGCGGCACGCCCTGCTGCGCCAGCTGCTGGCCAGCGTCGGCGACCGCGCCAGCATCCGGCCGCCGTTCCATTGCGACTACGGCTACAACATCAGCATCGGCGAGGGCGTGTTCCTCAACTTCAACTGCGTGATCCTCGACGTGACCACCGTCACCATCGGGGCGCGGACGACGATCGGGCCGCACGTCCAGATCTACACCGCCGAGCACCCGCGCGACCACGCGGAGCGCCGGACGGGGATCGAATACTCCCGGCCGGTCGTCATCGGCTCGAACGTCTGGATCGGCGGCGGGGCGATCATCGTGCCGGGGGTGACGGTCGGCGACGACGCTATCATCGGGGCCGGCAGCGTGGTCACCCGCGACGTGCCGGCGGGCGCGACGGTGGTGGGCAATCCGGCGCGGGTGCGAGGGTAGGGCGACCGCCCTCAGTCTTCCCCATCGGTTGTCATCCCGGCCGCAGCGAAGCGAAGAGCCAGGACCCAGGGCAACCGTAGTGCGCCGGCCCCTGGGTCCCGGACAGCCTCTGCGAGGCTTCCGGGATGACAACGGTTTTGGGTTTCCTGATCTCGATCAGTTCTTCGGCGTCACCGGAATCCACGCCTCCAGCCCGCCTTCGCCCGTGCGCGGGTCGAACTCCGGCCCGTAGCGCTCGAAGAACGGGGCGTCGGCGGCCTCGTAGTCCGAGTTGGGCAGCCACGCGGTGTAGATGGCGTGCATGGTCTGGCGAATGGTCGAGATGTGCTCGGCATGGCGGAACACCGCGTACAGGTGGGCCGGGACGCGCGCCGAGACGAAGCCCTCCGGCAGGTCGGAGAAGTCGGCCACTTCGACGCCGCTGACATAGTCGAAATTGCCCAGCTCGTCGCTGTTCAGGCACAGGCCGTAGGCGACGTCGCCGATCTGGCCGGGGATGTGGCCGGCATGTTCGTTGAAGCGCTGCCATTGGGCGGGGATGCCGCCGGGGCCTTCGCAGCCGTAGCGGCCGCTGAGACCGGCGATCAGCAGGGCGCGGCCCTGTTCGATGCGCGGCGGGGCGAGGTCGGTTCGAGGCGATGAGTCCAGCATGAGGGGCTCCACGAGCTTGAGGGGTTCGAGGTCGCGCGCCGCCCGCACCTGCTCGGGGGTGATCCCGAACTGGTCGCGGAACGCGCGGGTGAACGCCTCGTGCGAGCCGTAGCCGGCCTCCAGCGCCACCGACAGGATGTCGGGCGCGCCGTCGGCCAGGGTCCGGGCCGCTTCCGTCAGCCGCCGCGCGCGCAGATAGCCGATCACCGGCAGGCCGGTGGCGACCACGAAGGCGCGGGACATGTGGAAGCGCGAAACCCCGCCGGCCTCGGCGATCGCGTCCAGGTCCAGGTCCTGGGCGGAATGGCCTTCGATGAACCAGATGGCTTTCTGGACGGGGTTCATGGCGGGTCTCGTGACGAAGCGTGGGGCTTGGATAGCCTGCTCGTCAGAAGGGCATTTGATCGGGATTGCTGAGGAAGGCCAAGGGCGACCCCTGATCCGCGCATCCTGGCATTCGCCGGGATCAGCGGATCAGGGCCTCACGCCTTCTCCACGAAGCTGTCGATCACCTTCTTGTCGCCGGCCTTGTCGAACGACACCGAAAGCTTGTTGCCCTCGACGGCGGTGATCTTGCCGTAGCCGAACTTGACGTGGAACACCCGGTCGCCGCGCTTGTGGGCGCCGGCCGCCGAACTGGCCGAGACCGCCACCAGCCGGCCCTCGCCCTCGATCGGGGCCGAGCGGGACGCCGAGCCGCCGGCGCGCCAGCTGGGCGTCGCGCGCTCGCCGAAGCCCGACGCCCGGTCCTGGGCCCGCTTCCAGCCGGGGCTGTCGTAGCTGCCGGCGGTGAAGGTGCTGGTCCCGGGGTCGTCCCAGCGCGAGGCGACGGTCTGCTGCATGCCGGGGCCGCCGCCGTAATAGCCGGTCTCGGAGGCCGCATCGACGTGGGCCAGGGGCAGTTCGTCGACGAAGCGGCTGGGCAGCTGGCTGGTCCAGCGGCCATAGACCTGGCGGTTGGCCACGAAGCTGATCCGGGCCTCCTCGCGGGCCCGGGTGATGCCCACATAGGCCAGGCGGCGCTCTTCCTCGAGACCCTTCTCGCCCTTGTCGTCCATGCTGCGCTGGCTGGGGAACACGCCTTCCTCCCAGCCGGGCAGGAACACCAGCGGGAACTCCAGCCCCTTGGCCGAGTGCAGGGTCATGATCCAGACGGCGTCGTCGCCGGCGCCCTTGTCGAGGTCCATGACCAGCGACACGTGCTCCAGATAGGCCTCCAGCGTGTCGAAGGCGCTCATCGACTGGACCAGTTCCTTCAGGTTCTCCAGCCGCGTCTGGCTGGTCGGACCCTTGTCGAGGCGCAGGGCGTCGGTATAGCCGCTCTCCTCCAGCACCGCCTCCATCACCCGCTGGTGCGGGGTGTTGGCGGCCAGGGCGCGCCAGCGGTCCAGGTCGCGCAGGAAGTTGCTCAGCGCCGTGCGGGTGCGGGCCGGCAGGTCGTCGCCGCCGATGATCACCCGGGCCGCGTCGACCGTGGAGATGCCCTCCAGCCGGGCGATCTGCAGCAGCTTCTGCACCGAGGTGTCGCCGATGCCGCGCTTGGGGGTGTTGACGATCCGCTCGAAGGCCAGGTCGTCGTCCGGCGACTGGATGAGGCGCAGGTAGGCGTGGGCGTCGCGGATCTCGGCCCGCTCGAAGAACCGCGGGCCGCCGACCACCTTGTAGGGGATCTGCAGCATCACGAAGCGTTCTTCGAAGGCCCGCATCTGGAACGAGGCGCGGACCAGGATGGCCATGTGGCTGTATTTGCGGCCGGCCCGCTTGGCCTTCTCGATCTCGTCGGCGACCATCCGGCTCTCGGCCTCGCCGTCCCAGACGCCGCTGACCTTGACCTTCTCGCCGCCGGTGATCTCGGTCCACAGGGTCTTGCCCAGCCGGCTCTTGTTGGCGTCGATCAGGCCCGAGGCGGCGGCCAGGATGTGCTCGGTGGAGCGGTAGTTGCGCTCCAGCTTGATGACCTTGGCGCCCGGGAAGTCGCGCTCGAAGCGCAGGATGTTGTCGACCTCGGCCCCGCGCCAGCCATAGATCGACTGGTCGTCGTCGCCCACGCAGCAGACGTTCTGGCGACCCTGGGCCAGCAGCCGCAGCCACAGGTACTGGGCGACGTTGGTGTCCTGGTACTCGTCGACCATCACGTACTGGAAGCGCCGCTGGAAGTCGGCCAGCACGTCCGGATGGCCGGTGAAGATGGTGATGTTGTGCAGCAGCAGGTCGCCGAAGTCGCAGGCGTTGAGGATGCGCAAGCGCTCCTGGTACTGGCGGTAGAGGGTGATCCCACGACCGTTGGCGAACTCGCCGGCCTCCGAGCCGGGGACGCGGTCGGGCGTCCAGCCGCGGTTCTTCCAGGTGTCGATCAGCCCGGCGAGGATGCGCGGCGTCCAGCGCTTGGCGTCGATGTCGGCGGCCTCGATCAACTGCTTGAGCAGCCGCTCCTGGTCGTCGGTGTCGATGATCGTGTAGCTGGACTTCAGGCCCACCAGCTCGGCGTGGCGGCGCAGGATCTGGGCGGCCACCGAGTGGAAGGTGCCCAGCCAGCGCAGGCCCTCGGCTTCGTCGCCGATGATGTGGGTGATCCGCTCGCGCATCTCGCGCGCGGCCTTGTTGGTGAAGGTGACGACCAGCAGCTCCCACGGCCGGGCGCGGCCGGTGGCCAGGATGTGGGCCAGGCGGGTGGTCAGCACCCGGGTCTTGCCGGTGCCGGCCCCGGCCAGCACCAGGACCGGGCCCTCGGTCGCCTCGACGGCGGCGCGCTGTTCGGGGTTCAGGCCCTCCAGATAGTTCGGAGTCGGGCCTTCCGGTCCGCGCGGGCGGGCCAGGTCGGAGATGCGCGGGGCGGGGAGGTCGCCGGGGAAATCAGTCGAGTCGAAGCCTTGAGACATGGAACATATGTAGCACAAAGTTCGCCGGGCTTAAGCCCTCGCGCCCGATTGCGCGAAACAGGAACCTCGACCACGCCCCGCCGTTTTCCTGACGGGACGAAACGCATGGGAGAGACAAGGTGGCGTACCGTCACGACATGCATCCCCAGCACATCGGACTTGTGGGACTGGCCCTGCTGGTCGTTCTGCTGTTCGTCGGGGCCCTGGTGTGGGGCAGCTGGCGTTCGGGCCTGCTGGCGGTGCGGCCCGACGATTTCGCGATGCGGCTGCCGGCCGCGCCGGCCCTGCCGCGGAGCCCTACGCCCAATCCTCAGCCGCCGCCGCTCCCCAGGCCGGGGCCTGGCGTCGAGAGCTAACGCGCCTGATTGTGCTGTAGCGCGAACACCCGGCAGGCCGAGGCCAGCGGCCGGTCGCCGCGCCCGGCGTCGATGCGCTGGATCAGGCCGGCGACGCTGATCGCGTCGGCCGTCGCGGCGTGCTGCAGCACGGCCCAGAATTCGGGCTCCAGGGCCAGCGAGGTGGCGTGGCCGGCCAGGTTGATCGAACGTTTTTTAAGACTGCCCATCTCGTCGTCCCCATTTTCACATAGCAGGGGTCGCTGAACCCTCTTGAATAAAAATGACGCGATGTCATCTTTGTGGGGTCCAGCAGGAGAATGCCCTATGATCGCGGCCACGCAAGTCTTCGGCGAACAAAACCTCCGCCAGCCGATGCGTCGCCAGCGCGACGCGTTCAATCTGCAGCCTTTGCGGGCGCTTCGGGCCGTCCGGCGCCTGATCGCCGACAAGGAGGACACCCGCCAGGTGTTCGAGATCATGCGGGCGCTGTCGGGCAGGGCCATCCCCAAGGGTTATCGCCGGCTGCTGAGCACGCCGGAGGGCGGCCGCATCGCCTATGAGCGCGACGAGTTCGCCGAGCGGCTGTCCGATCCCGCTTGGCTGGCCGGCTTCGCGCCCGGCACGGTGGGCGCGGCCTATCGCGACTTCATCGCCCCGCGCGGCCTGTCGGCCGAGGGATTGGCCGAGGAGAGCCGCAAGGTTCCGGAAGCCGACGTCGACGCCGCCCACCCGCTGGCCTGGTACGCGCGGCGAATGCGCGACATCCACGACGTCTGGCACGTGCTGACCGGCTACGGCACCGACGCCCTGGGCGAGGTCTGCGTGGTGGCCTTCTCCTACGCCCAGACCCGCAGCCTGGGTTTCGCGGTGATCGCCATGGCCGGGGCCAGCCAGTTCGCCAAGCAGAAGAACGGCCAGCCCTACAACCAGGCCGCCCGGCAGGCCTGGCGCAACGGCCGCAAGGCGGCCTGGCTGCCCGAGGTCGACTATCCGGCCCTGTTCGCCTTGCCGCTGGACGAGGCCCGGCGCCGGCTGAAGATCCCGCCCGCCACGGTCTATCAGAGCATTCCGGAGAGCCTTCGCGACCGGTTCGTGGCCCGATGACCGCCGACGACCGGACGGCCGCCAACCGCGCCGTCGCCCAGCGCTACGCCGGCGCCTGGGCCGCCGGCGACCTGACGGCCCTGCGCGCCTGCTACCATCCGGGCTTCACCCTGCACTATTTCGGCGACCATCCGCTGACCGGCGACCATGTCGGCCTGGCCGCGGCCCTGGCGACCCTGGCCGAGGTCAGCCGCCGCACGCGCCGCAGGCTGGTGAAGATCGTCGACGTCACGGCGGGCCCCGAACGCGCGGTGGTCATCGCCCGCGAGGCCTTCGAGCGCGACGGCGTGGTCACCGAACTGGACCGGGTGCTGGTCTACAGGATCGAGGGCGACCTGCTGGCCGAGTGCTGGGTCTATGACGGCGACCAGGCGCTGGTGGACGAGTTCCTGCGGGGGTAGGGGCGTCGGCGTCACACCAGGAGCGTGGCCGCGCCCCATGCAAGCATCACGACTCCGCAAACACGGGCGACCCATGGCCCGCCTGGGAGCACCTTTTCGGCCATGACCAGCAGTGTCAGGGCGGCGATCCAGGCCAGGTTCATCACCCCGCCGACGAACAGCAGCGCCATCAGCATCCAGCAGCAGCCGACGCAGTAGGTCCCGTGCAGGACGCCCAGCCGGACGGCGCCCAGGGCTCCCGGCCGCCAGTGGCGCGAGAGGAACGCCGCGGGCGAGCGGCAATGACCAAGGCAGGCCTGCTGCAGCGGCGAGAGCTGGTAGGCCCCGGAGGCCATCAGTACCGCCCCGGACAGCCACCGGCTTCGCGAGCCCATTGTCGCGGCCGAAACCAGGCTGGCGCGCTCCAGGCCCCAGTGCAGCCCCGCGGCCGCGAGCGAGAAGCCGAGCCAGACCAGCAGGTAGCCCGCCGCGAACGCCCACGCGGGCGCCAGGCCCGTCGCCTGGCCATGGGCCAGCGCGTGCCGGTGAGTGCGTCCGTAGAGCAGGATGGTCGGGGCGGCGCTGGGCGTCATCATCGCGACCATCATGGTCCACCACATGGCGGTGGTCAGCGCCCAAAGGCCGGGGCTCCAGGCCGGCGGCCCCATCGCCATGTCCCGCATCTCCGCCGCGGACATCGGCATCGACATCGACATCGCGGCCGAGGCCTGCGCCGCCTTGTGCGGAAAGAGCGAGAGCGAGGTCATATCCGACACGCTCATGCCGAGCCCGGCGCCGGTCAGCAGGTAGACCCACGCCAGCGCGCAGAGCAGGGCCAGCCCCACCAACGTGATCACGCGCTCATGCTTCAGCACGCGCTCCAGCACCGCCGTTTCGCGCTCATCCGCCATGTCAGGCGGCCGCGGACGCCGTCCGTGAGCGTACGACGCCGTTGTTGTTCAGGTGCAGCCGCGCGAACTGCGCGTACTTGTCGTCGATCTGCACCAGGACGGGACCGCCGGTCCGGCTCGAGGCGCTGCCGATCTCCGCCAGTTCGTACTCGAAGCCGTCGGGCAGAACGATCTGCGCGCGGGTGTCGGCCCCCGTCACGGGATTGCGGATCGGGCGGCCGGTCAGGTCGATATGGTCCTGGACGAGCACGCGGCCCTGGCGCCCGTCGACGTCGATGTCGATGTCGATCTTGGCGAACACCGGATCGTGCATCTTGGAGAGCGTCGAGGCGAACACCGCGAACATCGTGGCGAACGGCGCGGTGTCCTGGCCGCTCATGATCCGCAGGAGGCCGTCACGCTGGGCCGCGTCCGCTCGCTCATCGACGAAGGCCATGGCCTCGCCGTTGCCTTCGTGGATCGGCCCGGGCCATTTGAAGACCGCCGCGATCTTCAGGCCGTCGAGGCGCGCGTCGCCGAAACGCCCCTCGTCGATGACGATCCCGGCGACCGCGTGGCAATGTCCCTTGTCGGGCAGGGCGTTGAACTGGCAGTTGCAGCCGTACTCGCACGTGCAGTTGACGAGTTCCCGACCCTTGAATTCCCAAGGTGTCATTTCGGATCTCCTTCAGGGAGAACGACGTTACGCCAAATCGGGCGAAGGGGCCAGCGCCGGCGGCCGCCCGGCCAGGCGGGGTGGGGCCTGATCCCTCATGACGTCCGATGGCGGGCGATCAGCGGATCGGCCGCCGCCTGGGCCAGGATCCAGTCGCGGAAGGCGGCGATCTTGCGCACGCGGCGACGTTCGGCCGGATAGGTGATCCAGTAGCCGCCGCCGTAGTGGGCGACCACGTCGAACGGCGCGACCAGCCGGCCCTGGGCCAGGTCCTGGGCGTAGAAGATCGGCGAGCCCAGGGCCACGCCCTGTTCGGCCAGGGCCGAGGCCACCTCCAGCGCCTGGGCGTCGGCCATCAGGCGCGGCACGGCGCGGTCGTCGCAGGGCGCGACCCCGGCCGCGTCGAACCAGGTCGCCCATTCGGCCGCCGAGCCGATGCGCGGCGCGTCGACCAGGTCGGCGGGCGTGGCCAGGCCGCCGATCCGCGCCAGGAAGGCCGGGGTGCACAGGGCGGTCTGGATCGAGGGAGCCAGGTAGTGGCTTTCCAGGCCCGGCCAATGGCCCTGGCCGCCGCGCAGGGCCAGGTCGTAGGTCTCGCGCGTCAGGTCGACCACGCGGCTGGAGGTCTCCAGCCGCACGGCGATCCGGGGGTGGGCCACCTGGAAACCGCCCAGGCGCGGGGCCAGCCATTGGGCCCCGAGGCTCTGGACGGTGGTGATCGACAGCACGCCCTCTTCGGCCTCGACCAGGTCGGAGACGGCGGCGCGCAGGATGGCCATGGCCTCGGTGGCCGCCCGCGACAGGCGCTCCCCGGCCGGGGTCAGGTCCACCTCGCGTGGCCGGCGCACGAACAGCAACTGGTCAAGGCGCTGCTCCAGCGCCTTGACCTGCCAGCTGACGGCGGCCTGGCTGACGCCCAGCTCGTCGGCGGCCCGGGTGAAGCTCTTCAGGCGCGCGGCCGCTTCGAAGATCCGGATGGCGCTGAGCGGCAGGGTGGCGAGGATGTCTGGCATAAGGGTGACTTATGTATAGCCAAGGAGGCCGCGTTTGTCACCCGGGGACGAAAGGAGGATTTTCGCGTCATCGCAGCGGACGGAAGGCGACGATGATGGACGAAGCAATCAAGACCCATAAGGAAACCACGTTCGGCTGGATGCTGATGTGGCAGGAGTTTCGTCAGCGTCAGGCCGCCAGGCGGGCGGCTCGGCGCCTGGCGGACGAGGTCCGGCTGGCGGTGATCCGTGACGCGACGCTCGCCAAGCCCATGCGGTATCTGGCGCCCCGGTGAGGCGCGTCTGCTATAGCTTGGTCCGAGAGACGGACGTGGCGCGAATCCACTGACGACGCGCCGGCTCTCGGGGGAAGCATCATGACACGCACCGCGATCTTCGCGCGCCGCCGCGCCGGCCTGTCCGTCGTGGCGGTCGGCTTGGCCCTGGCCTTGGGCGTCGGCGTGACGAGGTCGAGCGCGGCTCCGGTCGGGACCGAGGGTTGCCAGTTCCGGGCCGGGCCGCGGCATCTGGGCGTCTATCCCGGCCCCGCGCCGGCCGGCGTCGACGGCCTGGTCTGGAAGGTCGCCCTGGGCGGGCCGGCGATCGCCAGCCCGGTCCTCTGTGACGGGGTGATCTATCTGGGCGCCAAGGACGGCGGGTTCCGCGCCCTGGATTCGGCCGACGGCCGCCAGCGCTGGCGCTTCCAGGCCGACGGGCCGATCACCGCCAGCGCCGCGGTCGCCGAGGGCCTGGCCTATTTCCAGTCGGACGCCGGCACGATCCATGCCGTCCGTGTCGCCGATGGGCGACTGGCCTGGAAGCGCGCGACCGGGCCGGACCTGCCGTTCATGAACTACAAGCCGGGCGTGGACTTCTGGGACTACTGGGCCTCGTCGCCGCTCTATCTGGACGGGGTGATCTATGTCGGCGGCGGGGACGGTGTGGTGCGGGCGCTGAACGCCAGGACGGGCGCGGTGATCTGGACCCATGCCACCGGCGGCCGCGTGCGGGCCAGTCCGGCCAGCGACGGCGCGCGGATCTATGTCGGCAGCTTCGACGGCGCGATGTACGCCCTGAACCGGGCGGACGGGACGTTGGCCTGGTCGTTCCAGACCCAGGGCAACAGCGACTTCAAGATCGGCGCGATCCAGTCCTCGGCCGCCGTGGCGGAGGGCCTGGTGGTGTTCGGCAGCCGGGACTATCGCGTCTACGCCCTGGACGCGGCGACCGGCAAGCCGGCCTGGATCGCGCCGCACAAGGGCTCGTGGGTGGTCGGCTCGCCGGCGATCGTCGCCGGCAAGGCCTGCGTCGGCAGCTCGGACCTGAAGATCGCCCAGTGCGTGGACCTGAAGACCGGGCAGGAACTGTGGCGGACCACGCTGAACGGCGCGGCCTTCGCCTCGCCGGCCGTGGCCGGGGATGTCCTGGTCATCGGCACCCTGGGCGGCCTGCTCGAGCAACTGGCGCTCGGCGACGGAAAGATCGTCTCCGGAGCCGGCAGCGACGGGCGGCTGATCGGCACGGCCTGGCTGGAGGGCGGCGTCGCCTATGTCGGGGCCGAGAACGGCACGCTCTACGCCTTTGGACCCGAGGCGAAATAGGCACCTCTACTCCCCGGTCTCGTCCTGGCTTTCCCGTCGGGCGCCGTCCAGCTCGCGCTTCAGCTTTTCCGCCCGCGCCGTCTCCAGGGCCTTGTCGCCCTTGGTGCGGCCGAACTTGGCGCGGTTCTCGACAGCCTGGACCTTGGCGTCCGCCTTGGTCTTGGCCTTGCGGGCCCGGTTGAGGTTGAGGATCTCGGCCACGGCCTAGCCCTTCTTCAGTTTCGGCGGCGTGGCCGGGCGGAGGATCAGGGTCGATTGCAGGCGCAGGGTCTGGTCCTTCTTGAGCACGAACGGCGCGCGGCCGGGGAACACGCAGTTCTGCATCGACAGCTCCTTGCGCAGGATCCAGCGGGTGATCGGCGTTCCGTTGGCCTTGCAGGCCAGGCCTACGGTCCAGGCCGGGGCGCCGACGCCCTGCGGCCAGGCGAAGCCCATGGCCTTGCCGGCGTCCACCGGTCCGACCGCGGGGGTCACGGCCTTGCCGTCCGAGCCGAACGCCAGGCGGTCGGGCATGACCAGCCGCACCGAGAAGCCGCCATAGCCCTTGACGTCGTCGCTGCCGCCCAGGGACAGGGCGCCCGCGCGGGCGGTGATCACGGTGTCGAAATCGATGCGCCGCGCGCCGGCCTTCAGCGGATACACCCGGACCTTGGTGGTCTCGCGGGCCACATAGGCCACTTCCGGTCCGGAATTGACGATCCAGTCGGCGTTGACCACCAGGGTCCCGCCGCCGGCGCTGTCGCCCTTGAAGCGTTTCTCGCGGACATGGAAGGTCAGGCCCTTCATGAACCAGCCGTCGGCGACGGTCTTGCCGTCGACGATCACCTGGTGCCAGCTCCAGAAGGCTCCGCGCTGGTGCGGGTGGTCGGCCGGGCGGTCCTGCGTCAGCACCGTGCCGTCGGGGGCGTAGATCGGGTGGACATAGTTCAGCCGGCCCGGCTCGTGGGGATCGGCGGGGGCGGTGCGGTAGAACAGCACGCTCTTGCCGCCGTCGGTGAGGGTGACGCCGTCGTCGGCGAACACCGCGTCGACACGGGCCAGGGGCGTAACGGGAGGCGTAACGGCGGGCGCGACCGGGGGAGGGGGCGCGACGGCCGGCGCTGGCGTCTCGGCGGTCGCCGGCGCGGGCTGGGCCCAGGCCGCCGAAGTCGCCCCGCCGATCAGCAGGCACAGGGCGGCGGCGAGCGGCTTGATCATCGGTCTTTCCCCCATCGACGGGCCCCATCGACGCGCCCTTGCGGCGAACGCGTCCGACCCGTGAGTGATAGCCAGGATCGCGGCCTCGGCAAAGTCGCAACCTTGACGGGAACATATAGCGAACATTCGCCGTGCGCAAGCGCTCCGGAAACTGCGCCGGGCGCCCGCCCGTTAGCCCTTCGGGCGGTCACCAACACCCGGAGGAACATCATGATCGACGCCTCGCGAATTCAGGAACACCTCGAAGTGGTCGGTTCGGACGGCGGCCATGTCGGCCGCGTGGACCATGTGGTCGGCGGCGAGATCGAACTGACCAAGCTCGACCTGGGCGGCGGCCTCAAGCATCACCTGATCCCGATGACCTGGGTCGACCACGTCGACGACGAGGGCGTGCACCTGACCCTGACCAGGGACGCCGCCAAGGCGGGCTGGCGCGAGAAGCACTGACGTTCGTCGCACGCCGATTGACAGCCAGGCCTCGCCGACCGATCCCTCGCCCATCGCGGGCGAGGGATTCCCATGTACCAGCTTTACTACAGCCCCAGCACGGCCAGCCTGGCCGTGCACTGGATGCTGATCGAGATCGGCGCGCCGTTCGAACTGGTGCTGACCGATACGAAGACCGGCGCTCACAAGCAGCCGGACTACCTCAAGCTCAATCCGGCCGGCGTGGTTCCCACCCTGATCGTCGACGGCGCGCCGGTGTGCGAGAGCACGGCGATCCTGATGCTGCTGGCCGAGCGTCACGCCGACAAGGGCCTGGCCCCGTCGGTCGGCGCGCCTGAACGCGCGGCCTATCTGCAGGGGATGGTCTATCTGGCCAACACCCTGCTGCCGAGCTTCCGGGCCTGGTTCTATTCGCACGAGCCGGCCGGCGAGGCCGGGGCCCAGGCCGTTCAGGCCGTGGCCCAGGCGCGGATCGAGGCCGTCTGGGACCGCCTCGACGCGCAACTGGCCGGACGGGGTCCCTACATGCTGGGCGAGCGGCTGTCGGCCGTCGATTTCCTGGCGACCATGCTGATGCGCTGGTCGCGCAACATGCCCAGGCCCGCCACGGCGTGGCCGCATATCGCCCGCTACCTGTCGCGGATGCGGGCGATGCCGTCGCTGCGCGAGGCGCATGCGCGCGAGGGGCTGACGGACTGGATCGACGGGTAGGTCTGTGGATGAGCTGGGGACACACACTCATCCCCAGGCCCTTGTCTAGGTGGCGAGGTGGTGGGAGTGAGTGTGTGTCCCCGTCCGGACCCTCCACGGCGCGATCACCGCCGCCAGCGCCAGCAGCGTCAGGTTCACCCCCAGCGCCGTCGCGCTGACCGCCAGCGCGCCGAACCGCGCGGCGTGAACGGCCACGACCGCCGCCAGCGCCAGGCTGGTCGCCGTCCGCAGGCCCACCGTCCAGAACCGCGCGTCCTTGACCGCCACGGCGGCGGCGATCGCGACGGCCAGCGGCGCCCAGAACACCCAGACCGGCGGAGCCTTGACCGCCAGCCACAGGGCGGCCGACAGGGCCAGGGTCGCGGGCGCGCCCCAGGCGATCGCCGTCCAGGCCTTCTCCAGGCGCGGCGCGGGACGCCCGCGATCGCGGCGGCGGGTCAGCCAGATGGTCACGCCGCTGCTGGTCACAACGCACAGGGCGATCCCCAGCAGCCCGTAGGCGATCTTGACCGGCAGGCCGCCGAACGAGCCGAAGGG
>NZ_AKKF01000205.1 GCF_000281955.1 Caulobacter sp. AP07 | reverse complement strand
GTCGACCATGGTTCCTCCCGGACTAGGACCGTCGCCGGCCGGCTAATAGACTGAGCCTCGCTTGAGGCCCGCTCGGCCAAGCCAGGTGACCCACGCGCCAGGCCGACGCGCGCTGTTTGTTCCAAGGCGGTCGGGGACCTATCGGGAGGCTTGGGTGGTCCGGCGCGTCCGTGGGCGCCCGGCGATGGATGGCACGACCTGCGCGGTCCGTGCTTCGGTCGCGAGCCGATCCGGCGCGGCGCGCGACGACAGGAATCCCAGCAGCAAATATCCGGCCATGGCCTCCATGCCGATCTCCTCCCTTGTCCCGTCTGTCCCATCAGGCTGCCGCCAATCTATCGGCTTCCCCGCGGGCTGGCCGTCCCCTGAAAGGGGTACGTTAGGGCAGGCGATCGTCCCCGGTTTGCGATGACGCCGTTCGCAGCCAGGCGATCGTCCGGGCCGCGCGCTGCTCTCGGCGGCGAAAATCAGCGATGCGATCGGTCAGGACCTGGGCCAGGAATGTCCTGGCCGCTCCTCTGTCGCGGTCCAAAAGCTCGATAAAGCGTCGGATGTCGTCCAGGCCGACATCGAAATCGCGCAGGGTAAGCGCCACCTCGATCCTGGCCTGGTCGTCCGGGCCATAGAACCTGACGCCGCCTGGACCACGTTCGCACTGGGTGATCCGGCGCTCATCCAGATTGTGCAGGGCCTTGAGCGTGACGCCGTGCCAGCGGGCGACATCGCCGATCATCGCCTTCGTCGCGGGACGGGGGCGACCCTCGACAATGCGCAGAAAAGCCCGCCAGCGCGCCTGGGTGAAGGCGTCCTCGAAGCTCGCGGCGTCGTTGTCGAGATGCGCCTGGTCCGACGCGGCCGAGGCGGCCGCGTCGGGGCGCGAAAGCGGCATGGCGTTCATCGATGTCAGGCGGGCTCCAAGGTCTTCGCGGTCGCCGCCGGCGTCAGGCGGTCTTGCAGGGTCTCGAACTGGCGCCACAGGGCGGGCGGCAGGCGATCGCCGAGCTTGGTGTAGTCGCGCGCGATCAGCGCCGTTTCGGCGCGCCAGATCGCCGGATCGACGGTCAGCAGCAGGTCCAGCTGGGCGTCGCTGAGGTTCAGGCCCGTCAGGTCCAGGCCGTCGCGGGCGGGCAGGCGGCCGATCGGGCTGTCGACGGCGTCGGCCTCGCCTTCCAGGCGGTCAACGATCCACTTCAGCACGCGGCTGTTCTCGCCATAGCCCGGCCAGACGAACTTGCCGCGCTCGTCCTTGCGGAACCAGTTGACGAAATAGATGCGCGGCAGCTTGGCCGGATCGGCGGAGGCGCCGACCTTCAGCCAGTGAGCGAAATAGTCGCCCATGTTGTAGCCGCAGAACGGCAGCATGGCGAAGGGATCGCGGCGCAGCTCGCCGATGCTGTTCTCGGCCGCGGCCGTGCCTTCCGAGGCGACGTTGGAGGCCAGGAACACGCCGTGCTCCCAGTCGAAAGCCTCGGTGACCAGCGGCACGGCCGAGGCGCGGCGGCCGCCGAACAGGATGGCCGAGATCGGCACGCCGGCGGGATCCTCCCACTCGTCGGCGATCACCGGGCACTGGCCGGCGGGCACGGCGAAGCGGGCGTTCGGATGGGCGGCGGGCTCGCCGGACTCCGGCGTCCAGGCGCGGCCCTTCCAGTCGGTCAGGCCCTCGGGCGGGGTCTCGGTCAGGCCTTCCCACCAGACGTCGCCGTCGGCGGTGAGGGCGACGTTGGTGTAGACGCAGTTGGAATGCAGGGTGTCGACGGCGTTGCGGTTGGTCTTGACGCCCGTGCCCGGCGCGACGCCGAAGAAGCCGGCCTCCGGATTGATCGCGTACAGCCGCCCGTCGGCGCCGAACCGCATCCAGCAGATGTCGTCGCCGATCGTCTCGGCCTTCCAGCCCGGCAGGGTGGGTTGCAGCATGGCCATGTTGGTCTTGCCGCACGCGCTGGGGAAGGCGGCGGCCACGTAGCGCACCTTGCCGGCCGGCGAGGTCAGCTTGAGGATCAGCATGTGCTCGGCCAGCCAGCCCTCGTCGCGGGCCATCACCGAGGCGATGCGCAGGGCGTAGCACTTCTTGCCCAGCAGGGCGTTGCCGCCGTAGCCCGACCCGTAGGACCAGATCTCGCGGCTTTCGGGGAAGTGGACGATGTACTTGTCGTCGTTGCACGGCCAGGCCACGTCGGCCTGACCCTCGGCCAGCGGCGCGCCCAGGGTGTGCAGGGCCGGCACGAAGAAGCCGTCCTCGCCCAAGGCGTCCAGCGCCGCCTGGCCCATGCGGGTCATCACCCGCATCGAGACGGCGACATAGGCGCTGTCGGTGATCTCGACGCCCAGGGCGCTGATCGGCGAGCCCACCGGGCCCATCGAGAACGGCACGACATACATCGTGCGGCCCTTCATGCAGCCGTCGAACAGACCGTTGAGCAGGCCGCGCATCTCGGCCGGATCACGCCAGTTGTTGGTCGGGCCAGCGTCGGCCTGGTCCTTGGAGCAGATGAAGGTGCGGCTTTCGACACGGGCGACGTCGCGCGGGTCGGAAGCGGCGTGGAACGAGTTGGGGCGCAGGTCCGGATTGAGGCGCTTGAGCGTGCCGGCGGCGACCAGTTCGTCGGTCAGGGCCATCCATTCCGCGTCGGAGCCGTCGCACCAGTGGACGGCCGTTGGCTTGGTCAGGGCGGCGACCTCGTCGACCCAGGCCAGCAGGCGCGCGTGTTTCGTCAAGGGCGCGTTGGCGCCAAGACCGCTCTTGTTCATTGTGTCAATCCTGCTGCAAGGTGACAAAGCTATTGTTTGTCTTGTCCTCAGAATAACCGCCTGCTTCGGAAGAGAAAGAGCGGTCGAGAAATGATAGCGTTGTCACTAAAGGAAGCGGCCTCGGCCGCCTGTTCTGTGGCCGCGGGTGAGGCGCAAACCATGCAGTTCTATCCGGGGGGAGAACGCTTGTTTGGATATCCGGAAAACTCATCGATACGATAATTGCAGAGTAAAGGTCTTCGCCATCGGGGCCGCGGGTCGCGCTTGAGACGACGCGCCCGGCGAGGGGTCCGTCTGTCGCTAGGGGTAGAAGATCGGATAGGTCGCCGGCCCGGCGTCGGCTTCGGTCCAGACGAATTTCAGCGCGCCGTCCGGCTGGGCGACGCGCTGGATATGGGCTTCGACGCGCCTCTCCAGTTCATCGGCGCCCTGGGGTTCGCAGCGCAGCACGATATCCAGGGCGTCCACGTCGGCGGCGACGCTCATCTCGACGCTCGACCTTCGATCGAAGTCGATGCGGCCGCGGCTTTGGTCGAAGCGGGCGGGGAACTGCTCGCTCCAATCTTCGCACGCCTGCTGGAGATAGCGGCTGGCGTGACGCGTCAGGGCGCGGCCGGTGATCTGCAAGGCGCTCTCCATGAGGTCTTCACGGTGATCGCTAGACGCCGGCGGGCCCCTTTCACATACCCTGGCAGAGGGACGCGACCTGGCGGATCGTGTCCGATCGCGCCGCGCGGCTCCGCCGGGCGGGCGTCGTCGGACTTGGAGAAAGCCAACCGTCTGGGCGATCGGTTGGGCGAGCGCCATGGCGATCAGCGCGTGGCGACAGGGGTCGCGTCGCATCTTGAGTCTTGAGACAAATGTGGCATTGAGCGGGTTCGCGCAGGACGGATCGACGCAATGACGGCAGACGAGTTTCGCCTTCTGGCGCTGAGCCTGCCGCAGGTGCGCTACGCGACCAATCTCGGGGCGGTCAACTTCCTGATCGGCGACAGGGTCTTCGCGACGCTGGGCGGACCCGATCCGGCCCTGGCCACCTTGAAACTGTCGCCCGTCCATCAGACCAAGGCGGTGCGGTCGGCCCCTTCGGCCTTCTTCCCGCAACCGGGCGGAGCCGGCGCCCGGGGGGTCACCTGTGTGCGGCTGTCGAACGCCGATCCCGACCTTCTGCGTCCAGTTCTTCTGGACGCTCTGGCGCGCGCCAGCCAAACTCCGATCCCTTCCGCGCCAGGCCGACGGCCAGCCAACGCCTAGACGGACCCGGTCGGCTCGCCGGCGCCGGAAGACGGGTCGGGGTCGGCCGGGGCGTCCTGGGCCGCCCTCTGTCGGCGGGCCGTCTCGATGGCGTCCATGAACTGATGCAGATCGACCCCGCGCTGGGTCATCTGAAGGCCGCCCTCCAGCCTGTAGTGCAGATCGCCGTCCTGTTCCCAGATCGAGGCGATGCGGTCGGGATTGATCACCGTGCCGTCCCCATGCAGCCAAAGGCTCGGGATCAGTTTGGCCATCTGGTCGGCCGAATGCTCGACCTCGAAGGTCGAGCTGTCGCTGGCCAGCAGCACGACCGCGCCCCAGGGCGAGGATTGGGCCGCCACGACGTCCTCGGGGCGAACGGCGACTCGGCCGCCGGCGGCCAGGCGCAGCACGATCATCGAAACCTCATGGGGCGGCAGGGCGGGGGTTGGCCGATCCGGCGCCGACTTGCGCGGATCGAACAGGAATCACGCTGACGCCCGGCGGCGCGCGTTCCAGCGCCCACAGCAGCGGCGCGAGCGGCGCGGCGATCGAGGCTTCGATCTGGACTTCCGCGCGGCGGCCCTCATCCACGTTGACTTGGAACTGGGCGGGGAACCTGTGGGTGGTGATCCCGAGCAGGGTCATGGTCTCGTCGGTCATGTCCAGCACCGGCCCGCCGGAGAAGCCTTCCACGCAGGCGGGCAGGAAGGTCGGCATCCAGGACCTGATGCGCCAGGGCAGGGGAACGACCCTGACGCCCCGCAGGGTGGTCGGCGTCATCGCGCCGCCGGGGAAGCCCTGGAACAGCACCCAGCCCGTCGGCTGGAGTTTCGCCGCTTGCGTGGACGGCGGCGGCGCCTGGACGTTGATCGTGTCGGGCAGCTTGACGTTCTTGGTCCACATGGCCGTGGCGGTCGAGAACCTTGGCGTGTCACCCCACTCTCCAGGCCGCAGTTCGATGGCCGCGCAATCGGGGACGAAGCCGTCGACGCTGATGGCGACCACGCTTCGCGTCGCATCGAACGCCAGCACGCTCCCGCCCCCCAGCGACATGGAGATCAGGTCGTTGGCGCCGGTGAAGTCGTACTCGCGGTCCTCGACATTGTGCCGACAGGTGACGAGCCAGATCCGCCCCTGATGCTCGACGCAGAACCCCGTGCCTTCGTACTGACCGCCGCTCCTCATCGTGAAGCTCAGCTTCACCGAGATCGGCGGCAGGTCGATCAGATGGTTGGTGTCGAACGCCATGGGCGAGGATTGTCCGTGGATCGTGGCGGTCCTGTCTGTTCCTCGCAGCCCTTGGAATCCTTGACAAGCCGATGATCGGCGACGTTCGGCCGCGATCAGGCCTCGGCGCGGATTGATCTTTCGACCTGGCCCGGACTCAGGGCCAGGTCGATCCCCATCAGCAGGCGTTCGGGGGTGATCGGCTTGGAGATGTGATGCTCCGCGCCGGCCGCGATCGCCAAGGCGCGGTGCTCGTCCATGGCGTTGGCCGTGAACATCGCGATGGGCGTGGGCGAGCAGCCCAAGGCCTTCTCCCGGGCACGGATCGCGCGCGTGGCGGCCAAGCCGTCCATCAGGGGCATCTGCATGTCCATCAGGACCAGGTCGAACCGGCCGGGCTGGAAGATATCGACCGCCTCCTGGCCGTTGTTGACGATGGTCAGCTCGACGCCCGTCGACTCCAGGATCAACTGCACCACCCGCTGGTTGGTGGGGTGGTCCTCGGCGAGCAGGATCCTGGTCGTCGCGAAGACGGAAATCGACGGCGCGGTTTCGCCAGGAATTCCGGCATTGGCGCCTTGGCGCGGGAGGGCGGCGATCGTCATGGACCGCGCCAGGGGAATCTCCACCGTGAAGATGCTGCCGACGCCTGGCCAGGAGCGCGCGGTGATCTGGCCCTGCATCAACTCGACGAGCGCCTTGCAGATCGCCAGTCCCAGACCCGTTCCGCCAAATTGCCGTGAAATCGATCCATCCGCCTGGACAAACCGATTGAACAACTGATCGGCGACCTGGGCGTCGAAGCCGATCCCAGAGTCGCGGACCTCGATCCTGATCACCGACGGCGCACTGGCCTGGTCGGGATCGGTGACCGCGACCTTGATCGCGACGTCGCCGCGCGCGGTGAACTTGATGGCGTTGGACGCCAGGTTGGAAATGATCTGCCGGATCCGCACCGCGTCGCCCTCGAAGACGCCCCGGGCAGCGTCGGCGTATTCGACGCGGAGCACCACGCCCTTTTCGTCGGCGGGGGCCCGCATCAAGGACGCCGCAGCGTCGACCTCCTCGCGAAGATCGAAGGCCGAGATCTGCAGCTGGAAATTCCCCGCCTCGATCTTGGCCTGGTCGAGGATGTCCGACAGCATCCGCTCGAGCACCTGCCCGGAAGACTGGATCAGGGACACCATCTCCCGCTGCCCGGACGACAGCGCCGTACGGGCCAGCGCGCCGGCGATCCCGATCACGCCATTGAGCGGGGTGCGGATCTCGTGGCTCATATTGGCGACGAACACGTTCTTGGCGCTGTTGGCGTTCTGGGCCAGGTCGCGGGCGGCCTCGAGATCGTGCTCCAACGCCTTGCGCGCCGAAATATCGATGGTCGTGCCGACGATCTTCCAGGGGTCTCCGCTGGCTGTTCGCGAAATCACCCGGGCGCGCGACAGCACCCATTTGTACGCGCCGTTCTTGCAGCGCATCCGAAGCTCGGAGGTGGTGTGGGGCGCATCGCCCCTGAAGTGCGCGGCATAGTCCTCGGCCAGCGCGGCCTGGTCGTCGGGATGGACGAAGGCGCGCCAGTCGATCTGGCCGCCGACCTCGCCCGGCCCATAGCCCAGCATCGCCGACCAGGCTGGACTGGCATGGAACGTGTCGGCGACGAGGTCGGACTCGAAGAGACCGTCGCCCGAGGCCTCGATCGCCACCGACAGTTTTCGCTCAAGATCGCCGATCGCGACCTGGCGATTGGCCAACTCATGCAAGACAGCGTTGTGATCCAAGGAGAACCGCCTGGCCGATAGGACGGTCATGCTCAGCAGGGCCGGTACGATCAGGATCCGCCAGTCGAGGCCATAGGCCAGGGCCGGACCGATGACCGAGGCCATGACCGCCGGGAAAAGCGTGGCCAGCAGAAGCCGACGATTGGCGTTGAAATGGATGAATGTGGTCAGCACCGATCCGCTGAACCAGGTCGCGGCGATGGCCACCCCGATCGATCCGCCGTCCATCAGGCCAAGCAGGGTCACGCATTGGTAGAGGCCCGCGCCGACCATGTTGGTGGTCGCGAAGGCGGCCGACGCACGCGGTTCCAGGAGCTTGGTGACGAACCGGTCCAACCGCGGCGCGAGGACCAACTCCCAGGCGAGGATCGTCGAGATCCAGGCGAGCACCGCTGGCCAAGGCGCGATGAGGAGCGACAGCCCCGCATAGAGGACGGCGAACGCGATCCGGTCGAACGCGCCACGCCGCGCCAGCTCGATCGAGGTGCGCACGTCGAAGGGCGCGGCGGTCGCGATCTTGTCGCCAAGACGGCGTTTTTGAGCGGCGAGAAGCATCAGGCCTCTCCCAAGCCCGTCGTCTGGGCAAGGCGGGATCGAACGCGGAATGTGGCCTGGAGCCTTCCCATGAGCCGAGACTAGGCCCGCAGGGCGGCGGGTCTGGTTAATCTGGTCCCTGTCAAATCGTCGCAACGCCGGGTGTCCGCGCCGCGCGGGCCGAGGCATGGGGCCCAGGCCAATCGGAGGCCAAGGCCTTGGGCGTGGGCCGTCGCCGAGCCTGTCAGGACAGCTTCGACGCCGGGCTCGACGTCACGATGTCGAGCCGTTGGCGCGGCGTTTTTCGAATTGGGCCAGAAGATTGGCGAACGCATTGGCCGCGACGGGGCGAAACCGCGCCGCTGGAAACACCGCGTCAATGCCGCCCGACGGCAGGGACCAGGCCGGCAGCACGTGGGTCAGCCGACCTTGCGCCAGATCCTCGGCGACGGTGTAGTCGGGAAGGATGGCAAGACCCGCCCCCGCCCGCGCCGCCGAATGAACCACCGGTGTCGCATCGACGACCAGGCTCGGGCGAACCTGGACGACCAGGGAAACCCCGTCCGCGTCGGTGAACCGCCAGCGTCGCGGATCGGGCAAGGCCGGATTGACGACGAAGGGTAGGGCGGCGAGGTCTTCCGGGCCCTGAAGGTCTCGGACCTGCTGGGCGAACGCGGGACCGCACACCAAGATCTGGCGAAAGCTTCCGACCCGCCGGGCCTGAAGGCGGGAGTCCGACAGCCAGCCGACGTGAATGGCCATGTCGATCCGGGCCGCGCCCATGTCCAGCGTGCGATCGCTGAGCTGGAGATCCACCTCGCACGCCGGATATCGACGGACGAATTCGGCGAGCGCGGGCGCCACCACGGCCGCGCCATAGTCGAACGGCGCGGTCAGCCGCAACATGCCCGCCGGCGTCCGCGCCGCCTGGGCCAGTTCGCCGAAGGCCTCCTCGGAGTCCCGCAGGATGGCTGCGCACCGGGCGTGAAAGGTCCGCCCGGCCTCGGTGGGGCGCAGGCTTCTCGATGTGCGCAGGAGAAGGGTCGCGCCGACCTCCTGCTCCAGCTTGGCGATGTGCTGGCTGACAACGGCCTTGGTCAGGCCAAGCCGTTCAGCGGCCGCGGTGAAGGATCCGGCGTCGACCACGGTGACGAAGTAGATCAGCCGGTTGAGGTTGCGAGAGAGGGTCATGCGTCATCGTAAATCGGGATCGTTTGGTTTTTCCATACGATGCATCAACGTATCTGGCCTGCTCAGGTCGTTGGATCCTTGCCATATCGGCCAGCGTCAGAGGCGCCGTCGCTCCATCCCTCGCGAGCTCGAGGGCCTCGGCCGCATCCAGACCCAAGGAGAACTGAGCATGCTCAAGACGATGCTGGCGGTGGCGGCGATGTCGATCGCCGCGCTGGGCGCGGGGGCGACCCAGGCGGCGGGAACCGGACGCCTGGACATCGAGGTCTACAATCCCGGCGCCGACGGGGTCTTTCCGGTCTCGTCGGAAATCATCTCCGGCAAGACCGAAGTCATCCTGATCGACGCCCAGTTCCAACGTCGCGACGCCGAGGCGCTGGTCTCGAAAATCCGGGCGAGCGGCAAGACCCTCACCGCCGTCTACATCAGCCAAAGCGACCCGGACTACTATTTCGGCCTGGACACGATCATCGCCGCCTTCCCCGGCGCGAAGGTGCTGGCCACGCCCCAGACAGTGGCGCAGATCAAGGCCACCAAGGACGGCAAGCTGGCCTACTGGGGGCCGGTCCTGAAGGATCAGGCGCCCAAGACGATCATCGTGCCGCAGCCGCTGGAGACCGACACCTTGAAGGTCGACGGCGAGGCGCTGCGCATCATGGGACTGGATGGCCCCGCGCCCGACCGCACCTATGTCTGGGTCCCCTCCCGCAAGGCCGTGGTCGGCGGCGTGCTGGTGGCGGCCAACGGTCATGTGTGGATGGCCGACACTCAGACGGTCGCCTCGCGCGGCCACTGGCTCGACAGCCTGGATCATATACTGGCGCTGAAGCCCAGCATGGTGGTGCCGGGCCACTACCTGCCCAACCCCGACGGCTCCCAGCCCTTTACGGTGAAATCCGTCGCCTTCACGCGCGACTACCTGAAGGCTTTCGAAATCGAGGCGGCCAAGGCCCCGGATTCCGTCGCCCTGATCGCCGCCATGAAGGCCCGCTATCCGGACCTCCCCCGGGACGGCTCGCTGGAACTGACCGCCAAGGTCATCAAGGGCGAGATGAAGTGGCCGGCGGAAGACCCCAAGGGCGCGGCTCCCGCCAGCAAGACCGTCGAGGCCGAGCCTCACAGTCCATGACCGCCGGCAAGCCGGCGGGCTACCAGCCCTGCTTGGTCGGCCGCATGCCGGCCAGGGGCAAGGTCGGGTCGCCCGCGGCTTGACGTTCACGGTAGCGGTCGTGGGCGGCCCGTCCAGCGGCCGAGAGCTCAAGCATCGCCGGGGCGTCGGCCGGCGGCGCCAACAGCCCTAGCTTCACCAGCGGATTGATCGCGACCGGCGGAAAGGCCCGGGCGCCGTCTCGACGGTTCTCAAGGACCCAGCGGGGGCGGCCGTCATCGTCGATGATGGCGAGCAGCCGAACCGGGCCGCGCCGGGGCCCGGCGGCCAGGTAGCTGAGCGCGTCGCGGCCGCGTGGCGGGATGAGCTCCCAGTCGCGGTCAGGCGCGCCGACATCGTCGGGGGTGTCGCGCCCGCGCTTGAAGGCGCGCTCCAGGGCGTTGGCGATCGCGCCGATGGTGTTTTGCGGCAGGCCGGCGTTCTTGGCGGCGCGGTCGGCGCGAATGAGGCGCCGCGCCTCTTCGCGAAA
The DNA here is from genome assembly GCF_000281955.1 of Caulobacter sp. AP07. GTDB lineage: Bacteria > Pseudomonadota > Alphaproteobacteria > Caulobacterales > Caulobacteraceae > Caulobacter. Next base: position 81,327 of record NZ_AKKF01000205.1, on the reverse strand, counting down.
TTCCGCCTTCAGGGCGCTAGTCACCGGCGCGGCGCGTTTGGTCATGATGGCTCTGTCGAATCGGCGCGCCTGGCGGGCGGAGCGCCGACGCCAAGCGATCTTGCGTGGCCTCGAGGCGTTCGACCAGCAGATTGAGGCTGGCCTGTTCGCCGACGGACGTTGCGGAGAAGGGCGGGGCCGTCGGCTCGACTAGCGCCGCGACCTGCGAGGCGGGGCCGCCAGGGGCCTAGCGCCGACCGCCTTGTCGAGGTCTTCATGCTGGAAGGCGCTTTCCATCCGTTCGATCTGCGCGGCGGAGAGGCCGTTTCGGCTCGCGGCGGCGCGCCAATCGGAGACGGCCGCTCCAACCTCTCCGGCGATGGCGACGGCCTGGGCGTGGGTCAGGCCAAAGGCGGGCGCCACCGACAGGGCGGTGTCGAGCGAGGCGTCGTCGTCGGTCTCGTTGAGGGCCAGGGCGTGGATGCGGGGTTTGACGTCGGCGGGCATCGGATTGAGATCATAGGCCGGCGAGAGGCGCCAGCCGCGGGCGTCGCGCAGATAGCCGTGGTTGCGCAAATGATCGTCGGTGTTGGAGATCAGGATGTTGAACACCATCCGTCGCCAGAGCTGGGCGGCGTCGCGGTCCGCCTCCGCGCCGGCCTGGCGCAGGATATCGACCAGTTCCAGATAGCTGCGGCTTTGGCCGTCGGCGGCGCTCAGCGCGGTCAGGGCCGACATGAAGGCCACGCGCCGGCCGCCCGGCTCGCGGTCGAACCGGCGCATCATGAAGACCGGCCGCCTGGCCACGGTTTCCAGACGCCACGGAGGGACCTCGATCCCGGCGCGGCCGGCCAGGTCCATCGCGGTCGCCTCCCAGCGCGGGATCGGCCAGTCATCGGTCTGGCTGGGGAATTTGGCGATCAGCAAGGCGCCGTCGCCGTCGCGCACCGAGGCCTTGGGCCGAGCCCCGCCGAGCGAGCTGCCGGGCGCCAGCAGCAGCCGCAGATCATCGTCGCTCTCCTTGTCGGCGATGACCTTGCCGGCCGCGCTCAGAAGCCTGGGCAAGGCCACCAGCGGCGGGACCGGGCGATCGGTCTGACTGAGAAAGGCCGCCTCGCCCACGTCGCGAAAGCGCAGGGCCCCCATGCGGGTTTCGTCCTCGACCAGGGCCAGGCAGTCGGCGTCCAGCAAGGCGCGTGGCGCGCGGCCCTCGGCCTTGGCCAAGCGGCGTTCGCGCCGGGTCATCAGATTGCGGCCCCAGCGGTCGGGCGCGCAGTCGGTAAAGGCGTTGAAGAGGCCGCCGGCCCACTGGTGCTGGCCGGACGCGAGGGGGAGATTGGGGTCCAAGGCGAAGGCGTCGGGCCGGCCCAGCCAACCGCGATCATATTCGAACGAGGCGCTTTCGCGCGCGCCGCGGGCCCGCGCCCACAGACGGCCGATCGCCAGGGTCTCGCCGTCCCAGTCCAGATAAACTTCCAGGTCGCGGTCCACGCCCTAGTTCGATCCGGTCTTGGGCGTGCGCGCCCGTCGGGGCAGGCGCTCGGCCTCCAGGGTTTGACCAACCTGATCCTTCATGGGGTCGGCCAGGGTCTTCAGTCCGTCGGCGAGGCCCAGGACGAACAGCACCGTGGCGTAGATCCCCAGCGCGACGCCTGGATCGCCGCGTTCGACGCGTGTGATGGTGTTGCGGCCCACGAAGGCGCGCTCGGCGACCAGGGCGATGGTGAGGTTGCGCCGCCGTCGGGCCGTCGAGATATCATCGCCCAACTGGCGCAGAGCGCGCTGGACGGCCAGGGGGAGGGCGGTCTGGGCGCGAGAAGCTTTCATGTTTGTACCATAAAGCGCGCATAGAGTGCTATTGCGCACTATTTATGGCGCAATTTCTCAAAGATCAAGATGGGTGAAGATTCTGGCGCCCGAAAAAGAATGCACTAAGTCTCTTAATGCGCCTTTTATGGTGCATCACTTGTATGGCGCGACGACCCTTGGCGACCGGTGGGCGGAGTGGTCGCGTCTATGTTCTTCGACGGCGGTGGCTTGTTTCCAAGGTCGCGGCGAGGCGGGATCTAGGTCGCGAGCGGATCGAGCCACAGGAAGCACGCCGGCCAAACCTCCACCGAAGGGACGCACGGAGCGGAGGCCTGCTCGAAGCGCGCCAGAACGCGCTCGAGCGTGGTGCGCTTGACCGGCCTGCCGTCGCGAAGCTTGCGCCAGGTGGTTTCGCTGACGCCGTAGAGTTCCATCATCCATTTGCGCGTCGTGGCGGGCATGCGGCGCCTCAGTTGGTTGAACAGTTCAGCGTCGAGGGTGGCCAGATCCATGGGAGTCTCTCTAGCAACGGGAGACGGGCGATTTCCGCCGGTTCCGTCAAACCCCAAATACCCCGAGCTTGGGACCCTGCTTCCGGCCCGCCTTGGCCCGGCTGATTAGCGCCTGGTCGCAATCCCGGGGACGCGAGCCTGAGGCGCTTTTGCGGCGACTCGCGCTGGGGGCCATAAACCCCCATCGTCCACTCACGGGGAGCATCGGTCATGGCGCTGGTCCTGCAGACAGATTTCGCCTGGGCCGACGACAGCGTCGAGCGCTCGGTCATCGAGCAGGCTGGCCACGTCCTGGTCAGCGGACCGTCAACGCCGATGGCGGCCGCGTGGATCGAGGACTTCGTCGCTCGCCACGATCCCCAGGCTATCATGACCTGTTGGGGCGAGGTGACCGCGCGAGCGATCGCGGGTCCGACGGACCTGCGCATCGTGCAACGGATCGGCGTCGGCCTGGACAATATCGCGGTCGCCTCGGCGACGCTGCGCGGGGCCTGGGTGGCCAACGTCCCTGACTATTGCGTGGGAGAAGTCTCCGATCATGCTGTCGGACTGCTCCTGGCCTGGGCTCGAGGCATCGTCGCGTTCGATCGGGAGGCCAAGCTGGGAGGGTGGAATCCCGCCAGCGCCCGATTGCGCCGGGTGTCCGACCTGACGGTGGGCCTGGTCGGATATGGCCGCATCGGCCGCGCGACCGCCAGCAAGTTGCGGGCCTTCGGGTGTCGGCTGCTGGTCAACGCGCCATCGGCAAGGACCGACGACCTGGTGTGTGCGACCTTGCTCGAGGACTTGCTCGCCCAAAGCGACGTGGTGATCCTGCACGCGCCGCTCACGTCCCAAACCCATCATCTGATTGACGCGCGGCGTTTGAGCGGCATGCGGCCCGGCGCCTTCCTGATCAATGTCAGCCGCGGGCCGATGGTCGACAATCAGGCTCTGCTCGACGCGCTCGAAAGCGGTCGCCTTTCGGGCGCGGGGCTCGATGTGATCGAGGGCGAGCCGGCGCCGCCTCGGGCGCTGATGGAACGCCCGGATGTCGTGATCACCCCGCACGTGGCCTTTTCGTCGGAGGCGTCCCTGATCGAGTTGCGTCGTCGCGCGGCCGAAGAGGTCGTTCGGGTTCTGGCGGGTCATGCGCCAAGGCACGCCTGCAATCGTCCAGACCTTCGGTCGTGATCGTCAGACTGGGCGACCTCGCTTCCGCCGGACCCTTTGAAGCCGCTGCGCTTATCGTTCGAACACCAGCAGGGTCGAGGTCGCCGTGGCGTAGATCCGCCCTCTGGCGTCCTTGATCGTCGCCTCGGCGAAGGCGGCGCGGCGGCCGAAGGTCACCACCTTGCCTTCGGCTCGCACCGGCCCTGTCTTGTCGGTCAGGGGCCGGTGATAGGCGACCTTCAGTTCCAGGGTCGTGTAGCCCTGCTTGGCGCTGAGCTTGGAGTGCGCCGCGCAGCCGCAGGCGGAGTCGAGCAAGGTGGCCGCATAGCCGCCGTGCACCGTGCCGATCGGGTTGTAGGCGTGGCGGCCGGGCAGGCCCTCGAACGTCGCCCAGCCGTCGCCAGCCTCGGTCAGCGAGAACTCCAGGGTGTCGCCGATCGGCGGGCGGCCGCCGGCGGCGATCATCGCCTGCAGTTGCTCCAGGCCGGTGACGCCCGGTGCGATCTGGTCGGCCGGGGTGGTCTTGGGAACGGTCATGGGAGGACTCCAGATCAAGGCGGCGGTTCGGCAAGCGCGGTTGCGGAAGTTTGATCATGTATTGCTGGCGGCGGTACGTCGCTCCACTCACCGTGTGACGCATGCAGGCTGACAGCCTTGGTCGCGCATGGCGCTCGGTCGCCATTGCGCCGCGCCCCTTTTTCGTTCCGCAGGAGAAGCGCGCCCACGAAGATCGTCCTTGGGCGGTCGGAAATTTGACAATTCATCAACCCAGGGGCGTTGCTCGGCGCGGATACCGCTGCCAAGGTGTATTCATTGGACCGGTGCCGCGACAGCGGAGGGGAGCCGAGCCCGGGGGGGAAATGGATCATCAAGCCTTGGCGGCGCCGGCGTGCGCCTTGCCGTACGGGATCGCGCCGGAAGGTGTTTGGGCCCATGAAAGATCTCTTCGCGCTGTTCGATAACTTGCCGCAATTGAACTTCGATCGCATCGGAGGGCGATTGGAATACACGCGACCAAGCCTCAAGCGCCCTGCCTATCTGAAGCGAAATCTGAAGGACCGCGCCAATAGTCCGCATGTTGGCGCTACGCTCAAACCGCTCTTCGACTACATTCTCGAAGGCACCGGGAAGCTGAAGTACGGCATTACGACCGATGCCCAGTGGCGTCGTCATATGCGCTTCGCGACCGATCGTCTGCCGATGGCCCCTGATGGGACCTACGACCGCATCGGTACCCCGCCGCCCAATGACGACATCATCAATTGGGATGCTGACTCTGCCTCGACCTGGTTCCTCGACCGCCTGCTGCCGAGGCTCCGGACGGGCTCCTATCCTCGAACCTTTGTGATCGGGGATCCAGGGGCAGGGAAGTCGACCCTTATAAAGTATCTTCTGAACATACATCATTCTAAGATTCGCGATAAATATATTATATTCAGTAGGTTTGAATATCTAAAATTCAAGGAAAGCTGGCTTAACATTGATGATATCGATGGGTCGCTCGATGAATATTTTTCATACATCATGCTTCGTGATGCGATTTTGTTCTTTTCATATGATCGTGATGGCGGTGATCATCCGCGCCTGAGATCGTCCAGCCTTTTCAGCGACGCCTCTATGGAGGATTTGATGTTGAGCGCGGTGCTCGCGCTCAATCGCGTGGGCCGGGACCCCGTGGTTCTTGCCGAGGAAGCACGTCAGTGGCTTGAGATTCTGCGAGACAGCCTCGGCGCGCGCAAAATCGACACCGCGGCGCTCGCTCTCATCCCCCATGAGGTGCGGGCTAGTCTACTGTCACGGCTTAATTACCATCGTGGTCGCAAACTGGCGGGTGAGGACATCGCCAAGTTTTGCTTGATCATGGATGGTCTCGACGCGATCTCGATCGAAGATTTTTTCTTCGAGGGCGATCAGCATATTATTCTGCGTCGGATTCTGGAGCGTAAATCCAGTCTGACAAATTTCATGATTTCCGGAAGGCGAATTAGCGTCGCTTCGGCGCCAATGTTCGTCATGCGTGGCAACACGTTCCAGCATTATCTCGATGACCGACAGATCAAGCTGGCGGAAACGATGGTGGCTCTGGTCGAGCCCATCGATCCGGAGGTCGCCATTCACAATGCGGTCCTGCGCGCGTCGGACGCCTGGGCGCGCGCCCAACGACATCGCCTGTCCCAGGCGGAGATCGATCGGGAGCAAGCCGCGTTGATCCGGGATTTTACGCGCGGCATCGCCCTGATCATGGCGACGATCAGTCATGCGGGGAAGATCAAGGGCGGGCATCGCGCCGCCTATAGAATTTTTGGAAATAATATCCGCACGGCCATGGAGTTCATCCATAAAATATTTCTTATGTTCGTCGATGAATTCGGCGCGCGAAGTGATTGGAATGAAGTCGATACGCCTGAGAAATTTTTGAGAGCGCTTCAGACCGACCAGGGCGGTCTTGTTGTTCGGCAGCGACGCTATCGCTTGGTGGAGCTGTTGTTATTTTCTTATCTGCCGTGGTTTGAAACGGCGATTATTCCACGCTCTGGATCGTCGCGTTCGGGTAGCGAAGAGGGTCGATACAGGGACAACCCGCAGTTCACGGGTATACTAGATAACATTTTCAACTATACGACAATTCAGCATAGAAATGAGTCTGATCTGCATTGCTTCCTCGAGAAGGTAAGAATTATTCAGTCTATCACCCAATGGCGCCTCGATATGCAAGAGGAACTCGGCAAGGGGGGAGGCGCTGATGATCTCTTCCCCTCGGAAGAGGCCATTCGAAGGAAGATGAAGGCTTTGACGGGCTATAGGCCCAATGAGCTTCGTATCGCTTTGAACGTCTTGTTGCGCTCGGAGATGATCGTCGTTCACGTCGCCGGCGACGGTGAGCGAGGCTATGGCGTAACCAACCTTGGACAGGCGGTGGTGGACGGGTTCTGCCGCAGTCTCAGCTACATTGAGCATGTCTTCCATACGACGTTGTTCCCTCGGCCGCTCGTCGAAGGTCTCGTGGATTTCAAGCGCGAAAGCAGTGTCGAACGCTGGACAGCCGCTTCAATCCGCAACGCCTTCATCTGGCTGACCTATTTGCGGTTTGTGGAGGGTAACAAGGCGGGCGGCACGGAGGTGCCAGGCGGTCTGCGTCTGTGGGACGAAACAAACAAGAATGTCCGGGTCAGCATTACGCGGATGTTCAGTCGCCGTCGGCGATTGGATCACATCCTGGTTCGGCAGGGCGCGGTGGGGCGCCGAGCTGTCTTGATGATCAACCGAACCATGGACGAGTGGAGACGGCGGGGGCTCATCAGCTAGGGCCTGGCGATAGGGGCGCGAAGAACCTGGATCTTCAGGAGCTCCAGAGCGGGGGTGAGGGCTCTGAGATTGATCAGGGGGTGCACTGGCCCGGCGTGAAGCTTTGTCGCCGCCCGATCATACACGCAAACGCAGTTCATCTTGGTGAGGCGCGACGTGTAGAGAATGGCGTCGACTCGGGGCGCCTGCTCATAGATGGCGCGGCTTACGCGGCGCCCCGCAGCCTGATTTTTGGCCAACAGGGCGTCCGTGCGCAGCCCCAGATGATGGGGCGCCAGTTTGCGAAGATCCAGGATATTGAGAGCCTCGCGACTTTCGACCTCGGTGGCCCCCCAGGTTTCGATGTCTTCCTCCGTCAGGCGACGTTGGGCCTTCTCGACAAACCGATCGCGAATAATGGTCTCGGCGACCCCCGTTACGAGCTGGGGCGCTATGTAGAGCACCTTGAACGTGTCGTCCGGACAGGCCAGGCGCGTCTTGCCAAAGCCCATTCCCAGCGGCGTCGCGGCGTGCGCTAACGGCGTCACCCTCAGGTGGGACTTGAGGTGCGAGCGCTTGGAATGCTGTCGAACGATATCCGGGTCGATCTTCACGGCTGGCCATAGTCCTCCCGCGCCAAGCCCGCCACGCGCGCTCGGTCGCCCGTTTTCAGGTTCTCGATCGGTCGAGGCGGCTTGCTCGCCTTGGCCGGCGTGGTCGCGAGTCCCGGATGAGGCGTGATCAGCCAAAGCCAGGCCGTGCGGCCATCTCCAATGATCGCCAGGATGTCGGCGAGGCCTGGAATGGGGCGCGCGTCGATGAACTGTTCCAGTGGAAAGACGTGCTTGCGCACGCCGGTCAGCAGGCCGATGACTGCGCCTTGTTGTTGCCAGGCATGCAGGGTCGAGCGAGCGATGCCCAACTGGCTCTTCAGAGCGCTCGGGCCCGCCACGGGGCCGGCCCAGTCCTCGATCGCCACAGGTTCCGCATAGGCTCGCAGGCGCTTGCGTCCATGCTTGGTCGACAACAATTCGCCCAAGCCCTCGCCCTCCATGGTCTCTGGCGGCGCTTCTTCCTGAGCGGTCTCGGCTAGCCGCTCAAGCGCTGCGATGAGTGCTGCTTCCACGCGGCGTTGAAAGCCGTGATTGCGTGCCAGCAGCCGTTGAATGCTTGGGGACAGACGCACCGTGATGTCCGACACCGCGGCGGCGGCCTTGCCGGCAGTCTCAACGACCTTGCGATCGGACTGCGGGTTCTCCTGGCCAAGGATTTGGATCATGGCGCTCACCGTCGGGCCGGCAAGGGCAGGATGAGCTCCCCCGAGCCGTTGGTCGCCATTAGCCGTCATGGATCGTTCCTTCTTCACCCGCGCAATGTCCATATCGTACAGAATGTACTAAATGTCCATATCGAACTGTGGTTAAACGGCAACACCTGAAAATCGTTCCCGCGCGTTTGTCGTTCTGGGTTCCCAGGGATGGCTTGAGCGTGAAGGAGCAAGATGAAGAGAGTTGGACGGTCCGTCGCGGCGGCCGAAGGTCGCCATTCTGCCTTCAGCCCGCACCGGCCCTGTCTTGTCGGTCAGGCCCTGCAGGCGGTCCATGTAATGCCGCAGCGTCCAGGCCTTGCCGTCCGCACCACAGGCGGCTGGGTTAATCGCTCAGGCTGATCCGCTAGGCGTTGGGAAAGGAGTCGCAAACACGACTCGCAGGGTTTGGAGTCAGCGAAAAATCGCTACCGGTCAGGCTCGAAATTTGTTGCGTCTAACTATTGTTATCGGAAATTGATCAACTTAGTTGACCTTATCGCCCTTGGCTTTTCTGAGCAGTTGTCCCACCAGTGCTTTCGCCTTGTCGGGATTTTGAATCAGGTCCTCGATCTCCGCACGGCGTTCAGGCGGCAGGCGCTCCATCCAATCCTCGCCGCGCATGTCGAAATGCAGCGAGACGTGCACATTGTGGCCGGTCTGCTGAACATGTCTTTCAGCCCAGACCTTGGCGTTGTGCCGTATTCCGTCATGGCAGTCCTGGCACTCCGCCTTCTGGGCCATCAGCGCTTCGGTGCAGGTGAAACGCGCATTAACAGGCGCCGATGGAACATCGGCGGCCTCCATCGCTTCGCCAACCAGTCGGACAATTTCAGCCTCCAGAGATCGGCCCGATGCTCGGCTCTTTTCCTGGAGGAAGGCCTCAAGCCGAGGATGAAGCTTCACTGACTTCACTGGCCAGTCGGCCACGGGAATGTCGCTCGCCATCGGTCGCACCCCTCAGCCGGATATCACCGCCCATGAGGATGGACCCGAGTCGTCGAATTTCGAAATGGCTGTCCGCCAAGGCCCATCCCCAGCCTTCCCGAGCCACGCGCCCTAGGCGCGCGCTGCCTCACAGCCGCGGCGCCCATTGAGTGATGGTGGCTAGAATTTCCTCGAACGGCGGCTGACCTTGGTAATAGAGGGCGCTGGAGCGGGCGTAGGCGGCCTTCAATTCGTCGCGAACGGCTTCGTCGGGCAGGACGAAGGCGGGGTTGACCCTCAGGTCCGGCTCATCGGCCCTGGGAAAGCGCTTGGCCTTGTGGGCGACATAAGCCTTGGTCCCAACGAAGGCCTGGACCTCGTCGAGTTGCAACAAGCTGTGGACGTCGTAGTAGTGACGCATGAAATTGGGCGGGAAATCCCCAGTTTCCTGGCGCCGCCGGTACTTGGTTGAAATGGCCTGCAGCTTCTCGACCAGGGTGTGTCCGGGCGAGTAGCAGGCGACGTCCTTGGCGCGATTGTCGATCACCTCCACGCCCTGGCCTACGGCGAAGTCGTAGGCCCACGAGCTGATGGTCCTGGGTGCGTTCGGTGTGACGTCGTCGAACCCAACCTCTAGGAGGATACCGGTCTTGATCCCGGCGATCGGTGCGCCGACCGTGGGGTAGAGCAGCCGGACGCCGCCGCTGAAATAGCGCTCGTTGTCGAACTCGTGGTCGCGCTCGACTGCGATCAGGCCATCGATGATGATGGTCTCGGCGAGCCGATCGTAGAACGCCTTGCGGCTTTCGACGTGGGCCTCCTTCGTGTGGTTCTTGCCCGTGAACACCTTTGCATCCTCGGGCGGCTCGATCCGCAGGTCGATGTCTTCCGAAAAGCGGTGGATCACGCCAAAGCCCTTGGACAGCGATGTCCCGCCCTTCAGCTCAAAGCGTAGGTCCTGCTGCTGCAAGCCCCACAGGCAATGCATGATCCAGTAGTCCTTCTCGACCAGGGTCACGTCCACGCCGCGGTTACTGGCCACGATACGCAACAGGTCGGGAAAGTCGGCTCGACGGTGGAGCAACTCAGCGGGCATGTTGGGCCAGTGGTTCGGCCAGCGCCTTTTCGAAAAACTTGCGCGTCCTGACCGACCCGTAGTCCTTGGCCGCGCGCGCCAGGCGCTTGGCGTCCAGGTTCGAGGCCTTCTGGCTTACCCTCGACAGCACCTGGTTCTGATCCTCCCCGAGCGTCGCTAAGTTGTTCACTAGGTCGATCAGCAGGAATTCCTGACTGACCTTGGTTGGGAAATCCGGCTTGACCCGAAACTCGAACGGCCGGCCGGCTAGGGTGAACTTCCCATGGCGCTTACGATTGTAAACGACGGTCTTGTTGTGGAGCTGCGTCGTGCCCACGCCCAGGCCGTTGTAGACGTTGGGCGATGTCATCAGAAACCGATCGTCCTTCAGGAAGCCGGCCACGAGCTTGTGGTCCTCGGCCGGCGCCGGTCCGAACGCGGTCTGTCGAGGCACATAGTAGAGGCCGCTGGCGGCTTTGCGCAGGGCCCCCTCCCCGACCAGTTCCTTGATGTGGCGATCGACGGCCGCGGACCACTTAGCCAGGTCGGCGCGCCGATACACACTTCCGGGGCGTAGCCGCTTTTTGAGTTTGCCGAGCGCGTCCATGGTCTGAACCTAGGTTGCCTTACGACCATTTACAACGAAACTCATTGAAAATTCATGCACACTTCATCATTCATGTCCAGAAAACATAATTTATAACAGCCTATTAGAGGGTGGCATGACGAAGCCTACCGGCCATGGCGATGATGTCCGGGTCCGGTGCGGGCGGTCGCGAAAGGCCTCATTCCTTAGTCGATGGCGTCGCCGACGAGAAGGGCGTGTCCAGGTGATAGCGCGTTCGAACCACCACCACCTCCACGCCGCTCTCGACCAGAGCGGAAGGAATAGAGACCGGCGGCGTCGCGCCCTCCCCCGGGGCGGTGTCGTTCGCCGCCGCACACCACTTGACCTTCTGGGTCGCGCCGGTCGTCGCAACGACGCAGGCCGGGATCTTGAGGCCGTGCGTATCATAGAGCGCCAGGCTCGCCTTGGCGCCGGCGAAGATGTCGCTCATGTCGTCGGCGGAAAGGCTCTCGCTCTGGCCCATCAGGTCGGCGGTGACGACAGCGACGTTGCTCAGTTTCCGGGCCACGGTCAGGCCCTGGCCGACTTCCACCGTGCCGACATAGAGCAGAAGCAGGCTGGGCAGGATCAGGGCGAACTCGACTGCGGCGAGCGGATAATCCGCTCCCGGAGCAGCTTCTTGTCGATCTTCCCCGTGGCGCCAAGCGGGATGTCGTCGACAAAAACCACATCGTCGGGGGTCCACCACTTTGCGATCTTGCCGTCCAGGAACTGGAGGAACTCATCGCGGGTGGCCGTCTCGCCGTCTTTCAGCTTCACCAGGAGGACAGGCCGCTCGTCCCATTTGGGGTGAGCCACCCCGATCACTGCCGCCAGTTCGGACTTGGGATGCCCCGCGGCGATGTTCTCGATCTCGATGGAGGAAATCCATTCCCCGCCCGACTTGATGACGTCCTTGGCCCGATCCGTGATCTGCATGAACCCGTGCTCGTCGAGGGTGGCCACGTCGCCGGTATCGAAAAACCCCCGCGCATCGAGGACGCGTCCGCCCTCGCCTCTGTAGTACTCACCGGCGATGCAGGGGCCTCTGATTTTCAGCCGACCGAAGGTGGCGCCATCGTGAGGCAGATCGTTTTCATCGTCATCGACCAGGGCCAGTTCGATCCCGATTGGGGCTCGCCCTTGCTTGAGCTGATAGCGCAGCCTGTCATCCGGGCTCATGGCGGCGATGGCCGGATTGGGCGTGGCGAGCGTGCCAAGCGGCGAGGTCTCGGTCATGCCCCAGGAATGAGTGACCTCGACCCCGTAGTCGTCACGGAAGGCTCTTACGATGGCTTCAGGCACGGCGGCGCCGCCAATCACCACCCGCTGAAGGCGCGTGAGCTTGCCGTTTGTTCGCCGCAGGTGGTTGAGCAACATCTGCCATACGGTAGGCACCGCGGCCGAGAAGGTGACCCCCTCGGTCTCGATCAGCTCATGGACGGATGCGCCGTCCAGCTTGGGTCCGGGCATGACCAGTTTGGCGCCAACCGCCGGGGCCGAAAAGGCCAGCCCCCACGCGTTGGCGTGGAACATCGGGACGATCGGCAGCACCACGTCGGTGGCGCGCAGACTCAGGACGTCCGCCCCCAGAGTGATCAGGGTTTGGATGAAGTTGGAGCGGTGGGAATAGAGCACGCCCTTGGGATTGCCCGTCGTGCCCGAGGTGTAGCAAAGCCCTGCGGCCGTGTTCTCGTCGAACCCGCCCCAGGGAATGTCGGACGAGGCATTCTCGATCAAGGTCTCATAGGCCAACGCGCCGGGGAGGGTGTCGCCGACATGGCCCTCATCGGTCAGGACGATGAAGCGCTCGACGGTGGGCATCTTGTCGCGATGCTCAAGCAGCATTGGCAGGAAGGTCAGATCGGTGAAGATGATCCGGTCTTCGGCGTGGTTGACGATGTAGCAGAGCTGTTCGGGAAACAGCCGGGGATTGAGGGTGTGACAGACCGCGCCGATCCCCATGATCCCGTACCAAGTCTCAAGGTGTCGCGCGGAGTTCCAAGCCAGTGTCGCCACCCTGTCGCCCGCCTCCACGCCAAGCTCGAGCAAGGCGTTGGAGACACGCTTGGCGCGTTCATGGACCTCGGAATAGGTGGTGCGGACGATAGGCCCTTCAACCGAACGGCTGACGATCTCGACGCCGCCGTGCCAAGTCTTGGCGTGGTCCAGGATCTTGTCGAGCGTGAGGGGCCACGCTTGCATCAAGCCGTGCATGCGACTGCTCTCCATAGTTCAGTTTCAGTGATCGAGCCCGCCAGCCGCCGGTCCAACCAACGGTGACAGCGGGATCGGGACGGCCTGCCCCGCCGGAACGCCGGGGAGGAATGGGCGCCCCGGCGTGGCAGGGTCTGAGGGGCGGGAGTCCTTCACCGCCCTTCGAACCTCAGGGAAGCATCGCGGCCTCGGCGTCGTTCTCGAGGCGGTAGAAACCCGCCCACGCCGCCTGGACCTGCTCGATCGGAATCTGGGCCAACCGACGGAAAATATTGTCGCGAGAGCGCTCCGTGCGGGCCCTGAGGCTCGGCCAATCCACGCCGACCAAACGGCCGTCACGCTTTACGAAGCGGCCAGCCACCAGGACATTGTGGATGTCCGAAGACTGGGCGTAGAAGACAACAGCCGCCACAGGATCGTTAACCGCGACCATGGGCACGGTATCGGTGCGGATCATGATGATGTCCGCCTGCTTGCCAGGGGTCAGGCTCCCCACAAGGCTCTCGAGGCCGAGCGCGCGGGCCCCGCCAAGGGTCCCCATTTCCAGGATCTTCCGGGTCGGGTAGTCCAATCTGGTAGGGAGATGCCCTGCACGCTCATAGTCCCGGAACCGCTGGGTTTGCAGCATGAGGCGCATCTGCGCGAACATGTCGCCGGACACGTTGGAGCAGATATCGACGCCCAGGCTCGGATGGCCGCCCGCGGCCTCGAACCGTTCGGCGACGGGATAGCCCATCCCCATCTGCAGCTCGGTTTCGGGGGTGGTCGAGATGGATGCGCCGTGCTCGCTGACCAGGCGGATTTCCTCGTCCGTGAGGTGCGCGCCGTGAACCAGAAGGAGATCCTCCCCAAGCAGCCCGGCCTTGGCCAAGCCTTCTATGATGTGCAACTCGTTCTCGACGCCGACCCCGATATGAGCACTGATCCGCGCCGGCTGCAGGGTCCGGCACCACGCCATCTCCTCAAGCACCGGCGCCATGTCCGAAAAGGCGCTGAACTCGCTCGTGGCGATCCCGAACCGCAGCAGCCCGTCGTTCGAAGGGAAGTACTTGTCGCGGGCACGTTCGGCGTTCGCGCGGTGAAAGCTGGACAGCGGACCAAAGAGTTCCGCCTTCAGCGCATCGACGTCGATATCCTGGTCGCCCGGACGGTAGACCGGATTGCGGTAGACCCCATAGCCGAAGACGCCCCGTATGCCCGCGTCCAGCAAGCCCTGCGCAAGACCGTCGGTGTGGTCTTCGGAGAGCTGGAGGTGCGAGTGGTCGATAAAGGTCGTAACGCCAGCGTTCAGGGCCTCGATCGCGCCCATGTAGTTGCCGACATAGGCGTCTTCCGGATCGTAGCAGACGCTATACATCGTGCGCATCTGAACGGTGTAGTCGAACAGGCTCCAGTCCATCGCCACGCCGCGCAACTGGGTCTGCCAGACGTGGCGGTGGGTATCGACAAAACCCGGCATCACGATCATGCCGGCGGCGTCGACGACCTCGGCGTCGTCGACATCCAGCCGGGGCGCGATCGCGACGATCTTCCCTTCTTCGATCAGCAGATCACCAGTTGGGAAGTCTCCGACGAGGCGATCCATGGAGAGGATCGCGCCGCCGCGGATGAGGAGCCTGTGGGAGTCGGACATCGTCATGTTCCTCAGAAACTGTAGCCGAGCGTCACGCCGTAGGTTCTGGGTTCTTCGAGGAAGCCGTTGATCGGAAAGCCGACGAGGGCGGAGCTGACGAAGGCGTTTGAGACGTAGGTCTTGTCCATGATGTTCCGCACGAAGGCGGTCACCGTGATGGTCTTGTCACTCGTCGTGAAATTGACGGACGCGTTCAACTTCGCGCGCTGTTTCTGAGCGACGTCCGATCGGTTGAAGGCTGTGTAATAGACCTTGTCGGTCCAGCTGGAGTCGCCCCGGAACGTCAGGACGCCGACCGAGAGGTCAGCCGAGTACTCGCCGTAGAGGCTCAGCGTCCAGTTGGGCGCCTGCGGCAAGGTGTTGCCCGCATTATCGAAGGCCGGAGCGCCGTGGTCGAAGGTGACGCCGTCGCCGGCGGGCCGGGACGGATCGACGCTGACATAGTTGTCGAACCGGGCGTGGAGGTAGGATCCCGTCAGGCCGATCTCGAGCGGGGGCGCGGGACGGGCGCGCATTTCCAGCTCGAGGCCGTAGATCTTCGCGGTCGCGGCGTTCTCCAAGAGGAGCGTCGCGCCGACCACCTTGCCGACCTGCAGATTCTTGTAGTCGTAATAGAAGGCCGCGACGTTGGCGCGGAGCCGACGATCGAACATCTCGGCTTTGACGCCGCTTTCGTAGGCCGTAACGGTTTCGGGCGCGATCGCGGGTTGAACACCGCCGAGGTTATAGGTGCCGCTCTTGAAGCCTCGAGACACCGACGCGTAGAGCAACGTATTCGGATCGAGACGGAAGTCGAGCGATGCGCGCGGCGTGAACGAACTCCAGCTCTCCTGGGGTTTGCAGCCCGGCACGGAGGGAAGGTCCTCGGCGCAAACCGCTTGCGGGATCACCGGCGCGCCCAGGACATAGGGTCGCGTCAGATCGAACTGGAGCAGATCCACGATCGACTTGCGTTCCCAACTGTAGCGGCCGCCCATGGTCAAGCTGAGCCGATCCGTCGCCTTGTACGCGACCTGGCCGAACAAGGCCGCGGCCTTGGTCTTGAGCGATCCCCCCGCGAAGTAGCCCTGCCGCAAGACGCCTGGCCCGCCGAAAATGATATCGTTGGTGGGGTCGGCGATTCCGCCCTTGATGCTCTCGTGGAAATAGTAGGCGCCCAGGATCGCGTGGGTGCGGTCGGTGTCATAGAGCGCTTGGAATTCCTGGCTGGTCTGCCAGGCGCGTTCGGATTGCAGGATCGGCGCGAGTTGAAAACTGGTCGAGTCCAAGTCCGCGGCGGTGGCGTAGTTGGTGTAGTGATAGGCGCTGATCGAGCGGAACGTCCATTGGTCGACCATGTGCTTCAGGTCCGCCGAGACGCCCCAAATTTCACGCCGATTGACTGGATCGGCCTCGTTGGCGATGTCGCGGCGGCTTGGCGCGACGACCCCGCCGAACGCCAAGCCGTAGGGGGTGATCGGCTGGCCCGCCGCGGTGAACCCGGCGCCCCCGAGATAGTGGTAGCCATTGGCGTGGTCGTTCTCGCGATGATAGTCGCCGACCACCAGCAACTCGGTGTTCTCGCCAGGCTTGTAGAGGAATGAGGCCCGCACGGACCGCGCCCTGGCGTCATCGATATCGTTTCCAGTAACGATGTTGCGTCCGTAACCGTCGCGGTCATTGGTTTGAATTGCAATCCGTGCGGCGAGCTTCTCGCCCAGCGGGATGTTGATCGCGCCCTCCACGGCCGTGCGATGATAGTTTCCGGCCGTGGCGTTGAGGTAACCCGAAAAATCGGAGTCAGGCCGGCGCGTGATCAGATTGATCGAACCGCCGGTGGCGTTACGGCCATAGAGCGTGCCTTGCGGTCCGCGCAGCACCTCTGCGCGGTCCAGGTCGTAGAAGCTCGAAAGCGCCGACGCCGAGCGGGAAACAAAGACGCCGTTCACATGAAAGGCGATGCTGCCTTCCGCGCCGGTACTGAGGTTGTCCAGGCCGACGCCTCGCAGGGCGATCCGCGCCACGCCCAGTTGCTGACCCAGGTTGAGGTTGGGGACCATGGTCTGCAGCGCCTCGATGTTCGTGGCGCCGGCCTTGACTAGGTCATGTCCGCTCATCGCGGTGACTGCCAGCGGCACATTCTGCACGGACTCGGTGCGCTTCTGGGCCGTGACCACGATCTCCTCAAGGCTCGTCGCTGCGGCTCTTTCAGGCTTGTCTTGCGCCAGCGCCGCGCCCGCCATGCAGGCCGTAACGGCCATGGCCCCCGCGCTCGCGAGCAATCGCGTTCTGTTCATCCGGAATCCTCCCATCGCCCCGGATCTTCGTCCGGGCTGATCGCTGCGCTCGACGGGACTCGATTGGGTCCATTCCGCGCTGCATGACAGGATTGTCTTGACATATCATGATTGTCAAATCATAACGAGATATGTTTTTCAGGATTGAATTCGGAGGGCGCGTCGGTGATTGAGGAGGCGGTCAGTCTGATCGGCGGCGCGCGACCGTCCGGGGCGGGACCGCGTGACCAACGGGACGGCAGCGAGATGAGTGAAGATTCGACGGGTGTGGTGCGTCACGGCGACCGGAAGCGCGAGTTCACTCGCGGCGCGATTTTGGATGCGGCCGAGCGCCTGTTGGATCGGGACGGCCAGGACGCCTTTTCGATGCGCGAGCTCGCGCTGGAAGCGGGCATGGCGGTCACGACCCCGTTCGCCCATTTCGGGTCCAAGAGTGGTGTGCTGCGCGCGTTGATCGACAGATACAACGCGCGTATCGAGGCGCTCTACATGGCCCGCGGGCCCGCGGGCGACGCCATCGATCGGTTCTTTTTCATGGCGGAGGCCGGCGTCGATTACCTGCTGCAGAATCCGAGGCTGTCGAAGTTCGTCGCGGGCTCGCTGCTCACCGCGACCGAGGCGCAATCGCACGTCGGATTGCGCCGAAACAACGAGTTCCTCTGGCGCTTGGCGCTGCAAGATGGCGCGCCCTTTCTCGCCGATCGGGAGTCCTTGTGGAGGGTGCTTCTGCCGCAGCAGGCGGTCGTCTCGTTCCGGGGCGCCCTCGCCCTTTGGGTCGCCGAGGGGCTGACCGACAACCAGTTCCGGGCTGTAGTCGCAAACAGCCTGGTCATCATCCTGCTGGGCTTCGCGCCGCCCGAGCACCGTAAGCGGATCACCGACAGGACGCAGCCAGTCGAATAGGAGGCCGGCCCGGTCTTCGAAGCGACCTTCGAAATGCGTGGTGCGAAGTCGCCCGCTAAAAAAAGGGACAGGGAAGCACATGGACAGAACCGCTCGTCGCGTCGTCACCGGCCACAATCAGGACGGCAGGGCCGTCATCGTTTCGGATGGTGCGCCGCCGGTTCATCTTTCCGACGAGGCGTCCAAGACCGCCTTCTTCGAGATTTGGAACACCAACGCCTCGCCGGCTCCCGTCGCTGCGACCGAGGCCGAGCCGACCGCCCGCCCGGTCAAAATCTCTCCGCGACACAACGGTTCGATCATCCGGTTGGTCGATTTCCATCCCGGCGGCCCCGGCAAGAACCGAGGCGGCGATCAGGCCGATCTTCAGCAGAGCTTCGCCAAATACGGCGACGCGACCGCTTCGACCTGGAGATCCGACTCCCCCCATCCGGGCATGCACCGCACGGAGTCCATCGACTACGGCATCGTGCTCGAAGGCGAAATCCACCTTGTCCTCGACGCGGACGAAACCCGTCTCACGGCCGGCGACATCGTCGTCCAGCGCGGCACGAACCATGCCTGGGACAATCGCTCGGACAAGGTCTGCCGCATGGCCTTCATTCTGGTAGATGGCGCGTTCGACGGTCAACTTGCAAACTGGTTTCGTCCGACTCAGCCATCCGCTAACGCCACGGCTTGAAGACCGCGCCCGACACGGGCGTTGGGGTTCTTGGCGTCGCCGCGTTTGAGGTGTTCCGGCGATGCGCGCGTCTGACAAGCAGCTTTCCCGGGGCTCGCCAAGGACGTCGTCACCGAAGGATGTCGGCCGTGACGGCGCGCCGTCCCTTGCGCAGGGTATGGGAAAGCGCCGGCAGGCGACTAAACGCGGGGTGTCGGCGCGCCCGCGCGCCGTCCCAGATTTTCTGGCGCACTCAGCGTCACCGCCCTCCACAAGCCAAATGAAACGCCGATGAAACTGATCAGCTTCCGCTACCGCGGCGTCGCCAGCTATGGGGCTGTCGTCGGCGACCGGGTGGCCGATTTCGGCGCCGTCGCCGGCAATCCTGCGCCAGATCTCGTCGGCGCCTTGCGGCTGGGTCTGATCGCCCCGTTGCACGCGGCGGCCGAAACACACATCGCCCTGAACGACGTCGAATTGACGCCCGTGGTCGTCAATCCCGGAAAGATCTTCTGCGTGGGCGCCAATTATCGCGCGCCTGGCGAACCCGTCGCCGCGCCGGCCCCTGAATATCCGTCGATCTTCACGCGCTTTGCCGACACCCTGGTGGGCCACGGCGGTTCGATCCTCCTCCCGAAGGTCTCAACGCGCCTGGACTATGAAGGCGAACTGGCGGTCGTGGTGGGAAAGGGCGGGCGCGCCATAGCGCCGGCCGAGGCCATGGACCATATCGCCGGCTTTACCTGCGCCAACGACGCCTCGGTCCGGGACTGGCAATCCCATACGCCGCAGTTCACGCCTGGAAAGAACTTCCCCGCCACCTGCGGCCTTGGACCCTGGCTGGTTACGCCTGACGAGATCGCCGACATCGCGACCGCCACGATCACCACTCGGCTCAACGGCGCCACGATGCAGCAAGGGGGCCTGAGCGAGCTGATCTTCCCCCTCCCCGCCATCATCGCCTATCTGTCGACCTTCAGCGCCCTGTCGCCCGGCGATCTCATCCTCACGGGCACGCCCCTCGGGGTCGGCGCCAAGCGCCAGCCGCCTGTGTGGCTGCGTTCGGGCGACTTGGTCGAAGTGGAGATCACCGGTGTTGGCCTGCTGGCCAACACCATCGCCTCGGAGTGTTGATCCGATGAGCGCCTGCCCGTCCGGCGACGGTCTAGATCTCGGCGATCTCATCGATGCGGTGGACCTGGAGCCCGTCAGCGACATGGTCGTTCTGACGATCCTCGACCCCGGCCGCTGGGAAGACGCCGACCGCAGCCTGAGGACCTTGGAGAACAAGCTCGACGCTTGTATCGCCTTTATCGTGGACCTGGAGGCGAACTATCCTGACGCCGCGGGACGGTCGCGTCGCATCGACGTGGTGACGCGCCATGCTCTCGACGACGCCGGCCAGCGTCTTATCGAGCACGCGGCGAGCCTGACGCTGATCCAGCTAGGGGTCGACATTCGCTATCGACGCCAGCAGTGAGGCGTGGTTGGACGGACGGCCCGTCCCTGTAAGGGCGTTCAACAGGGTGCCGATCTTGGCCTCGGTCTCCAATCGTTCCGCGCGCGGCGCGCTCTGAGCGACGATCCCGGCTCCGGCCCGGGCTTCCCATCGCCAACCCTTGTCGTCCCGCGTGAACGCGACGGTGCGGATCAGGACGCTGGACTCGAACGCCCCGTCGACCCCGGCCCAGAACAGGGATCCGCAATAAGGCCCTCGCGGCGTTTCCAAGTTGGCGATCACACTCATTGCCTGCACCTTGGGCGCGCCCGTAATCGATCCTGGCGGGAAGCTGGCCTTCAGCAGATCCGCGGCGGTCAGCCCTGGGCGGAGCGTCGCGGTGACGGTCGACACCAGATGATGGACGTTCGAGTAGGTCTCGACGCGGAAGAGTTCCGGAACGCGCACGCTGCCCGCCGGACTGACGCGGGCCAGGTCGTTGCGCATCAGGTCGACGATCATCAGATTTTCGGCGCGGTCCTTGTCGCTGGACAGCAGTTCGGCGGCCAGGCCCTGATCCTGCGCCGCGTCGGCGCCTCGCGGACGGGTTCCCTTGATGGGCCGGGTGTTGATCGCGCCGTCGCTGGCCACCTGGACGAACCGTTCAGGAGAGTTGGAAACCAGGGCGCGATCGCCGAGCCGCAGATAGGCGGCGAACGGCGCGGGGCTCGTGGCCAGCCGGGCGAGAAGATCAAAGGGCGCGGCGCCGCTCACCAGCCGTCCCGTCCAGCTACGCGCGATATTGGCCTGGAACAGTTCGCCAGCCTCGATCCGCGCCACCACGGCGCCGACCGCGGCCTCGTAGCGCTCGGGCCGGTCAGCGACCAAATCCGTGCACAGCCGGTCATCGAACCGCTCGCGAGCAGGCGTCTTCAGCCACGTCAACGCGCCAGCGGCGCGCTGCTGCGCGGCGCGCTGGTTCTCGCCCCGACCGACGGCGACGACCCAGCGGCCGACATGATCGAACGCCAGCAGGGCGGGGTAGCGAGCGCACACCAGATCAGGCCAGTCGGATCGCGCCAGGCCGAGCCGCTCGACCCGATCGCCCAGTTCGTAGCTGGCCAGGCCCACCACCCCGCCTTGGAACGGCGGTCCCGCCGGGTCGATGTCGCGCCGGGGTCCGATCAAGTCGGCCAGCAGGACGAACGGGTCGCGTTGATCGTCCGGGGGCACGGTCAAGACCGCGTCAGGCTTGCGCAGCAGGTAGGACCAGCGCCCGCCGCCCGAGATCAGCAAGCAGGCGAACGCCTCGTCCCGCCAGGGCGAAAGCGCGTCGACCGGCTCGCGCCATGGCGCCTGCAGGATCGCGGTATGCCGCATGGTCGAATGTCGCGGGCGCAGGGTCTAGACTCCCGGCAAGCGCGGGGCGGGCGAGACCATCAGGCGCCTCCGACCGGACAGATCTTGAGGCTGGTGTCGGCTGCTTTCCGGTCGCCAGCCCGGCGGGCGATACTGTGTCCACGCCGCCGCCAGCAGGGTCGAAAGCCTCATTGCACACATGCACCAGGGCTCGCGCCTCGGCTGGGGGCGGCGGATGGCGTGCGGCGTCAGGACGCTGCCGGTGATCTGCACGGGAACCTCATCAGGATCTTGTGGCCCGCCTATGGCTAGGCGCGGCCGCCTTGGGTTCCCATACCCTGTCCAAGGGACCGCCCACTGCTTACCGGGGAGGCGCGCGCGGCCGCTCGGGATCGAGCTTGGGCGCGAAGAGCCGAAACCACGGCCTCAGCCTCGAACGCCAAGCCTCGGGCGCACCAAGGGTCATGTTCTCGACGCCGCGCACCAGGAAATACATCGCCACCACCAGACTGGCGAAGCGAAGCATCACATCGTCTTCCGGATGAACGGCCTTGGCGAACAGGACGGTCAAGGCGCAGATCACCTCGATCACCCCGTAGACAAACAGCCAGCGGCCCTTGATCGCGACAAGAGCCAGGCCGAGCGCGACCGTCGCCAACCCGGCCTGGGGCGTCAGGGCGAACGCGAACACGGCGGGCGAGACGCCCGCCCACAACAGCACGACGATTGCGCCGGCGTACACAACTGCGCCGCCCAGCCATAGCAGACCGAAGGTCGTGAAAATTCGCGCGGCCCAACCGCGACCACTCGTGACCCGCGCCGGTCCAAACCAACCCGCCGTCACCGCGGCGCCCGCCAAACCGACAACGGGCGCGTAGGGCAGCGCCGAGGCCAGAACCGCCAGCAGGGGCGCGAAGGGATCGTTGGCGAGCATTTTCAATCTCGGCGATTCGAAGCACGAAGACTATGCCAGGATCCGTCGCGGCGCCCTTGGCGTCGCGGCTGGGGCGTCAAGCGCTCGGCATGGGCGCGAGAGAGCGGATGCCGCCGCCTCTCGCGCGCCGACCCCCTACTCGCCAGCCGGCGCGTGTTGGACCGAATCCGCGAGCGGCGTGATCTTGGCCTTGAGGTTGCGGCCGGCCACGAGCAACGGCTTCCACACCAGGGCGGCCATCAGGACGTAGGCCAGAACGTTGACCCAGCCCAAGGCCGCGTAGCTGCCGGTCGCCGACATGATCGCCCCGCCGATGGCCGGACCGATGGCGGCGGTGATCGCCATGACCGCGGTGGCCACCGCGGCGGCCCGACCGCTGGGCTCCAGTTCGGAGATCAGGCTGAACATCAACGGCGTCAGCAGATAGAGCATCATGATCGAGGTCAGCTCGCCGCCGCCCCAGATGATGATGTGGCGCGAATAGACGACGGCGACGATGGCGGCGATCTGGAAGGCGATGGCCACCAGGATCGGCGCGAGACGACCAAACCGTACGCCAAGCGAGGCGGTGATCGCCGGGCCCAGCAAGGCGAAAAGCGCGCTGAAGCCGAACACCGCGGCGATCTGGGCATGGCTCAGGCCATTGGCCAGGCCCACGCTCTCGGCATAGGGAAACAGCAAGAACAGCGCCACGCTGTAGACCCCAAACCCGATCAGCACCCGCCGCACCAGCGGCGTGAACGCCTTCTTCTCGACATCGAAGTCCAGCCCCTGGTCGGCGGAGATCAGGTAGTTTGGGGCCCCGATCAGCGTGAGACAGGCGACGCCGGCGAAGACGCTGAAGAACACCAGGACCCGGACCGGATCGTAGGCGGCGTTGAGGATGGCCATGCCGGTGAAGAACAGGGCGTTGAAGATCGTCTGACCAAAGGCGATCATCGTGAAGGCCCGGTCGGGACGGGGCGCCTTGGCGGCGAACGCGTTCGACACCGTGTAGAGGCCCCCCTCCCCGGCTCCGGCGATCAGCCGGGCGGCCAGAAAGAGCGGCCAGTTGGCGTGAACGATCGCGAACCAGCTCAGCAATTGACCCAGCAGCAACAGCAAGCCGCCGATCATGGCGGTGACCCGGCCCGGCAAGGCGGCAAGCTTGGCGCTGACGATCATCGACGCCAGGCCCATGGCCAGCAGTTCGGCCGCCGCGGCGGTGCCGCCGGCGCCGGCGCCGCCGAACACAGTCGTCGCGGCGCCGACCGTCAGCGGCAAGGCCCCAAAAACGAGAGATCCCGAGGCGGCCCCGACGGCCAGGGCGACATATTCGGTTCGCCGGTAGTTAAACGCCAAGATCGTCCCCTTTGAATCGCCCGTCTGGTGACGCGGGCCGTGGGCCTGAAGGTTTAAAGGCTTGTCTTAGTCCGTGTCCGCCGTCGTCAGCTCAGATCGCAAATAGGTCCCGCCGAAACTGCGCCGCTTGGCCGTCGAGGGCCATGGGGCGGAGGTCGCGGCGTCGCGCCAGACGCTTGGCTTGATCATGCCGCCGCCGCGGCAAGCCGCCATACCCTTTGCATGGGATGAGCGCCGATCGCGGCGCGCGGGCGCCTGGCGGATCCGGTCACCAGCAGAGGGTATCAGGCGGCGGCCACGAGACTTGCTAGCGTCGATGATCAGTTTCGTGTCGATCGATCCCCGGTGGTTCGCGTCGGCCATGCGACAAAGGGAGTCACCATGCCGTACCTGAAAGCCCTCTGGCTTGGCGGCGGCGCGGGCGCCAGCGCAAGTCCCGTCGGCGCCCCGCACCTCGCCGATCACGGCGCCGAATTTGATCGATAGGCCGCGTCCTTAGCCGGACAGGGTCCCGGGGCGCGGACCTCGGGACAGGGGAAATCCAATGCAACTGCATGAATACGCCAGTTTCGATGGCTTGGGCCTGGCCGACCTGGTCAAGAGACGCCAAATCAGTCGTCGCGAAGTCGCGCGCTGCGGCCTCAACGCCATCACCGCCATGAACTCCACGCTCAACGCCGTGATCGAAGTCTATGACTATGCCGTGGCCAAGCTGGACGACGGACCGGACCTGGAAAATCGCCCTTTCTTTGGCGTGCCGTTCCTGCTCAAGGACATCGGTTCGCATGACGCCGACGTCAAGCATGAGCTGGGCAGCCGGCTGACCAAAGGCCTGAACGCGCCGCCCTTCGCCTCCGAACTGGTCAACCGGTTTCGAGGCTCCGGCGTGACGATCCTGGGACGCACCAACATTCCCGAGCTTGGCACCTCCTGCACGACCGAGCCGCTGCTCTACGGTCCGACGCTCAATCCGTGGGATCTGAGCAAGTCGCCCGGCGGCTCGTCGGGCGGCGCGGCCGCCGCCGTCGCCTCGGGCATGACGCCGATCGCCCACGCCAACGACGCGGGCGGCTCGATCCGTTGGCCCGCCGCCTGCTGCGGGCTCTTCGGCCTCAAGCCAAGCCGCAACCTCAACCCGGTCGGCCCCGACGCCGGCCTGCCGGTCAACGGCTACGCGGCCGAACACATCGTGTCGCGCACCGTGCGCGATTCGGCGGCCATGCTGGACGCCACCGCAGGGCCCGACGCCGGGCCCTGGTGCTACACGCCCCGTCTTTCCGGCTCCTATCTGGCCGAGACCATGCGCCCGGCGGGGAAGCTGCGGATCGGCCTGAATCTCCATACGAACTTTCCGCCCACGCCCCTGCAGGCGACGGTCGTGGAGGCCACGCTCGAGGCGGCCAGACTGTGCGAATCCCTGGGGCATCAGGTCGAAGAGGCCAAGCTGGAGTTCGACCACGAAGCGCTGCTCCAGGCCAACTACGTGATCTGGGCCAGCGGCATCCGGCGGGGCGTGCTGGATCTGAGCACCCTGGTGGGCCTGGCTCCCTCGCCCGACACCATCGAGCCGCACAATCTGGCCGCCTTCCACGCCGCCGAGGCCATGACGGCGGCGGACCTGCAGGGCGCCCTGGCCAGCCTGAACATGATTTCGCGGGCCTATGGCGACTATTTCTCGCGCTACGACGTCATGCTCACCCCGACCGGCTCCAGGGAGCCGTCGGATCTGGGGGCGTTGACGGCGATCAAGGCCGACACCTTCTACGACTGGTACATCGAGATGATGAAGTTCTGCCCGTTCACCGCCTCGGTGAACATGGCGGGCGTGCCGGCGATGTCGGTTCCGCTCGTCCACGGCAAGTCCGGCTTGCCGATCGGCAGTCACTTCGTCGCGGGACTGGGCCAGGAGGCGATGCTTCTGCGATTGGCCTCGCAACTTGAATCGGCCAATCCGTGGGCGGATCGCGTTCCGCCGATCCATGTTCGCCGCTTTGGTCGCGATCACGACTAGAGTCGCCGCGTCGAGTCGAACGCGGTATCGCAACTCCATCGGCCTCCGAGCCAACGGGAACCTGACCATGGCCTATCTGTCGCGGAACGAACGGCGCATCGAAATCCTCGACGCGGTTGTACGCATCGCCGGAGAGGACGGGTTCGCGTCCGCGTCGGTCCGTCGCGTCAGCCAGGAACTCGGGATCGCTTCGGGCAACATCCACCATCTGTTCGCCTCGGCGTCCGATCTCAAGCGCGAGGCGTTTCGCCGCTTCGCCGAGCACGAGGTCGCCCGCCTGGACGCTTCGGCCCAGGAATTGCCGCCCGAGGAGCGGCTGATCACCTACCTGCTCATGCCGGCTCTCGACACCGAGCTGTCGACCCGGCGCCTTTGGATGTCGGCGGTCGAGGAAGCGGCGCGGGATGAGGAGTTTGGCCAGCTCTACTCGTCCCTGACCGAGATCTGGCTGGACCGGGTCCGGCAATTGCTGATCCTGGAGGCGGGCGGCAAGCTCGACCACGACGCCGCGACAAAGGCGGCCTGGCGGCTGATGTCCTTCTCGGTGGGCGTGACCTCGTTCGCCGTCGCGCCGGACCTGCGGATCGGATCGGACGACATTCTCGCCCATATCCGGACCCTGATCGGCTTCGAGCTGGCGCTGGCGGCCGGCCCCGTCAGGGCCTGACGGGACCATGGGGCGAGCGCGGCGGCGGATTCTCGCCGTCGCTGGCCTCCATGGCCTAGAAGCCGCGTTCGCGCTGCCGCACCAGGGCGGTCAGGGTCTGATTGATCGGGGCGGCCAGGCCGGCCCTGGCGGCGGCGGCGGGAATCGCGCCGTTGATGACGTCGATTTCGCCGTGGCGGCGGTTTTCGAGATCCTGCAGCAAGGATGGCCGGGCGTTGGGCATGCCGGCCGCGAAGGCCCGGACGTGGGCGATGGGGTCGTCGACCTTGATCGCGATCCCCAGGGCGCGGGCCACGGTCCAGGCCTCGATGGCCGCCGCGCGGCTGATCGGCCCGATCTCCGGGTCGTCGAGGACCTCGCCGACGGTCATGCCCGTCAGGGCGCAGGGCGCGCTATAGGCGACGTTGCAGATCAGTTTTTCCCACTGCATGGCCAGGACGTCCGCACTGGCCTCGGTCTTGAACCCGGCCTGACGCCAAACCTCGGCGACGGCTTCCACCTTGCTCATCGGCGCGTCGGCATAGGGCCCGATGCGGATCAGGCTCATGCCGTTGTGGAAGACATGGCCTGGCCCGCGCATGATGGCGCCGAAGGCCGCGGCGATGCCGATGCACAGGCGATCGGGATCGACGAACCGGGCCAGGACGTCGGCGCTGCCGACGCCGTTCTGGATGGTCAGGACCATGGTGTCGGGACCGATCAACTTACCCAGGGCTCGCCCCGCGGCCTCGACCTGGGCGGCCTTCACCGCCACGATGACCAGGTCCATGACCCGATCGGGGGCCTGCGTGACCGCCTCCAACTGGACGGTCCGGTCGCCCGAGGCGCCTTCGACGCGCAGGCCGACGCCGTTGATCGCGTCGACATGAGCCTGGCCGGTATGGAGCGCCAGCACCTGATGTCCCGCATCGGCGAGCAGGCCCGCATAGATCGAGCCCATCGCGCCGCATCCGACCACGCAAATCTTCATGGCTTTAGGCCCTCTTCTGCTAGGCGCTGATCTTGTCGAGATGCGGCTTGAGGTTGGGCTTGGCTTCCAGGCCAAAGCCCGGATGGTCGGCCGGGCGGATGAACCCGCCGCCGATCTCGCATTGCGGCGAGTAGCCGCCAAAGGGCTGGAAGACCGTGGGATAGGCCTCGCAGCCGCCCAGGTTCATGCCCGTGACGATGTGCAGATTAATCAGGTGCCCGCCGTGCGGATAGGACGCGGCGCGATCGAAGCCGTGCGCCTCCATCAACGCGATGATGCGGCCAAACTCGGTCAGGCCGTAGCTGAGGCCCGCGTCCATCTGGAAGATGTCCTTGCCTGGACGCATCCCGGCGAAATTGAGCAGGTTGCGCACGTCCGCGGTGGAGAACAGGTTCTCGCCCGTGGCGATCGCCCCGGCATAGTTGGCGCTGATCTTGGCGTTCAGCGCATAGTCCAGCGGATCGCCGATCTCCTCGTACCAGCGAAGGCCCAGCGGTTCGATCTCGCGGCCATAGGCCATGGCGGTGTCGAAATCGAAGCGGCCATTGGCGTCGACGGCCAGGCGGGCCCCGGTCCCGCAGGCCTGCAGCGCCGCTTGAATCCGCTTCATGTCGTCGGCTAGGCTCGCCCCGCCGATCTTGATCTTGAAGGCGTCGAAGCCGGCGGCGATGTAGCCTTCCAGTTCGGCCTTCAATCGATCCAGGCCGTCCTCGGGGTAGTAGTAGCCGCCGGCGGCGTAGACCGCCGCCTTGTCCGAGGGGGTGCGCCCGAAGGCCCGGCCGATGGTGGCGTAGGCCGGTTCGTCCGCCAGCTTGGCGTTGAGGTCCCAGAAGGCCAGTTCCAGAGCGCCGAGGGCGGCGGCGCGGTCGCCATGGCCGCCGGGCTTCTCGTTGCGCAACGCGGTCCTGGCGACGGCCTCGCAGTCAAAGCCTTGCGCCCCCAACAGCGACGCGGGATCGGCGCTCAGCAGTCGCGGGATCAGTCGATCGCGCAGGATGCCGCTCTGGGCGAAGCGCCCGATCGAGTTGAAGCCGTAGCCGACGACGGGCTTTCCGGCCCGGATGACGTCGGTGATGACCGCGACCAGCGAGACGTCGTGTTCGGCGAAGCTGACCACGGCGTTGGAGACGGCCCCCTCGAGCGGGACGCTGATTTGGCGAATATCGACGATCTTCAAAGCGACGTTTCCTGGCTATGACGACGCGACCGGCGCGCAGACCGCATCGGGCGCACCCCCGCGCACGGCGAGACGGTTTGGAAAGCAGACGCCGCCGACCGGCCCTGTGGCGGCCGGCCGACGACGGTCAGACAGCTAGGCCGTCTGAGTTTTGGGCAGGAGGGCGTCGGCGGCCGCGCCCATCTTGGCCAGCAGCCACTGGTGCATCTGGTGCAGCGCGCGCTCCTGGTCGCAGTAGCGTCCCGGCTCGAACACCTGCGAGCGCACCACGGCCTTCACGCGGGGCATGAAGCCGACATCTTCGGCGACGATCGGCGCCATCATCGCGTCCAGTTCCTTCAGCCGTTCCTCGAAATCGGGCAGCTGCGCGCTTTCGGGGGCGACCATCCAGCGCCAGATCAGGCGATGCCGGTCCACCGCCTCGACCTCGATGCGCAGCCAGAGCATGAAGTTGGGGCCCATCACCATGTGGAAGGTGGGATAGATGTTTACGACCGGCGAATATTCGTGGAAGAACGGCGGCAGGTTGGGGATGTTGGGGAACGGGTGGCCCGCCTCCGGCAGATACTCGTCGTCGTGGCCGCCGATATGGACGAAGAACAGCGAGTAGTTGTTGTTGGTGTCTTCGTAGAGCGCGTTCTCGGCCAGCGAGACCTTGCCGATGCTATTTTTGTGGACGCCGATGTGGTGATAGGCCTCGGAGAAGTTCTCCAGGGAAATCTTCCAGTTCCAGTCGAACTCGAATTCCTTCCACGGCACCGACACCCAGTCGTCGAGCTTGTAGACGGCGAGCTTCTCGGTCAGCGCGGAGATCTGCCCGGCCAGCGGTTCGGCCTGGGGATCGAGATTGACGAAGACGAAGCCGTTCCACACCTCCAGCTTGAACTCCGGCAGGCGCACCGTCTTGGGATCGAACCCTTCGATCTTGTTCATCTGCGGCGCGCCGCGCAGCCCACCGTCGATGTTGTAGGTCCAGGAGTGGTAGGGGCAGACCAGCGCCTTGGCCACGCCGCAGTCGGTCATCAACTGGGTGCCGCGGTGGCGGCAGACGTTCGACAGGGCGCGCAGCACCCCGTCCTTGCCGCGGATGATCAGCACCGGCTCGCCGAAGATCGCGGACGTGACGAAGGCGCCCGGTTCGGCCACCTCGTGCACCCGCGCCAGGGCATGCCAGCTGGGCCGCAAGACCTTCTCGACCTCGCGCTCGTGATAGGCCCGGTTGCTGTAGACCTTGAGCGGCATGACGGACGCCTGCTCGAGCGGTTTGGTGACGTTCTCGACCTCGACCGCGGTCAGGTGAGACGCCAGGATTTCCTGCTCGCTGATGTCGCCGGAATATTTCATGGCCGCTCCCAACATTGACGACCCAGGCTAGGTCGCCGGGCCGGGCCGGGCACTACCCTTGCGTTGTTACCCGTCGTTCGGCTTGGCCGATCGTCCAGCGACGCGGCCAGACGCCACGGCGACGGTGGTCCCAAGCGAGGGGTATGTCGCGGCGGCGCGAGATTTGAGCTTCTTTGCGGCGAGGCCTTTGGGGGCGATGCGGCGGGAATTCTATACTTGGTGCTTTCGCCTCGTCGTTCAAGAAAATGGGACGGTCGGAAAGTCCTCTCCACGCCTTATGGCTTCAGTTGTCGTCTCAAGTAGAGGCTAAGACCAGCGTAATGGCTGCAATAACTTGCAGAAACTGTGAATAGGTTCTCGTACAACTAGGCGATTTGCATGCGTGAATGCGATTAGTTTAGCCGGGAATTGCGACAGTTCGAAATCAGAAAGTGTGAGGAGGCACTTCATGACCGATATCAAGAGTTGCAAACCGTCGGTCCGGCTTATCGCCCTGCGATACAGCGGACTGGTTTCCATGATCGCGGCGATGGGGGCGGTGGCGAGCGCCGCCCACGCTCAGGTGGCCACGCCCGTCCCTCCCGCCGCGCAGGCGCCCTCGGACGCCGGCTCGGTGCAGATCGAGGAAGTGATCGTCACGGCGACCCGTCAGTCGGCCAGCGCCCAGAGCGTGCCGATCGCCCTCACCGCGGTCGGCGCCGACACGCTGCGCAAGGAAGGCGTCACCAGCGCCGCCCAGTTGTCGACCCTGTCGCCCAGCCTCTATGTTCTCAATACGGTCTCGGCCGGTTCGCCGCGTTTCACGCTGCGCGGCCTGACGACGACCGACACCCTGCCGACCGGCTCGGCCGCCGTCGCGACCTATATCGACGACGTCTACCAGGCTTCGCAGTTCGGGATCACGGCGGGTCTGTTCGACATTCAGCGGGTCGAGATCCTGCGTGGTCCGCAGGGCACGACCTTCGGCAAGAACACCACCGGGGGCGCGGTCGCCTATTTCTCGCAGACCCCGACCAATGAACTGGGCGGTTATGTCAACGGCCGGGTCGGCGCGGGCGCCCGTCCCGAGCGCTATCTGGAAGCGGCGGTCAACGTCCCGGTCATCGACGACATCCTGGCCATGCGCTTCAGTCTGAAGCTCGATAGCCAAAGCGGCTACCTCTATGATCAGGCCAATCGCTTCAAGCGCGGCGAGGCCGAAACCCAGTCGGGCCGCTTCCAACTGCGGTGGACGCCGCGGGACGGCACCGTCGCCAACCTGACGGTGTTCAGCACTCGCGAGCGGGGCGATACGCCGCTGGGACGCGCCCAGGTGCTGCCGGCCGCGCAAGACGGCAAGTACATCAGCCTGAGCGACTATCGCTTCTACGACAACTTCGACAACAACGGCGCGACCTTGCGCCTGGAGCAGGCGCTGGGCGCGTTCAACCTCACGTCCATCACCCACTACCGCAAGACCGACACCGACAACGACCAGGACCTCGACGGTTCGGCCAACGACATCTTCTTCTACACCTCGAAGGCCTCGACCGAGCAGTATGGCCAGGAGGTTCGCGTGGCGTCCGACGCCGGTCGCCGGCTGAGCGGCCTGGTGGGGCTCTATTTCCAGAAGGACGAGACCAAGGAGGTCGGCACCGAAAGTTCGACGCTGTTTGGGCTCGGCGCCGATTTCAACAATCTGAGCCGCTATGACACCCGCACCACCACCTACGCGGTGTTCGCCAATCTGACCTACAAGTTCACCGACCAGATCTCGGCGACCGGTGGGCTGCGCAAGTCCTCGGAAAGCAAGAAGCAGGCGGGCTCCAAGCTCTATTTCCAGGACGGCAACTACGACTGGGACCAGACCAACATCGTGTTCGACGGGCCGCCGCCGGTCGCGCCGTCGCAGGCGCTGATTTATAACCTGCGGCAAAAGTCGACGCCTTGGACGTGGGACGCCACGATCAACTACAAGCCGGCCGAGCGGGTGATGTTGTTCGCGCGGATCTCGAAGGGCTTCCGTTCCGGCGGCTTCAACCCCGGGGCCACGGTGTTCGCGGCCGCCAGCTTGCCGGCTCCGGTGCCCGACCCCTACGAGGGCGAGACCGTCAAGGCCTACGAACTGGGCTTGAAGAGCAGCCTGTTCGACAACCGGGTCCGGTTCAACGCCGGCGTCTATCACTACGACTACAGCAACCAGCAGGTCACGGTTTACAACAACGGCCTGGTGACCACGGCCAACGCGTCGGCGGCCAAGGTCGACGGCGCCGAGGCCGAACTGACCGCCCTGGTCAGCGACCGGCTGGAGCTGCGCGGCACGCTCAGCTACACCGACGGCCGCTACGACCAGTATAGCGATCCGTTCATCGGCGCGGACTATTCGGGCAATCGACTGATCCAGGCCGCCAAATGGGGCTCCAACCTCTCGGCGACCTACACCCTGCCGGTCACCGGCGACTACGACCTGCGCGCCAACACCACCTGGTCCTATCGCAGTCGTGTCTATTTCGACTCCGCCAACGACCCCGTGCTCAGCGGCGCGCCGTTGACGACCGGCAACCTGCGCGTCGGCTTCGATCCGCATTCGGGCTCGGGTTTCGCGCTGGCCTTCTACGCCAACAACATCACCGACAAGCGGGCTTTGGCGTCGGGCTTTGGCCTGGCCCCGGGCTATTTCCTGAAATACTTCGATATCGGCCGGACCTACGGCCTGGACCTCAGCTACCGCTGGTAACCCTAGCGGTTCTCAAGATTGAGCGGCGTCGCCTCTCGGGTCAGTCCCGAGGGGCGTCGTCGTCGTTTGGGGCGCGCCCGGTCCGGTGGGGGCGACGTCCGGGCTTCTCGTCGATTTGACGGCGCGGCCGGCCACGCGGGGACCGGTCTGTCGGCGCCCCACGGGGGGACCGAAATCATGTTTTGATCGAGCTCGCTTTGCGCCGCGACGGTCGGTCGCGGGCCTGCGCATGCTCCGTCCTCGTCGCAATCTGGACATATGTCCAATTTTTCGCTAACAAGGATCTCGATCAGCCTGCCGTCCTCGGGCGAGGGTGATCCAATGACCGGAGCGGGCCCATTTCCCAATCTGGTCGGTCGTCCAAATTGTAGGCAGGCCCCGGGCCGGCCCCGCGATTATGGCGTAAATAGAAGTCAATAGGCGTCGCGCCGTGGATCTGGCGCTTGCGACAAAAGTACAAGAGACACCATCAATGGTGCGGCGTCAGTAGGGAGAGTGCGACATGCTCGACACCGATATTGTTGCGCGCGTAATCGCGAACATCGGCCGAACGGGATTCGACGCGGCGTACCTGGAATTGGCGCGCAAGACTCTGGACGTCAGCAGCTGCAGCGCGTTCTTTATTTCAGACACAGCCAACCCGGCGCCCATCGTTCTGGAGGGGTTTGGCGAGGAGCATCGCAGCAAGACCAAGGACGCTGGCTCGACCTATGTCGAATCCGGCTTTCGCGACGACCCCTTCCTGAAAAGCATCGGCGCCATCTCCGATCTCTATGTGCGGCTGGTGTCGCCTCAGGGCATCGGCGATCACGGCTACCGCAAGCACTACTACGAGGATCTCGACATCGTCTCGGAGATCAACGTTCTTGGCCGGGTCGGCCGCAAGCGCTTCAATATCGGCTTCTATCGGATCTCAGGAAAGAAGAGCTTCAGCGAGGTCGATCTCGAGGCCGCGCGCATGCTGGCCAAGATCTCCCTGCCCGTGCTGTCGCGCCATTTGGAGCTCAGTCGCGCGGATCCGGAATACCAGGACGCGCCCGTCGACACGCCGGTCGCGCCCGGGGCCGCGGCGGGCAAACCGGTGCTGGAGCACCTGTCGGCGGTGCTGATGGCCGAGGGGCACGGCCTGACGCCGCGCGAGGCCCAGATCTGCGCCAGCATCGTGCTGGGCTACCGCACCCTGGCCATCAGCCTCAACCTCGGCATCTCCGAAAACACCATCTGCACCCACCGCAAGCGCGCCTACGCCAAGCTGGGCATCAGCAGCCAGAACGAACTCTTCTCCCGCTATTTCCGCACCGTCACCCGGTTCACCAACCAGGCCGCCTAGGCGCGGGGTCGGCGCGCGCCCGTAGACGTCGTCGGCGGTTTATCATTCGCCGGCGCGCGTCAGGCCCGCCGGCCGCCGGGACCACCCGGGCCCCGCCCCTGCTGGCTCCCCTCGCGGGCCTCGGCGGGCCCCGCCCCCCTTTCGTACCCTCGCACGGGTATTGGCCGCCAAGGGCGCGCCGATAGTGTCGCCCTATCGATTTTCCAGGCGAGACCAGCAGGTTGTCAGCGGCTTTGAACAAGACGGCGGATCTGGTCGCGTTCGCGCGGCCGCGCGCCGTCCCCGCCGCCAGACACCCAACTCGCCGGCCAGGCCGTCCACCTGCGGGACGGATCCAAGGCGATGCTGTTTGGAGGAGACCAGATTGACCCGCTCGACCGACTACCTGTCCGGTTTTGGCAACCAGTTCGCCACCGAGGCGAGGCTCGGCGCCCTGCCGATCGGGCGCAATTCTCCGCAGAAGGCCGCCTTTGGCCTCTATGCCGAGCAGCTTTCCGGGACGGCGTTCACCGCCCCCCGCGCCGAAAACCTGCGCAGCTGGTTCTACCGCCTGCGGCCCTCGGCCGGCCACGGACCGTTCGAACTGGCGCGGCCGCACCCGACCCTGCGCTCGGGACCATTCGTCGAGACCCCGCCCTCGCCCAACCGCCTGCGCTGGGATCCCCTTCCCGTCCCCGAGACGCCGACCGACTTCGTCGAGGGCCTGGTGACCATGGCCGGAAACGGCGACGTCTCGATGGGAACCGGCAGCGCCGTCCATCTCTATGTCGCCAATCGCTCGATGGGGGGGGTGTTCTACAACGCCGATGGCGAGATGCTGATCGTGCCGCAGTCGGGCGCGGTGCGCTTCGTCACCGAGTTCGGGCGAATCGAGGCCGAGCCCGGCTTCATCGTCGTGATACCGCGCGGCGTGAAGATCCGCGTCGAGCTGATCGACGGGCCGATCCGCGGCTATATCTGCGAGAACTACGGCGCGGCTCTGCGATTGCCCGAACTGGGGCCGATCGGGGCCAACGGCCTGGCCAATTCCCGCGATTTCGAGACCCCGGTCGCCGCCTATGAGGATGTCGATCAGCCGACCGTCTGCGTCCAGAAGTTCGAAGGCGCGCTCTGGAGCACGGTGCTGGATCATTCACCGTTCGACGTGGTCGCCTGGCACGGCAACCTGGCGCCCTATCGCTACGACCTGTCGCGCTTCTGCCCAGTGGGCGCCATCTCCTTCGACCATCCCGATCCGTCGATCTACACGGTTCTGACCAGCCCGAGCGAGGTGGCCGGCACCGCCAACATGGACTTCGTGATCTTTCCTCCGCGCTGGCTGGTGGCCGAGGACACCTTCCGTCCCCCCTG
Source organism: Caulobacter sp. AP07 (assembly GCF_000281955.1). Lineage (GTDB taxonomy): Bacteria > Pseudomonadota > Alphaproteobacteria > Caulobacterales > Caulobacteraceae > Caulobacter. The sequence continues at coordinate 46,348 of NZ_AKKF01000205.1, read as the reverse complement.
GTTCCATCGCAACGTGATGAGCGAGTACATGGGGCTGATCTACGGCTCCTATGACGCCAAGGAAGGCGGCTTCGTGCCGGGCGGCAGTTCGCTGCACAACCGCATGCAGGCCCACGGTCCCGACCGCACCGCCTACGGCATGGCGATCGCCGCCGAGCTGGAGCCGCGACGGCTGGCCGGTAGCATCGCCTTCATGTTCGAAAGCCGCTGGACCTATCGCCCCACCCTCTGCGCGATGGCCAGCCCGCAGCTTCAGGACGACTACGACGCCTGCTGGCAAGGTTTCGAGAAGGGCGCGCCGCCGCGATGATCGACCATACTCACGATTCGGCCGCCCGCAGTTGGGTGAGCTCGGCCAACACCCATCGCGACTTCCCGATCCAGAACCTGCCTTTGGGCGTGTTTTCGGACGATTCAGGGCCGCCGCGCTGCGGCGTGGCCATCGGCGACGAGATCGTCGATCTGGCGGGTCTGGCCCAGGCGGGCCTGTTGCCCGCGCCGGTCGCCGCCGTCGTCGCCAAGCCCAGGCTCAACGGTCTGTTCGCGCTGGACGCGTCCGCGCGTCTGGCCCTGCGCCATGTATTGTTCGATCTGCTGTTGGAAGGCGGCGCGGGCGAGGCCGCGCTGCGGCCTCACCTGCGCGCGGCTGGCGACTGCGTCATGCACCTGCCCGCGCGGATCGGCGGCTATACCGACTTCTATGCCGGGATCATCCACGCGACCAATGTCGGACGGCTGCTGCGGCCCGACAATCCGTTGATGCCCAACTACCGCTACGTGCCGATCGGCTATCACGGTCGCGCCTCCTCGGTGCGGGTGTCCGACGATGTCGTGCGCCGGCCCTGGGGGCAGGTGCGGGACGGCGACACACCCCCCGTGCTCAAGCCCTCGCAACGTCTGGACTACGAGTTGGAACTGGGCCTGTGGATGGGCCAGGGCAACGCGCAGGGCGAGCCGATCGGCATCGAGGACGCCGCCTCGCGCCTGGCCGGCGTCAGCCTGCTCAACGACTGGTCGGCCCGCGACGTCCAGGCGTGGGAATATCAGCCCCTTGGGCCCTTCCTGGCCAAGAACTTCGCCTCCACCGTCTCGCCCTGGGTGATCACCATGGAGGCGCTGGCGCCGTTCCGGTCGGCCCAGCCGGCGCGCCCGAGCGACGCGCCCGCGCTGCTGCCCTATCTGGACTGCGCGGCCGATCAGGCCGGCGGGGCTCTGGACATCGCGCTGGAGGTCGCCATCCGCAGTCCGGCGATGCGGGCCGGGGGGCAGGCGCCGCGCGTGGTCGGGCGAGCTCGGGCCACCGACCTCTACTGGACGCCGGCCCAGTTGGTGGCGCACCACACGGTCGGGGGATGCAACCTGGAAGCCGGCGATCTTCTGGGCACCGGCACGGTGTCCTCCCCGGGCGTCGGCGGGTTTGGCAGCCTGATGGAGATCACCTCTGGCGGCCGTGAGCCGATCACCCTCGCCGAGGGCGAGATCCGCCGGTTCCTGGAGGACGGCGACGAGGTGGTGATGACCGGCCGCTGCGAGCGGGACGGCTTTGTCGGCATTGGTTTTGGTGTGTGTCGCGGGACCATTTCCGCCGCGCGAACAGTCGAGGGAAATTGATGGACAGTCTGACGGGAAAAGTCGCCGTGGTGATCGGCGCCAGCGGCGGCATCGGCGCGGCCACCGCCCAGCAGTTGGCGGCGGCGGGCGCGACCGTGGTGGTCGGCTACAACAGCAACCGGGACAAGGCCGACGGTGTGGTTGCGGCGCTGCCCGGCGGCGGTCACCAGGCGATGGCCATCCAGATCGACGATTCGGCTTCGCTGCAGGCGGCGGCCAAGGCCGTCGAGGCGCGATACGGCCGGGCCGACATCCTGATCAACGCCGCGGGAACCACCCGTCCCGTGCCGCATGGCGATCTGGACGCGCTCGACGACGCGTTGATCGACCAGATTCTGCTTGGCAACACCAGGGGCCCGTTCGCCGCCGTTCGCGCCTTCGCGCCGCTGCTCAAGGCCTCGGGCGACGGCGTGATCGTCAATATCTCGTCGATCTCGGGATTCACCGGCTCGGGCAGCAACGTGGCCTATTGCGCCTCCAAGGCCGCCCTGGACACCATGACCCTGTCCTTGGCGCGCGTCCTGGGACCGGAGATCCGCGTGCTTTGCGTGTCGCCCGGCGCGGTGGCCACCGATTTCGTGGCCGGGCGTGGTCGCGAGGCGCTGGCCAAGATCGCGCAGTCGACGCCTTTGAAGAAGATCGTCGAGCCCGAGGACGTCGCCCGCGCCGTCCTGGCCTGCGCCACCCTGCTGACGGCCTCGACCGGTGTTCGGATTGTCGTCGATGGCGGGCGCTTCCTGGTCTGACGCTCCGCCGCGGCCCATGGCGCCTCGACCTCTTTGGGCGTCGCCATGGGCAAGGTGCTCCATGATCGGAGGGGGCGACAGGATGGCGAAATCCTATTCGCTGGATTTACGACATCGCGTGATCTCGGCCGTCGTGACGGGCGGGATGTCACGCCGTCAGGCGGCTGCACGTTTTGGCGTCTCGCCAAGCTCGGCGATCAACTGGGTGGCGCGGTTCGGGGCGACGGGGAGCGCGGCGCCTCGCAAGGTCGGCGGCTACAAGCTCAGAACGATCCGGGGTGAGCACGCCGTGTGGCTGATCGCGCGCTGCCGGGAGAAGCCCTTCACCTTTCGCGGGCTGGTGGCCGAACTGCGGATCGTCTGAGACCTGAAGGTCGACTATCGTTCGGTGTGGGAATTTGTCCAAGCCGAAGGGCTGCGCGCGCAAACGGCCGTGCGCCCGCTAACGCCGTGGGCCTGACATCGCAGGACCTTGGCATGAGCCGGGCTCCTTGCCCCCCACCTCCCGGCGCCGGCGTCAGACGACCGGCGGAAACGGCATGGCCAGCAGGATCTTTGCGGGCTGGCTGCTATGGTTGCGGATCTCGCGCGGCTCGCCCGGGGCCATGCGGCAGGAGTCGAAGGCTTTCAGGACCGCGGTCTCCGCGCCGGTGCTCAAGGTCAACTCGCCTTCGAGGACCACATAGTGCTTTTCCAGCGGCGAAGCCGAGCTTTCGACATGGCCGCCCGGTGCGATTACCGAGACCCCCAGCCAAAGCGAATCCGCCGGCCCCGCCTCGTGGCCCTGCAGGCGCAGGCAGCGCATGTCGTGGTGATTGGGCGGAAAATATTCCGTGGCGGTTTCGAAACGCGTGACGTTCACGGCGGAGATCCTTCGGCGACGGGCCAAGCCCAAGGGTCGTCCAGACCGGGGAGCCGACCCATACCCCTGCGAGGGGACTTGAGGAGGCCCGCGCCGGCTCAGCGGACCGCCTCGCCGTCGGCGCTTATTTTTTTGGTCTTTGAAAGTCCCATCCTACGGGTATTGCCCGAAACGACGCACTGCGCAAATACAGGTGAAGTCGATCTCTGCATCGCATCTGTAAACACCTGTTCGGCGAGCCGATGACGGTGCAGTTTGTACAGATACCGACAATATATAAATCGTGCGAGAAGTCACATGTCGCGGACACCTTATCTCCTTACCCTTTCATGCCCAGACCAGGCGGGCATCGTGACGCGCGTGACGGGATATCTGTTCGCTTGCGGCGGCAACATCCTGGAGGCGCACCAGTTTAACGACGTCGAAACGGGGATGTTCTTCACTCGGATCGAGTTCGACCTTCCCGCGGGGGTGGACCAAGCCGAGCTGGGGCGCAATTTCGGCGAAGCGGTCCAGGCGTTCGCCACCCATTGGACGGTGCGGCCCAAGAACACCTTGCGCAAGGTTCTGCTGCTGGCCTCGAAGTTCGACCACTGCCTGGTCGACCTGCTCTACCGCCACCGCATCGGCGAGATCGCGATGGACGTGGTCGGGATCGTCTCCAACCACGCGCGGGCCACCTATGGCGGGGCCGACTTCGGCGACATCCCGTTCCACCACCTGCCGATCACCAAGGAGACCAAGGCCGAGCAGGAAGCGGCCATCAAGGCCATCGTCGAGGACACCGGCGCCGAGCTCATCATCCTGGCGCGCTACATGCAGATCCTGTCGGACGATCTGGCCAGCTTTCTCAGCGGGCGCTGCATCAACATCCACCACAGCTTCCTGCCCAGCTTCAAGGGCGCCAAGCCCTACCATCAGGCCCACGCCCGCGGCGTCAAGATCATCGGCGCGACGGCCCACTACGTGACCGGGGACCTGGACGAAGGACCGATCATCGCTCAGGACATCGAGCACGTCAGCCACGCCAACGCGCCCGACGATCTGGTGCGCAAGGGCCGGGATATCGAGCGCCGGGTTCTGGCCCGGGCGGTCAGCTTCCATCTGCAGGACCGGGTGTTGCTCAACGGCGCCAAGACCGTCGTCTTCCAGGACTAGGGCGGTGCAACTGATCGACGGCGCGGCGATCGCCGAACGGCTCTGCGCAAGCCTTGCCCAGGACGTCGCGGCCCTGACGGCGACGGGTCTCACGCCGCGGTTGGCCGTGGTGCTGGTCGGCGACGACCCGGCCAGCGAGGTCTATGTCCGCCGCAAGGTCGCCAAGTGCAGCCAGGTTGGGATCGTGTCGCAGGAACACCGCCTGTCGCGCGATTGCCTGGAGGCGGATCTCCTGATCCTGGTGGCGCGATTGAACTCCGATCCCGACGTCCATGGAATCCTGGTGCAACTGCCCCTGCCGCCGCAGATCGACGCGGGCAAGGTCCTGCAGAGCATCAAGCCCAGCAAGGATGTCGACGGCTTTCACCCGGTCAATGTCGGGCGACTATCGACCGGGACCGGCGGGCTGGTGCCCTGCACGCCGCTGGGCTGCATGATGCTGCTGGACTCGGTCATCGACGACTACCGCGGCCTGAACGCCGTGGTCATCGGCAAGTCCAACATCGTCGGCAAGCCGGTCTCGCTGCTGCTGCTCGAGCGCGAATGCACCGTGGCCATCACCCATATCCATACGCGCGACCTGCCCGACATCGTCCGCCGCGCCGATATCGTCGTGGCCGCCGCCGGCAGTCCGCGCCTGGTGCGGGGCGACTGGATCAAGCCCGGCTGCGTGGTCATCGACGTCGGCATCACCCGGGTTCATCAATCCGATGGCGGCGCGCGCCTGGTGGGCGACACCGCCACCGAGGAACTCGGCCACGCCCGAGCGGCCACGCCGGTCCCCGGCGGCGTGGGCCCGATGACCATCGCCTGCCTGCTGGCCAACACCGTCAAAGCCGCAAGGAGCCTGTCGGATGAACGCGATCGCCAAGGTCACGCCTGAACGGGCGCTGGTCGCCGAAGCCTCGGCCCAGGTCGTCCGGGCCGAGGTGATGGTGCGCGGCCTGCGAGTCGAGGCCGACATCGGCGTCCACGACCACGAGATCGGCCAAAGGCAACGGCTCGATATCGACGTGGTGCTGGAGGTGTCTCCGGTCCTGGTCGATCAGTTGGGCGAGACGATCGACTACAACCAAATCGTCGTTCACGCCCAGTCGCTGGCCGGCGAGCGCATCGGCTTGATCGAGACCTTCGCGCGGCGTCTGGCCCTGGCCTGCCTGGAGCATGCGGTCGTGCTGGCGGCCGAGGTGGCGGTCGAGAAGCCGGCCGCCTTGCGCGAGGCCCTGGCCGGCGCGCGGGTGGTCGTGGCGCGCGTCGCTCCAGCCATGGGGCGCAACGTCTGACCCGGCTTCGTCCCAAGCCGGGGTGATATTTGGGCGCACGGCGAGTTGCTAGCGTCCGTTCAGCCAAGGCGCCGTCAAGTCGCCGCCGGTTCGCGGACCGGTCCTGACCCCGCCACCCTTCCCATTCCATCAGGGCCGAGCGCTCGAGGAGACAGTCGATGAACGATCCAGGCCAGATCCCCCACAGTCCCTACCTGCCGCTGGACCCCGAGGTCGCCGCGTACAATTCGACGTCGGGCCATCTGACCCCCTGGGAGTTCGCCGGCTGGCAAAAGGAGGTGATGTCCTGGAAGGACACCGCCTATCTGCACGCGGGGCTCAATCCCACCTATCCCTATAAGATCTCCGGCCCCGACGCGATGAAGCTGTTTGCGGACACCTGCGTCAACAGCTTCGCCAAGTTCTCGATCGGCGGCTCCAAGCATGCGGTGATGTGCAACGCCCAGGGCAATATCATGGCCCACGGCATGTTGCTGCGCACCGGCGAAGACGAGTTCATCACCTTCTACCTGTCGCCCTACATCAACTACTTCGTCGATTCCGGTAAGTACGACGTCAAGGGCGAGGACCTGACGGGCCAGGTGTTCATGTTCCAGGTCGCGGGGCCGCGTTCGCTGGAAATCCTGGAAGCGGCGCTGCAGGAAGATCTGCACGACATCAAGTTCCTGCGCCACCGGCCGGCCCAGATCACGGTCGAGAGCGGCCAGGTCGTGGACATCAAGGTCCTGCGCATCGGCATGGCCGGTAGTCTGGCCTACGAGGTCCACGGCAGGATCGAGGACGCCCTGCCCGTCTATGCCAAGATCCTGCAGGCGGGTCAGCCGTTCGGGGTCGAGCGGATCGGCATGCTGGTCTACGGCATGAACCACACCGAGAACGGCTTTCCCCAGGTGGCCATCCATTTCATGGCCGCCTGGCATCAGGACCCCGACTTCATCGCCTATCTGGGCGAGGCCATGGACTACTACGCCGGACACTTCGCCCAGTTGGAAGGCAGCGCCGGGCCGGATCTGGCCGCCCGCTATTCCAATCCGATCGACCTGGGCTGGAGCCATGTGGTCAAGTTCGACCACGACTTCATCGGCCGCGAGGCCCTTGCCGCCTTGGTGGCCGCGCCGCGGCGCGCGGTCGTCACCCTGATCTGGAACGTTCAGGACATCCTGGACGTCTACGCCTCGTTCTTCGAGAAGGGGCCGGCCCATGACTTCATGACGTTCCAGGCCGACACGATCTGGAGCAAGAACGGCATGGTCAGCCATGTCGACGAGGTGTTGAAGGACGGCGTCCGCGTCGGTCTGTCGATGGGCCGGGTCTATAGCTACTACTATCGGGCGATGATCTCGCTCTGCCCGATCGACATCGCCCATGCCGATCTGGGCGGCGAGGTCGAGATCGTCTGGGGCGAGCCGGGAGCTCGGCAGAAGAAGATCCGCGCCACGGTCGCCCGCTTCCCGATTTTCGACCTGCCGCGCAACGAGCATATCGACGTGAGCGCTATTCCGCGCCTGGCTGGCGCGGTGGCGCTCGACGCCTGACCAGACCCTTCACGGCCTGAACCTCCCTGCCAACTGGCCGCGCCTCCCCTGGGAGCGCGGCCCTTTTGCGTCCGGGGCGCTGGGCCCGGGGGTCAAGGCCGGCGCGGCGAGTCCGCACGGCGTTGGCCCGGCCTGGACCGGACGGCAAGAAGCGCGCGCGGGGCCGCCGCGCGCGCTTCGCCAAGGGTTTTGTCCCCGCGGGCTCCTCCGGCCTTCCAGGGGGCGGAGGAGCCCCCTGGCAGGACGGTCTAGGCGCTCACCGGCGCCGCTTCGCGGCTGGCGGCCCGGGCGGCCCGCCTGGCCGCGTCCTTCTCGACCATGGCGGCCAGCTTGCGGCGCATGCGCACCCCGGCCGCGTCGGTGGCGATCAGCACCGGGTCGAGATCGAACAGGTCGGCCTCGCCCATGCGGTCCTGGACGCCCTCGATCATCCAGGAATCCTCGCGGTCGACGACCTGGATCATGCGATCGTAGATCTGCTCGTCGGTCTCGGGGGAATCCACCGACACCGCCACGCTCCACAGGTAGTGCGAGGTGTATTTGGTCTCCGGGGTCAGCAGGTTGGCCGACCATTCCTGGATCACCGGCCCTTTGCCGAAGTCGGGGATGATGTGCATTTCCAGGTCGTGGTTGCCCGGAGCGGCCCAGCGGATGGTGTTGATCGTGTGATATTCCTCGTGCGGCTCGACGGCGCTGTAGCTGGCCAGGACGTCGTCGCCTTCCTCCCAGGACTTGAAGCTCTGCTTGCGGTGCAGGGCGTCGAACACCGGATGCAGCAGCACGATGTGGGTCAGGTCCATCAGGTTGTCGCACAGCAGGCGGTAGTCGGCCTTGGTGTAGTTGTTGCCGTAGACGCAGCGGTATTTCGGGTCGTTGTGGTAGGCGTAGCGAGGGATCGTCGAGGTGTCGGCGGGCTCCTCTTCGCCCATCCAGATCCAGACCACGTTGTCCTGTTCGAACACCGGGAAGCTGCGGACCTTGGCGACCTTGGGCGCGGCGAAACACAGCGCGTTGCCAACGCACCTGCCGGCGCTGTCGAATTCCAGGCCGTGATAGATGCAGCGCACCTTGTCCTCGACGATCGTGCCGTAGGAGAACGGCGCGAAGCGGTGCGGGCAACGATCGTGAAGCGCCGCCAGGACGCCGGTCGAGAGGCGATAGATCATCACCGGAATATCCAGGAATTTCCGGGCGATAGGGCCCTTTTCTAATTCGTGGACCCAACCGGCGGGATACCAGGCATTGTAGATGTAGGTCATGGTTTCGGCCCCATTCACGATCCCGGCATGGGCGCTCAGGAGAGCTCCAGTCGCTGCCGGCGATCCGTCACAAAATCGCGATGGGTCATACTTAGGTTACGACTTTTTCGCAGGTGTCAAGCCGCCGTTCTTAAGAATTCCGATAGTGCTCGACGGCCGCGGAACGCTCGCCGACCCGACCGCGAGCGACGTTGCGAGCAGATCTCGCCTATCTTGACTGTTCATGGACGCCGGCCAGTCCGTTGTCGGCGTCCTTGTTGTCACCAGGAAAGGGTATTTGGCCCGGCGAGCCGCGAGTTTACTGTGATCGAACCAGTCTTGGCGGCGCTGAAGCGGCTTTGGTCGACCGTGTTCAGCACGCCTCGCAGCACTCTATGGGATCCGCCATGTCCGAAGCCGTCCAGGTGGCCACGATCGTCGTCGCGGTGCGCGATCAGGAACAAGCCCTGGCCTGGTTCATCGACAAGCTGCAGTTCGAGAAGCGCGAGGACCACGTCGTCGGCGACCAGCGCTGGATCACGGTGGCCTCGCCCGACGACCAGGTCAGCTTCGCCCTCCCCGACTGGTTTCCCGAACAGGTGGGAACCAACGCCGCCGTCGTCCTGCGCACGCAGGACTGCCGCCGGTCCTACGAGCGGTTGAAGGCGCGGGGCGTGGAATTCGTCCAGGCGCCGGAGTCGCGTTCCTACGGCGTGATGGCGATCTTCAAGGACCTCCACGGCAATCTCTACCTGTTGCAGCAGTCGCCCAGCGCCTAGTCCGCGAGGACGGCGGTTCTCGATCGCCCAGGACGGACGTCTCCCGACGGCGCGCGGCCAAAAGTCCCACGGCGCGGGTATAGCCCGCGGCCGTGGAGCACGGCGACATCGGCGGCGGTGAAGACCGGACGCGGGGCCAAGGGACGGACATGCCAAAAACGGATTCTGACGGCGGCAAGCCGACGCGCGGCGGGTTTTCCCGCCGGCTTCTGATCGGCGGCGCTCTCGCGGCGGGAGCCGGCGGGGCGGCCGGCGCCCTGGTTCTGTCGCGAACCGAGGTCGGCGTCGCGTTGGGCCGATCGCGCGCTCGGAGCCTGGTCGGCGCCGACCGTCTTCCGGCCGCGGTGGACGTGGTGGTGATCGGCGGCGGGTTCGTCGGGGCCAGCGCGGCCCTAACCCTGGCTGAGCGCGGCGTGTCGGTGGCGCTGTGCGAAAAGGGCGTGGTCGCCGGGGAAGCCTCGGGCCGATCGATGGGCTTTGTCTACAGCCAGTGGGCCGATCCGGCGAAGATGGGCCTGCTGGAGCGCTCCAAGACCCTTTGGGCGGCCATGAACGCGCGAACCGGCCTGGAGACGGGCTATCGTCGCACCGGCGTCGTCGCGCCGTTGGCCGGGCCCGAGCAGGCGGCCTATGCCGAGGCCTGGCTGGCCTCGGTCGCCGGCGCGCCCGGCGTCGATGGGCGGGTGATTTCCAAATCCGAGATCGCGCGGCTTTTTCCGGCCATGCGCGACCCGCCCGATCAGGCGCTGCTGAGCCAGACCGACGCGTCGGTCGAGCCGGTTCTGGCCGCGCCCGCCATCGCCGAGGCCGCCCAGCGCAAGGGCGCGATCGTCCTGCAGAACTGCGCCGCTCGAGGGCTGGAAACCTCGGCCGGCCGCGTCTCGGGCGTCGTCACCGAACGCGGCGTGATCGCCTGCAAGGCGGTCATTCTGGCCGGTGGGGCTTGGTCGCCGATGTTCGCCCGCAGCGTCGGGGCGGGATTTCGGCAAGTCGATGTCTTCCTGTCGATGCTCTCGCTGTCGCCGGTCGCCGGGCCGGAGGTTTCGCTGTCGTCGGAGGCCTTCGGCTTTCGCCGACAGATCGACGGCGGCTATTCGGTCGGGGTCGTCGAGATGGCCGTCCCGCTCGATGGCGATCTGATCGCTGCGGCGCTCTCGGCGCCGTCCACGGTCCAGGCGCTGATGCCCCAGGCGCGCCTGGGCTTTTCGGCAAGCCGCGCGTGGGACGAGATGATGTCGCCCCGCCGGTGGAAACTTGATCGCCCCTCGCCCTTCGAGGCGCGGCGCATCCTGGAGCCGATCTACTGGGCCAGGCCTCCGGCCGAGGCCCTGGCCAAGTTGATCGAGCGGTTCCCGGTCTTCGCGGCGGCCCAGATCCGGGACCGCTGGGCCGGCGCGATCAGCACGACGATCGACAACATGCCGGTGATTTCCGAGGCTCCGCGGGTCCCGGGCCTGTTCATCGGCAGCGGCTTCGCCAACGGCCTGACGTTTGGCCCGGCGGCGGGAGAGGCCCTGGCCGACCTCGCCACGGGCCGCGCGCCAAGCTTCGATCTGGGCGGCTACCGGATGTCGCGCTTCACCGACGGCGGCAAGCTTGCCTATCATTCATGAGGTCGGGCCAGCGCGGTGACGGCGCCGTCGGCGCGGCGGAGGCGCGGCCCTCTCGCGAGCCCCGGTCAAACCCGCGAGACGGCGAAGGCGGGCGCTTTGGCGCGCCGGGCGCGTCGTCCTACAAGGCGCCTTCGAGCGCCTTGGTGAAGCGACCATCGACATAGACCAGCGGCTCGGGCTGCCCCTCAAGGAACACCTCGCTGACGTCGCCGATGAAGATGCCATGGGTGCCATGATCGACCTGCTTGGCGTTGCGGCACAGGATCGTGGCCTGAGCGCCCACCAGTCCGGGAACGCCCAGGTCCAGTTCGCGCCAATCGCCCTGCTCGAACCGCGCCTCGCCCTTGACCTCGCCGGCGCAACGTCGGGCGATGTCGATCTGCGAATTGTGCAGAATGTTGATGGCGAACGGGGCCTGCTGGGCCAGGATCGGATAGAGCGAGGCGGAGCGGTTGACGCAGATCAGCATCGACGGCGGGTCCATGCTCAACTCGCTCACCGCCGTCGCCGACATCGCATAGCGCACCCCGTCCTTGGCGGTCGTGATGACGACGACCGCCTTGGCCAGTCGCCGCAGGGCTTGTTTGAGGCTATCCATTCCCAGATCCTCTTTGACGGACAATCGGACCCAAAGGCCTCGCGTCCAGGCGGAAAGCGTGTCGCCAGAGTGACGGCGTCGCTGCTCTCGGGCCTTGTTTTGATAGGCTCAAGCCTGGCCCCCTGCCCTACCCTCTCCTAGGGACGGGCGCGGCGACCGCGGGCTCAAACCGCCACCTCGCGGCCGATCAAGCTCTTGAGCGGCGTGGCCAGATCGGCCAGCAGGGCCCTGTCGGGGCGATGCCCGGCCACGACCAGCGCCTTGCCCTGCACGAAGTCCTTGGTGGCGTTGACCGCGTCGATCGCGATCACCCGTCCCTGCTTGAGGTAGACGACCGAGAAGCTGCGCGAAGCGACGTCGCCGCGAACCACCAGGTCATCGTGGCCGGTCGACAGACCGACGGTCTGAAGCCTCAGGTCGTACTGGTTAGACCAGAACCAGGGCGCGGCCCGATAGGGCTCGGGCGCCCCAAGGATGGCCAGGGCGGCCGTGGTCGCCTGATCGTTGGCGTTCTGCACCGACTCCAGGCGGATCTTCTGGCCGTCGGCGAAGCCGTTGGCGTGCAGCGCGCAGTCGCCGACCGCGAAGATGTCGGTCAGGCTCGTGCGGCAGTGGTCGTCAACCCAAACCCCGTTGCCGCCCGCCGCGCCCGCCGCGATCAGGGGGCCAACGGCGGGGATGATGCCGATGCCGACGATCACCATGTCCGCGGGCAGCACGCGTCCGTCGGCCAGCCGGACACCGCTGGCCCTGCCATCGCGCGCCTCGACGCCGTCGACCTGAACCTCAAGCCTGAGATCGACGCCATGGGCGCGGTGCTCGGCCTCGTAGAAGCGCGACAGCGGCTCGCCGGCGACCCGCGCCAGCACCCGGTCCAGGGACTCCAGGAGGGTCACGGACTTGCCCTGCTTGGTCATCACCGCGGCGGCTTCCAGACCGATGTAGCCGCCGCCGATCACCACCACCTTGGCGGCGGCCGCCATCTCGGCCATCATCCGTTCGACGTCGGCGCGGTTGCGCACCGAGTGGACGCCGGCCAGGTCGTGTCCCTGGCAGGTCAGGCGGCGTGCGTGGCCGCCAGCCGCCCAGATCATCTGGCCGTATTCGATGGTCGAGCCGTCGCTGAGGCCGACGGCGCGGGCGGTTGGATCGACCGATATGACCGCCTCGCCCAGCAGGAGCTCGACACGGCGCTCGACCCAGAAGGCCGCCGGCCGGATCAGCAGGCGCTCGAAGGTCTTTTCGCCCGCAAGGAATTCCTTGGAGAGCGGCGGACGCTCGTAGGGGATTTCGGTCTCCTCGCCGACGATGGCGATCGAGCCCTCGAAATGGCGCTGGCGCAGCGCGATCGCGGCCTGGGCTCCGGCATGGCCAGAGCCGACAATCAGCACATCGAAGGAACGGTTCATGTTGATTTCCGGGTTCAAGGCGGAAGCGCCTGGCCAATGGCGCCGACGGGCCGGCGCGGCGGTCTGGAGGACAAGCGCAGGAGGCGGCGTCCCCGCCGCCCCCTGCCCCGTTTCGTGATCGGCGCGCGCGACGAACCGGGGGAGCGGTGTCGCGAGCGGGGGCGCCGATCTGGCTGGCCTAGGGTGACGGACGGAGCGCCTCGCCGAGCGGTCCAGCCGCTCCTTGGCCTAACATCGGCGACACCGCGGCGTCATACCCTGGCTGGGGTACGGTCCAGGGCGGCGCCGGGCGACGCAGCCAGACGCTGACGGTCTCGAACGTCACGACGATGGGGTCTGCGTCCCACAGATCGATTTCCTCGAGCAGAGCGTCCGGACGCCAGTCGTTCCCGGCGGCGGCGCCGACCGCCAGCTGGACACAGCGGCCAACCGCCTGGTCGGCAAGCGTGCTCGTGGCCCTGACGGCCACGCTCCAGCGGTAAGGGGCTTGGGCGCCCGACGGGGCCGACACGACGACCAGGTGCGTCAGGTCGACGAGCAGGCGGCTGAGAACGACCGGGTCCGGAAACCCGTTGCTGACTCCGAAGACGCAGCGGTATCGGGCGTCGTGATGATGGCCGAACCGCCGGCTCCACGCCGGCGGGTCCTCGATCGTCCCCGGCCCGGGCGGCTCACCCGACAAGCCCGCCCGCCGGGCCTTGGATCCATTGCTCATGCTCACCGTTGCGGCTCCCGTCAGCCCCGCTCGCGGGGGCCGAGGGGACCTGGCGACGCGGCGGGGAAACACGCAGGATCGTGTCGGTGTCTACTTAGGTTACGACATTTTCGGCAAAATCAAGCGGCCACGGCCCGTCCGCATGGCCCATCGGTCCCGCGCCGCGGCCTGGGATCGTGGCGCCCGAACGTTGCGGCCCTTGCGCGGTCACAAGCGGGGGGGATGGCCCAAGGCGGCTCGGCCGGCTCCAATCGCGACGAAACGTCGCCAGTGCGTCGCCGGCCAGCACGTCGCCGGGAAGCCTCTGCCCTGGAGGAGTGAAGACCATGAAGATCAACGGCCTGTCCCATGTGGCCTATCGATGCGTCAACGCCGCCGAGACCGTGAAGTTCTACACCGAACTTCTGGGCCTCCGGTACAGCTACGCCGTCGCCGAGAATAAGGTCCCATCGACCGGCGCGGTCTATCCGCACATCCATATCTTCCTGGAGAACGGCGACGGCTCCTATCTGGGCTTCTTCGAACTGGCCGACGGCGAGCCGATGGGTTTTGATCCCAACACCCCGTCCTGGGTCCAGCACCTGGCGTTCCGCGTCGATTCCGAAGCCGAGGTCGAGGCCTATCGGCAGAAGCTGAAGGCGGCCGGTCTGGACGTCCTGGGCGTCACCGATCACGCCATCTTCAAGTCGATCTATTTCCACGATCCCAGCGGTCACCGCATCGAGATCACCTGCGAGACCATGTCGGACGAAACGCGCGCTCAGTTCGAGGCCAACGCCCAGGCCCTGCTGGCCGAATGGGATCGCACCAAGCGCGCGCCCGACGTCTCCTGGCATCGCGCCCACACCGTTTCCAGCTAGGTTCCGCTTCCAGATCATGATCATCGAACACGTTGCGATCGACGTCCGTCCCGGCGTCGTCATGGAAAGCCAGTCGGGGCTGCAGAACCTGCGCCCGCGCATCTTCGGCGCCCTGGCCATGCCGCCAGGCGGCGCCAAGGTCGGCGCGATCCTGATGCACCCGACGTCCAACTATATGGGCCACTATCTGCTCACGCCCCTGGCCGAGCGCGGCGTGGCCTGCCTGGCCCTCAATTCGCGCTATGTCGGCAATGACGGCCTGCTCGAGATGGAGCGGGTGATTGTCGATCTGGGGGCCGGCGTGGCCGAACTGCGCCGCCGCGGGGTCGAGAAAGTCTATCTGATCGGCAATTCCGGCGGCGCCTCCCTGGCCGCCTTCTACCAGTCTCAGGCCGAAAACCTGACGGCGACCCATTTCGTCAGCGGCGAGCCCACGCATTTGTCGGCCGACGATCTTCCGGCGGCCGACGGCATCGTCCTCAGCGCCGCCCATCTGGGCCGGGCCAAGATCTTTTCCGAATGGATCGATCCGGCGGTGCTGGACGAAGGCGACCCCAGCAAGGTCGATCTCGAGCTCGACCTCTATGACGGGCCGATCAAGCCGCCCTACAGCGCCGACTTCGTGCAGCGGTTCAAGGCGGCGCAGCTGGCGCGCCGCGATCGCATCGAGGCCTGGGTCGAGGACCAGGCCGAGCAACTGAGGCGCACGCCCGGCGCGCCGGCCGACAAGTTCTTCCTGATCCAGCGCACCCATGCCGATCCGCGCTTCCTGGATCTGAGCCTGGACGCCAACGACCGCGCCGCCGGCAGCGTCTGGGGCGACCCGCGCGTCGTCAACCTGGCGGCCAACGCCTTTGGCCGCCTGACCAGCATCCGGGCCTTCCGCTCGCAATTGTCGTCGCGCTCCCAGGCTCGAGGCCCCGAGAACCTAGCCGCCACCAGCGTCCCGGTCCTGCTGATGGAGCACACCGCCGACCAGTCGACCTATCCCAGCACCCGCGAGGCCTGGAAGGCCGCCGCCGGCGACCGCGTGACCCATGTCCCGGTCAAGCACGGCGACCACTATCTGGTTCGCCAGCCCGAGCTGATCGCCTTCAGCGCCGACACCATCGCCGACTGGATCCGGGCCCGCTGAGGGACGCGCCGGCGTCGCGCCCCGTCACCAGCCCAGGGTACAGGTCGAGGGGCGCCGGCTTGGTAGGGATTGGAGACTTGTCCGGCTCATCCGCCAGCGACCCCGTCGGGCCGCGCGCCAGCTCCCAAGAGGTGACCATGCCCTATCTCTACAACGCCTGGTACGTGGCGGCCTGGGCGCACGAGATCGACCAGACGTTCTTCACCCGCACCCTGCTGGACCTTCCGGTCCTGTTCTATCGCAAGCCCGACGGGCAGGTGGTGGCGATGGAGGACGCCTGCCCTCACCGCTTCGCGCCGCTGTCGATGGGCGTGCTGGTCGACGGCAAGGTGCGCTGCGGCTATCACGGCCTGGAATTCGACGAACACGGCGCCTGTGTCGGCAGTTGCATCAATGTCGTCGCGCCCAAGGCGGCGCGGGTCCGCACCTTCCCGGTCTTCGAGCAGGACAACATCATCTGGATCTGGATGGGTCCGGGCCCGGCCGGGCCGACCGAGGCCATCGTCCGCTTTCCGTTCCACACCGATTCGGCCTTGCGCCCGGTGTTCGGCGTCTCGGCCGCCAAGGCCGACTATCGCCTGTTTTCCGACAACCTGATGGACCTGACCCACACGGCCATGCTCCATCCGCTGTTTGGCGGCCTCAACTACCAGCCCAAGTTCAGATCCTGGGAGGAAGGCGACGACGTCGTCTCCGAATATACTTCCGAGGCGCCCAGCTCGATGTTGGTCGGCGATACGCCGGTGACCGGCGTGGACACCATTCGCTGGCGCGCGCCGGGCATCCACTCGCTGCTGACGCGGGTGACGCCGAAGGATGCGGCCTTTCAGGCGGCCGAAATGCCGGCCGCCCATATCGTCACGCCGGAAACCGCCACCAGCACGCACTATTTCTGGGCCTCTGCCCTGCCCAAGGATTCGCCGGTCAGCAGCGAGGCGTTCCTGGCCTCGCTCACCCAGGTGTTCGATCACGAGGACAAGCCGATGATCGAGGCGGTCCAGCGGCGGATGGGCCAGCGCGAGCTGTTCGATCTCAAGCCGATCCTGCTGTCGATCGACGCCAGCAGCGTTCGGGTGCGACGCAAGCTCAACGCCATGATCGAACGCGAGCGCGCCGAGGCGACGGCCGGCTCCCCGTTGCAGCCGGTCTCTTGAAACCAGGCCGGCCAACGGGTCGTCGCCATGGGTCCGCCAGTCGGCGAGGCGCTTTTCGATCTGCCGATCGGCGAGCAACCGGCCTGGGCATGAATCTGGTGTATCTGCCAGGATCCAAGCCTCTATCGAGGCGCTCAATCCGCCGATCCTGAGGGCCAGGCGCCGGGGTCAGTTGACGGCGTTAGAGCGGATCGTGCTCGCCAAGCCGTCTCTCCAGGCCCCGTCGATGACAATTTCAAGCCCCCGATGTACGAGTTCAGGCTGATCTTCCAGGCCGCGGGGTCTCAACGAAAACCGTCGTTGTTCTCGTCATCTTCGCCAGAG
The DNA here is from genome assembly GCF_000281955.1 of Caulobacter sp. AP07. Classification (GTDB taxonomy): domain Bacteria; phylum Pseudomonadota; class Alphaproteobacteria; order Caulobacterales; family Caulobacteraceae; genus Caulobacter. The sequence continues at coordinate 29,328 of NZ_AKKF01000205.1, read as the reverse complement.
TTGGGCGCTCGCGGGAGGGAATGATGGCGAACAGGTGGCCCGACGATGAGGAGCGTCCGCTCGGTCCGATCGAACGCAGGGTGCTGCCGTGGTTGGCCTGGATCTTCAGCGCCAGTCTTCCGGCCTACATGCTGGCCGGTTTCTTCACGCTGGTTCCGGGCGTCACCGATCAGGTCGCGGCCGTCGCGGGCCTGGTGATCGCGGCGCCGCTGGCGGCCTGGGCGATCAAGCCGTGGAGCGTCTGACGCGCGGCTGTTAAAAGCGCCCGCGCGGCCTCGGAGGGTCGGGGGATTCGATCCAGGCCAATGGCTCCGAGACGCCCCTCCCGCATGCGCTGGCGGTTGGATCAATAGCCAAGGTTGATGCGGCGACCGACGTTGGCGGCCGTCTCCAGTTCGTCGACAAGCCCGATCGCGTAGTCCTCGGCGCTGATGAAGCTCTTGCCGCCGCCGTCCACCAGCACCTGGTCGCCGCCGATCCGGAATTTGCCGGTGCGCTGGCCAGGGGCGATCATCCCGCCGGGCGAAACATAGGTCCAGGACAGGTCGCCGGCCGTCTGGCGCAGGAACGCGAGCAAGGCGGCCTGGGCATTGGCTTCCTCCCTGATCGCGTCCGGGAGGTTCAGGGCCTGGTCCAGGAACCGCACCCCTGGGGCCACCTCCAGGCTGCCCGCGCCGCCGACCACCACTAGGCGCTCGACGCCCGTCTCGCGCATGGCCGCCGTGACCGCTCGCCCGATGGCCAGCAGACCGTCGTGGGGGGCGACGTCGGTCCGCATCGCCCGCGCGGCCAGGACAATGGCGTCATGGTCGGCCGCAAGCGCCGCAAGGGCGTGGGGATCGGACGCGTCGGCGCCGATGATATGGTCCCGACCCGTGCGCCCGACTCCGGTGACGACGTGTCCCCGGGTCCGCGCCTCGAGGGCCACGCGGCTTCCGATCATGCCCGCCGCGCCGATCAGCAAAACTCGCATCCAAACCTCCAGATCCAATTCAGGGCGCTCGGCCATCCAAGGCGATAGGCGCGCCGTGCGAGCGACACGGCCTCCGCCCCATAATTCTGTAGCGAACGCTATGAATGATCGCTATGGATTTCTTATTGATCACTACAGAAAGAGTCGGATCCCATGTCGAAACCAACCTTCGCCCGTACGGTTCTGGGCGCTGGCCCCGGCGTCGCCCTTGCGCATGGCATGGGCGGTAGCATCGCCGCGCACTACGGTCCGGTGCTCGCGGGTCTGTCGTCCGGCCGCACGGTCGTGGGCGTCGACTATCCGGGCAGCGGCGACACGCCGCGGTCCTCCACGCCGCTGTCGCTGGACCAACTGGCTGATGAGATCGTCGCCGCCGCCGTCGACGAGGGCTTGGAGACCTTCGCGCTGATCGGCTTTTCGATGGGCGGACCCGTGGCCATCCGGGCCGCGGCGCGCCACCCCGATCGCATCTCGGCGTTGGTTCTCAACGCCGCCTACCCCTGCCTCGACAACTACATGACCTTGGCGACCGAGGCTTCGGGCGAACTCCTGGCCAGCAACCCCATGCTGTTTGGCAAGATCGCCGCCTTGCTGTCGCTGAGCCCGGCCGCGGTGGCGGCGATGCCGATGGACATGGTTCGCGCGATCGCCAGCGGCGCGGCGGCGGGCCTCTCGCCGGGGGCGCCGGAACAGGCCGAACTCTTTGGCCGGATCGACGTTCGTGGGGACCTCGGCAAGATCAAGGCTCCGACCCTGGTGGTCGGAACGGCGGAGGACCGCCTGACGCCCATCGGGCTCCAGCGCGGCATGGCCGCCCAGATCCCCGGCGCGCGAATGGTCGACTTCCCCACCGGCCACCTGCTGTTCCTCGAAAGTCCCGAGGAATGGCTGAAACTGGCCACAGCCTTCCTCGACGAAGTCGGCGCCTAGCGATTTCCTCGGCGGCGGCCGGCCGGTTCTCGAACCCTCCGACCGCCGATCCTTTCGTCTCGGTCCAGGCGCGCGAGACCGCGATCAAATCGTCGAGGCGTTCGGCCTCAGGCTTGCGCAGTCGGCCAGGCGGCCATCGCCAATCTCGCGATCGCCTGCAGGTCCTCTCGGCTGGCGCCGTCCTGAGCCTGGCACGACATGCCCTGGATGGTCGCCGCGAAGGACACGGCCAGCGCCTTGGCGTCGGTCTTCGGCGGCAGTATGCCCGCGCCGACGTCATGGGCGATGCGAGCGGCCAGGCCCGCCTTGAAGCCTTCCCGCAATTGGCGCAGTTCCTCGGCCACTTCGGCCGCGTCCGCGCCATGCGCCGCCGTGGCGCTGATGATCAGGCAGCCGGGCGGATGGGTCGGATCTGTATATTGCACGGCAAGCACCCCGAGCATGCGCTCGATAGCCCGGCGCGCGGTCGGCTCTTCCTGGAACGCCTCGGTGACATCGTTTTCATAGATCCGCCGGTAGAGGCCGACGCATTCGCGAAACAGCGAGCTCTTGTCGCCGAACGCCGCGTAGAGGCTCGGAGGCTGGATGTTCATCGCCGAGGTCAGGGAGGCGATCGAGGTGGCTTGATAGCCGTGACGCCAAAACTCGTGCAGCGCCTGATGCAGGGCTACGCCGCGGTCAAAGCCGCGCGGTCGACCCAGCGGCTTGCTCGAACGATCGGACATGAGGCATAATTAGTGGTCGCTACAAAAATGTCAATCGCGGGGTCCCCTCCTCCGGCCGACCAGGCCGGCGAGCCCGGTCCTTATGAGGATTGGCCCCAGATCCAAGGCCGGCGCTGGCGGTCGCGTCGTTGAAACGCGCTGATCACCTGGGACCGATCCAGGGTCGAGGCGATGTCGTCGCGGCCCTCCAGCAGGGCGTTGCGACGCTCGGGATCGATCCGGAAGCCGTGGCGGCGGCCGTCGGGCCCGACCAATTGGGTGTCGGCCAGGTCGATGGTCATCGTCCGGGGCGAGCGGGTTTGCAGATGCGCCAGCATGTCGGCGGCGACATCCGCCTCGACCTCGGCGGTCAGCAGGCCGTTCTTCAGGGCGTTGTCGCGGAAGATCGGACCAAAGCTGGCCGCCACCACGGCCTCGATGCCGAAGTCCAGATGGGCCCAGACGGCGTGCTCGCGCGAAGAGCCACAGCCATAGTTGGGACCCGCCACCAGGATGCGAGCGCCGGCGAAGGCCGGCTGATTGAGCACGAAGGCGGGATCGGGGACTTCCGTGCCGGGCAGATAGCGCCAATTGGAGAAAAGGCCCCTGCCCAGGCCTTCGCGCTCGGTGGTGATCAGCCAGTTCTGCGGAATGATCGCGTCGGTGTCGATGTCGGCCCTGTTGAGCGGCGCGGCGACGCCGGCGACGATGCTGACGGCCTTCATCGCAGATACGCCCGCGGATCGGCGATCGCGCCGGCGATGGCGCTCGCCGCGGCCGTCGCCGGGCTGGCCAGGTGGGTGCGGGCCCCTGGGCCTTGGCGGCCCTCGAAATTGCGGTTGGAGGTCGAGACGCTGCGCTCGCCGGGGGCGACACGGTCCGAATTCATGCCCACGCACATCGAACAGCCCGCTTCGCGCCACTCGAAGCCGGCCGCCACGAAAATTGCGTCCAGGCCCAGCGCCTCGGCCTCGGCCTTGACGCGCGCCGATCCGGGCACGACGAGGGCCCGCACCCCGGGGGCGACCTTGCGGCCCTCGACCACGCGGGCGGCGACCTGCAGGTCCGACAGGCGGCTGTTGGTGCAGGAGCCGATGAACACCACGCTGACGGGTAATCCCAGGATCGGCTGGCCGGCTTCCAGACCCATATAGGCCAGGGCGCGCAGGGCCGCGTCGCGCTCGCGCGGGGCGGCGTCCGACGGCGCGTCGGGGACGGCCTGGTTCACGCCGATGGTCTGGCCGGGATTGGTTCCCCAACTGACCTGCGGGGCCAGATCGTCGCAGTCGAAGGCGAATTCGGCGTCGAAGCGCGCGTCCGGATCGCTGCGCAGCGCGCGCCAGGCGGCGATGGCGGGCGCCAAGGGGACCGGCGGGTTTGGCCGCGCCGCCACATAGGCGAAGGTCGTCGCGTCCGGGGCGATGATCGCCGAGCGCGCGCTTGCCTCGATGCCCATGTTGCACAGGGTGAACCGCTCCTCCATCGTCAGGGCCTCGATGGCGGGGCCGGCGATCTCCAGGACGCCGCCCTTGGCGGCGTTGACGCCGATCTGGGCGATGATCCCCAGGGCCAGATCCTTGGCCGAGACGCCGGGCGCGCGGGTCCCCGTCACGGTCAGGCGCGAACTCGCCGGCTTGCGCATCACCAGGGTCTGGGTGGCCAGGATGTGTTCGACATCGCTTGTCCCGATGCCGAACGCCCAGGCCCCCAGGGCCCCCAGGGTGCAGGTGTGGCTGTCGCCACAGGCGATGGCCATGCCCGGCAGGGCGATCCCCTGCTCGGCGGCCACGACATGGACGATGCCATGGCGCGGATCGCCGACGTCGAACAGGGCGATATCGGCGGCCTTGGCGTTGGCCCGCAGGGCCCTGATCATCGCCTCGCCGCCCGGGACGGTGCGGTCGCCGCGGCCAGGGCCGGTGTCGACGATGTGGTCGGGAACGGCGAAGGCCAGGTCGGGGGAGCGCACCACGCGTTCAGCCTGGCGCAGGCCCGCGAAGGCCTGTGGACTGGAGAGCTCGTGCAGCAGGTGGCGGTCGATGTGGATCAGGCCGCGTCCCTCGCCCAGATCCTCGATCAGATTCTGGCGCCACAGCTTGTCGAAGAGGCTCATCCCCGAAGACATATGGATCTGTCATCCCGCTCTTTGGTCGTCGTGGGCCCGCGATCGGACCAGCGTCCGGGAGGCCAGATCCTGGGATCGGCCTCCCGGAGGGGGTCAGCCCTCTTTGACCGGGGTGCGCAACTCGTCGATGTGGGCGGTCCGGATGTCGATCTTGCCCAGGCCCTCGAACACCGCGATGGGCGTGCGCGGCGGCTTGACCGCCAGGGCCGAGGCTTCGGACACCGTCTCGAAACCGGCCTTGGGTCGATCGGCCCAAACCGGCCGACCGCGCGCGGGCCGGAAGCGCGGCATGACCTCCGAGGCGAACATCGTCAGGCTCTTCTGGATCATCCAGTCGGGCATGCTGCCGTTGTCGCCCATGATCAGCAGCTTCCCCGCGCCCAGCTTATCGGTCATTTCCTCGATGCCGCGCGCGACGGTGTCGGGCGAACCGACGAAGGCCCAGCCCTGCTCGACCGTCTCATCGAAGCTCATCTGCTCGGGGGGCTTGGCGCGGTAGTTGCCGCCGCCGAAGATGCGCTTGACCGTCTCCATGCCCGAATAGCCGGGGGGCAGGAAGTCGTGCATCACCGAGCGCATCAGGTTCTGATTGTACCAGAGGATGTGGGCCTCGGCCTCCTTGCGAGCCTGGGCGTCGGTCTCGGCGACGTGGACCAGGGCCATGCAGCCCACCTGGTTGCGGCCCGGCGTGTAGCCGTACTTTTCCTCGGCGGTCTGGCGGAAGCGCTGGGTGTTGGAGATCAGCGCCTTCATGGGGTTCATGATCGCCAGGTAGGTCAGGTGGTGTTCGGCCGCCAATTCGATCGACTCCAGCGACCCCGACGCCGGCAGCCAGAACTCCGGCGTGCGGTGCGGGCGCGGATAGAGGTTGCAGACCGGCAGGTTGAAATAGTCGCCCCGGTGGTCGAACGGACCCGGCTCGCTGAAGGCGCGCTTGATCAGCTCGACGCCTTCCTTGAAACGGCCGCGCGCTTCGTTCGGCTTGACGCCCATGTGGTGATAGGCCGGACCGATGCCGAGCGGCAGGCCGACCGACAGGCGGCCGCCGGACATGATGTCGAGCAGGGCGATCTCTTCGGCCAGGCGCAGCGGGTTCAGATAGGTGTTCATCACCGGGCCGATGGCGCCGACCTGGATCTTGTTGGTCTTGGCCAGCAGCCAACTGGCCATGATCATGGCGCTATTGTAGGGCGCGGGGCAGCGCTGCTCCATGCTGATGATCATGTCGAAGCCCAGGCGCTCGCCTTCGATGAGGTTGCGCAGGTATTTCTCGACCTTGATCGCGCTCAGCGACGGCTCGCTGAACTCGCCGTTGGGCAGGTCCACATAGTTGGTGCGGTTCTCGCCGACGTGGGGATAGAAGCCGTTCTGCCCGCCCATGAAGAGGCCGAACTCCAGGCGACGATCGCTTTCGGGGCCGGGTTGCTGGATTTCAGTGCTGAAGTGGGTCATCGATCAATCCTCAAATCACAGCGGCGATCTGGTCGGCCAGGCGCTGAGGCTCCTGAAGGCTGAGCAGATGTTCGGTCGGGGTGGAGGCGCCCTTCAGCGTCACCAGCTTGGCGTTCGGAATCAGCTCGGCGTAGCGCTGGCCGATCTCGACCGGGACGACGCCGTCGTGCTCGGGCAGGATGATCTGGGTCGGCGCGGTGATCCGGCGAAGCCGGGTCTCCAGCTTCAGGCTGTAGCGCGGGTTCCAGGTCAGGCGGCCAAAGGCCGAGACTTCCTGATAGTCCTGGATGGCCTGGGCGCCGGCGTCGCCTTCATCGAAATAGGGCAACCACTTGTCGCCGTCGGCGCCCAGCAGGGCGCGCAGACCATCCTGCGGCGCGAAGCGGAACATGTCGGCCATCTTCACTTCGGGCGGCGGCCGCAGACCCATCGGCGCGATCAAGGTCAGGCTCTTGATCTTCTCGGGGTAGAGCGCGGCGAATTCCGCCGCGATCCAGCCGCCATAGGAGTGGCCCACCAGATGCACGGCCTCCAGGTCGAGGGCCTTGAGCAGGTCGGCGTAATGCACGGCCATGTCGGTGAAGTCGGTCAGCGAGTCGGGCAGGTCGCTTTCGCCAAATCCCGGATGCTCGGGCGCGATCAGATCACCATGCTTGGACAGGGCTTCATAGAACGGGAACCAGCGGCGGGTCAGGCCCGCGCCGTGCAGGAACAGCACCGGCTCACCCGAGCCTTGGCGGCGATAGGCGGTGCGAACGCCCCCCGCCTCGATGAACGATGCTTCCCGATAGTCTGCAAACTTGGCTTCGGACATCAGGATCAGCCTCCAAAAACGATCTTGGCGCTCAACCTAGTGGGAGGGCCGAGGTCTGAGGCATCCCCTCTCAATGTGACCCATGACGTTGGAGCGGCGCCGCACGCCCCCGCCGAACGGAGATTCCCAGCGATGGCGGGTCGCGCCAAGGGCGCGCGTCGCCACGCTCGCACGCGATGATGGCCGGTCGAAATGGCTGATGTTGAAGGTCAAACCGTCCGCGCTCTTCGCCGAGCGCGCGGGGGGACAGGTCCGGATGCGGGGGCCGCCGCATCGACACGCGGCGCTTCCCCCGTGTTGCGCTGGACGCCGGCGTCGTCGCCGACGCGATCCTCCCAACTCAGTCGACGGCTTCGCAGACGATGATCTGCTCGCTGCCGACCACCAGGCCCGACGCCTCGATCATCGCCCGCACCTCGGGGTGGTACATCATGTCGTGGACCAGTCGCGGCGATTGGGTTCTGACCCCGAACACCGCGGCCTGCTCACCGATGACCGGATGGCGAAACACCACGTGGGTGCCGCTGGCTTCCCGGGGTTCGCGGTCGGCGTCGAAGAGCTTCACCCAGTGATCGAAGGGCTGGATCAGCGACACTTTGACGATGAGGAAGAAGGTCATGGGCGGGTCTCTCCAAGGCGGAGAACCCTAGCCATCGACCCGGACGCCGCCATACCCGCCCTGGGGGACCGCCGAGGGGTTTGGCGCTGCTCGATCCGCATCCTTTGCGACCTGGGTCGTGGAGCGTGAGCCCGCCGCCATGACGGTCGTTCCTGGGCCCGGCCAAGGGCGCCGCGCCGCCACGGGAGAACTGCGTCGGTCGGCCGCAGGCTCCGCCAACCTTCAAATCTGGACAGATGTCCAATTTCCTGCGATAAGCCTTTTGGTTGACCTGTCGCCCTTGCGGCGAGGGGGCGATCCAGGACCGGAGCGAGCTCATCTCTCAATCTGGTCGAATGTCCAAATTGCGGGCAGGCGCCAAGTCGACCGCGCGATATGGCGTCAATTGAAGTCAAAGGCGTCGCGACTCGGATCACGGGCTTGCGGCGAAAGTACAACAGACACCATCAATGGTGCGGTATCACTAGGGAGAGTAAAACATGCTCGACACCGACGCGCTTTCCCGGTTGATCGTTAATATCGGGCGGTCTGGTTTCGATGCGGCCTATTTTGATTTGGCCCGCAAGACGCTAGACGTGAGCAACTGTACAGCCTTCGTCTTTTCGGAAACGGATGAGCCTTCGCCAATCGTACTAGAAGGTCTTGGCCCGGCGCGGCGCGCGATCACCAAGGCGCTCGGCTCGGCCTATGTCGAGAACGGCTTCCGCAGCGACCCGGCGATCAAGGACCTCTACAGCGTTTCGGACCTACAGGCGCGGTTGGTCGTGCCCGAGGCGATCAGCGACGAATCCTATCGTCGTCACTATTACGACGAGCCCCATATCGCTTCGGAAATCAGCGTGCTCGGCTTTTTTGGCCGCAGGCGTTTCAGCATCGGGTTCTACCGCTGCGCCAGCAAGAGCTGTTTCACGCCCGCCGACCTGGAGCGCGCGCAGCTGCTGGCTCGGGTTTCCTTGCCGGTGCTCTTTCGGCACATGGAGCTCAATCGGGCTGATCCCGACTACGAACACCCGGTGAGCCCGCGACCGGTTGAATCCGGGGCCGGACGCCCTGTTCTGGAGCACCTGTCGGCGGTGCTGATGGCCGAGGGTCACGGCCTGACGCCGCGCGAGGCCCAGATCTGCGCCAGCATCGTGCTGGGCTTTCGCACCCTGGCCATCAGCCTCAACCTCGGCATCTCCGAAAACACCATCTGCACCCATCGCAAGCGCGCCTACGCCAAGCTGGGCATCAGCAGCCAGAACGAACTCTTCTCCCGCTACTTCCGCACCGTCACCCGCCTTAGCGCGCCTCAAGCCGCCTAAGGTCCTGGCTTATCAAGCCGCGTCCATGAGGTATTGCTCAATGGCGCTCTCGTCCTCCTCGTCCGCCTTGGCGCCACACGCGCCCGCCGCTTCAAATCCCGTCGCGACCAGATCTCGCTCGCTTGAGTCTTCGGCGGCGGCCAACCCGGCCGGCGATGGACCAGGCGGCCGACGCGACGGCGACGTCGGTGTCGCGGCCTTCACCGTGATCAGTCCTTGCGAAATGTATCAGCTGCATTTTCCGGGGTTGGAGTTCGAAGTGGGCTGAGCCATCGGCCGCCCTTCCCTACAGCCTGACGCGATCGGGCGGAGGCGTTCGGTCCATGTCAGGGCCACGTTGAGGCCGATCACGGGCGCGGCCCGACCGTTCACGGACCAACCGTGCAGGTCACCAAGACGGGGTATTGGTGATCCTGGGCCGCCGCGATCTATACGGGTCCGGCAAGGCCCCGCGATCTTGGTCGCCAAGCCTTTGTTCCAGGCGGAGAGCGGCGTTCGGCTGGCTCGCGTTTTCATTCGGGGGCGCGGTGTCTCGCAAGATCCTGATCATCAACGGGCACCCGGACGCCAGCGCCGAACGGCTGGCGGCCGCCTTGTCGGACGCCTACGCCAGGGGCGCCGCGCGAAGCGGGCGCGAGGTTCGCCGGCTCGATCTGGGGGCGCTGTTGTTTCCGCCGGTGATCACCGGCCTGGAACTCGAAGGCGAGCCGCCCGAAGCCATCCGTCAGGCCCAGGACCTGATCACCTGGTGCGACCACATGGTCCTTGTCTTTCCCCTGTGGATCGGCGGGCCGCCGGCCTTGCTCAAGAGCTTCTTCGAACAGATTTGCCGGTACGGCTTCAGCTTCGAGAAGGACAGCCACAAGCCGTTGCTGGGCGGCCGGTCGGCCCGGATCATCGTCACGATGATCATTCCCGCCTTCGTCTTCCACCTGATGTTCGCCCAAGGCGTCAAATGGCTTCGGCGCGGGGTGCTGTGGACCAGTGGGTTCAAGCCGATCCGGACCCTGGCCCTGGGCAATGTCTTCGCCGCCGACCGGGCGCGCTGGCTGGAGAAGGTGGAGGCGCTTGGCGCCGCCGGCGCATAGGCCGGCCGGGCCGCCCGCACGATCGCCGCGCCTAGAAAATCTCGAGGACCGCCAATGTCTTGTGATCGTGAGGATCGGCAACTGATCGAACAGGCGATCCTTCGCCTCTTTTCCTACATCGACGCCGAGGACGCCGACCAGGTCGCCGGCCTGTTCTGCACCGACGGGGTCTGGCGCCGGCGCGACGGCGAGCGCGTGGGGCAAGGCGCGATCATCGACGAGATGGGGCGGCGACCGCCAGGCCGCCGGATCCAGCACCTGATCAGCAATCTGATCATCGTGGCTTGCGACGGCGCGACCGCGGAGGTGACCTTTCGCGCGCTGGCGCTCAGCGACGACCATCCGGTCGCCGGCCTTGCTTCGCCCATGGCCCCGCCCCTGGCTCTGGACGCCTATGGCGCGACGCTTCGAAACACCGCCGAGGGTTGGCGCGTGACCTGGTTGGGCGCCGACCGGCTTTTCGCGCGCGGTTAGGCGTTGGGACGCTATGGCCCGACCTTCCCGCGACTCCCGCGATAGAGGCCAACCGGGCTGGTCCGGCGCCTTTGGAGGTCCACATCCCAGACCGAGCTCCGCAACTGGAGTGGAGCACGCCTTGGAGACCTTGTCGTGATCGATCGGCGTCTCGGGTTGCTCGCACGCCGCTGGGTTAGATTGGCACGGGTCGGCCCTTGACCTATTCCTCCGGCGCAATCACCATCCGCAGACCGTCCAGCGTTTCGTCCAAGGTGATCAGGCAAGACAGCCACGTTCCCGCGTCGCTCAGTCGGCGGCGCCGTGCGCGGCCTGGAACAGCCAGCGGCGCATGGCCAGGCCCGCGCGATCGGAGTTCAGCGATATCTCGTAGAAGTCCCCGTCCGGGGTGGCGGCGATCATCTGCTCGACCTTGGTGAGCCCGACCACGTCCTCGGTGAAGGCGACGGCCAGCTGATCGTTCATGAACTGGGTGACGCCGGGATCGGCCTGGGCGAAGTTGCGGGCGTGATGGATGAAATAGTGCGTGCTGGCGGCGGTTTCCGGCGTCACCAGGTGGGCGGTCATGATCCGCGTGTCGGCCCGCTCCTGCTCTGGAACATCCAGGCCATAGAACCGCGCGCTGACGACATGGGCCGATGGCGCCAGGAATTCGGACGTGGTGATGCGGGCCGCGTCCCGGCCCGTCAGCCCGGTCGGCTCGGCCCACACCGGCGGCAGGCGCGTGGGCATGACCGAACGGGTCAGCACAAACCGCCCCGGCGTCGATTCCAGATCCACTTCGTAGGGCGCAGAGGCGAAATCGGGCGTGCCGAAACTGTTGGCGTGCAGGAACGACAGATGGGTCAGATCGAGGAGATTCTCGTGCAGCGCGATATAGCTGGCCGGCAGATGGTAGGACTGTTGGCTGGCTGGCCAGGCTGGGTCGCTGACCCAGTCGCCGATCGGCAGGGCCTCGTCCGCCGGCGCCTCGCCCATCCAGATCCACACCAGAGGTCCCTGCTCGCGCACGGGATAGGACCGCACGCCGACGCCGCGCGGACAGGTCTGCAGGGCCGGAGCCTCGACGCACTGCCCATCGGCGTCATAGCGCAGGCCGTGATAGCCGCAGACGATGGTGTCGCCGTCCAGGGTGCTGGCGCTGAGCGGATAGGATCTGTGGACGCAGCGATCGGACAACGCGACGGGCCTGTCGGCCGCGGTGCGGTAGAGCACGAGCGGTCGTCCCAGGATGGTGCGCGCGCGCAGGGCGCGGGAAAATTCCCAGGAAAAGCCGGCCACATACCAGCAATTGGTCACGAACGGCGTATCGCGCCCCGCCAGCCGCTTCTGGGCCCGTTGCGACGCGTCGATCATTTTTTGTGAAACGCTGGTCATCTTGTCTGTTCCTGGCCGATGGCGATTGGGCGGGCGGCGGGGCTATTCGTGAACGACCTGGATGGTGGTGTATTCCTCCAGCCCCTGGGGGCCGAACTCGACGCCGATCCCGGACGATTTGACGCCGCCGAACGGGGTGTCGGGGCGTAGGGCGCCGTGCTTGTTGATCCAGGCCGTGCCGCATTCCAGCCGCGCGGCGAGCGCGCGGCCGAGCGCGAGATCCGCCGTCCAGATCGAACCGCCAAGCCCGAAATCGAGCCCGTTGGCGCGGGCGATCGCGTCCTCGATGTCTCGGTAGCGCAGGATCGGCAGGGCTGGGCCAAACTGCTCCAGGTCGACGATGTCCATGCCTTCGGCCGCGTCGGCGATCAGCGTCACCGGGAAGAACAGGCCCTCCCCTTGCGGGGTTCCGCCGACCAGGATGCGCGCGCCGCGCGCCCGCGCCTGATCGACCATGTCGCGCACCTTCGCAAACTGCATGGCGTTCTGCACCGGACCCAGGACATTGTCCTCGCTGAGCCCGTCGCCGGTCTTCACCGTGGCGGCGTAGGCCACCAGGGCCGCGCACACCGCCTCGTAGATGTCGTCATGGACGTAGAGCCGCTTGAGCGCGGCGCAGGTCTGGCCGTTGTTGACGAAGGCTCCCCAGAACAGGCCCTCGGCGATCGCCGAGGGATCGACGTCGGGCAGCACGATAGCCGCGTCGTTGCCGCCCAGTTCCAGCGTCAGTCGCTTGAGGCCCTCGGCGGCGCCGGCCATGACCTTGCGGCCCGTGCTCGTCGATCCAGTGAAGACCAGCTTGGCCACGTCGCGGTGAGCCACCAGCAAGGGGCCGATCTCGTCGCCGCCCACCACGCAGGTGAGCACCCCGGGCGGCAGCACCTGATTAAGCAGTTCCACCAGCCGCAGGGTGCTCAGCGGGGTCAGCGGCGAAGGCTTGATCACCACGGTGTTGCCCGCGCGGAGGGCCGGAACCACATGCCAGACCGCGATCATCAGCGGCCAGTTCCAAGGCGTGATCGAGCCGACCACCCCCACCGGCTTGCGGTGGATGGCGATCCGCCCTTCGGCGTCGTCCCGAACCATCTTCACGGGAAGATCGATGCTGGCGTTGTAGCGCGCCCAGGCCGCCGCCCCGCCGACCTCGAAGCGTGATCCCAGGCCGTTCAGGGGCTTGCCCTGTTCGCGCGTGAGCAATTGGGCCAGTTCCTCGGCGTGGCGCTCGAGGGTTTCGGCGATGGCGACGCAGGCGGCCTGGCGCTCGGCCGGGCTGGTGGCCGACCATGAGGCGAAGGCGGCCTTGGCGGCGGCCACCGCGGCCTCCAGGTCGGCGACTGTCGCGGCGGGACAGACCCCGACGACCTCGCCGGTCGAGGGATTGCGGATGCTGATCAGCCGGCCGCCTTGCGCCGCCCCGCCGTCCGTCGTCACGCGATGATCGCCCATGCGGGCCTCCTGCTAATCGGGAACATGTTCAAACCGGTCCGCCATGGACCTGGGCCGGTCGCTGGCGGACTGGCCGCCGGCGACCGGGGTCAACGGCCGCCAGGGGGCGGCCTTGCGTCCTCCTGGGCCTTCTGCGCCGCGCGGCTCAGGACGTAGGCGCGGATGGCCTCGATTTGCGCGGGCGAGAAGTTTTCCTTGAAGCTGACCATCCCGTTGTCGGCCAGGACGCCTTCGGAGACCACCTGACGCCAGGTGTCGGCATCGCCGGTCACCGGGGAATAGCGCAGATCCGGGGCGATGCCGCCGCTGGCCGCGGCCGGGCCGTGGCAGCCCGAACAGGTGCGGTCGAAGGCCCACCGGCCCGTCTCGATCACCGAGGCGGCGATCGGTTTGGACGGCAGTTGCAGGTCGCCGCGAGGCCTGGCCGGTGGCGGCGGAGGAAGCTTGGCGGCCCCGTTCAGGGCGAAGGTCAGCACGCGGCTGAGATTGCGGCGCGGGCCGTCCCGGCCCCAGGCCAGTTCGCCGCCCAGGAGCGGGAACGCCCCGCCCCAGCCGGCGACCACGGTAATGTATTGCTTGCCGTCGCGCGACCAGCTCACCGGCGCGGCGACGATGCCGGTCTGGACGTCGTAAGACCAGAGCTTGGTCCCGACCTTGGCGTCATAGGCGTTGAGCTGGCCGTCGCCGTCGCCCTGGAAGACCAGGTTTCCGGCCGTCGACAGGACGCCGCCGTTCCAGGATCCGGCGTGAGGCGCGCGCCAGACCTCCTTGTTCAGGCGCGGGTCCCACGCCAGCAGGTAGCCCTTCATGCTCTTGCGGATCGCGGCCTTGATCTTGGGGTCGTCGGGCACGGTGGCCGCGCCCAGATCGACGCCGAGATTGACGCCCTTGGGCATCGGCTTGAACGCCGCGTCCGCCTGATAGACAAAACCCATTTCCTGGGCGGGAATATAGACCAGGCCGGTGGCCGGGTTCATCGCCATCGGCATCCAGTCATGGGCGCCCAGCGGGCCGGGCATGGCCACGAAGGGCTTGCCGGTCTTGGAATAGTCGGCCTCGGGGGTGACGATCGGCCGACCGGTCGCCGGATCCACGCCCTTGGCCCAGTTGACCTTCGAAAACGGCTTGGCCGAGATCAGCTTGCCCGTGACGCGATCGAGCACGTAGAAAAAGCCGTTCTTGGGAGCTTGCAATAGAACCTTGCGCGGCTGGCCGCCGATCTGCAGGTCGGCCAGGATCATGTGCTGGGTCGAGGTGTAGTCCCACTGATCGCCGGGCGTCTGCTGGTAGTGCCAGACATATTCGCCGGTCTCGGGGCGCAGGGCCAGGATCGAGGCGATGAAGAGATTGTCGCCGCCGCCGGGACTGCGGGCGGTGCGTCGCCAATAGGAGCCGTTGCCGACGCCCAGATAGAGCAGGTCCAGCGCCGGATCATAGGCCATCGAGTCCCAGACGGTGCCGCCCCCGCCCCCGCCGCGATCATGCCAGTCGCCGGTCCAGGTCTTGCGGGCCATGGCCATCACCGGGTCGGAGGCCGCGCCGTCCTTTCGGTCGGATCCGGGGACGGTGTAGAAGCGCCAGACCAGCTTGCCGCTGTCGGCGTCATAGGCGCTGACATAGCCGCGCACGCCGAACTCCGCGCCGCCATTGCCGATGATCACCCGCCCTTTGATGACGCGCGGCGCGCCGGTGATCGTATAGTTCCTCGCCTGGTCGACGGTGACGACCGACCACAGCGTCTGGCCCGTCTTGGCGTCCAGGGCGATCAGGCGTCCGTCGAGCGCGCCGACGAACACCTTGCCGCCCCAATAGGCCACGCCGCGGTTGACGACGTCGCAGCAGGCCTTGGCCGCGGTCGCCCCGGGCACCTTGGGATCGAACTGCCAGAGCAGCTTGCCCGTCAGCCCGTCCAGCGCCTGGACCTTCGACCAGGCGCTGGTGGTGTAGATCACCCCGTCGACCACGAGCGGCGTGGCCTCCTGGCCGCGATTGGTGTCCAGATCATATGACCAGGCAAGTCCGAGGGTCTTGACGTTGCTCGTATTGATCTGGCTGGCGGGGCTGTGGCGGGCCTCGTCATAGCCGCGGCCATGGCTGAGCCAGTCGTCGCCGTGGGCGGCGGCGTCGATGATCCGCTGTCCGGTCGGATCGTTGGCCGTCGCCGCCGCGACGCTCGCGCCGCCCTGGTCGGACGGCGCGTCGCCCCGCCCGCCGCACCCGGCGATCGCCAGGGCGCCGGCCAGGAGCATCGCGGCCAACGCCGCTGGGTGCTTGCTCATGAGGGCGGGTCCTAGAAGCTGAAATCGAGGCGCGCGTACCATTCGGCCGGCCGGGCGTAGGTGGCCTCGACAAAGCCGATACTCGAGGTGGCGAAGCCGGACATGATGTAGCGCTTGTCGAAGATGTTCTTGCCGCCGACGGTGAAGGTCACGGCCTTGTTGGGGGCGGTATAGGCCACCGACGCATTGACCAGGTTCACCGGCCCCTGCCGCAGCAGGGGGGTGTTGGCCGCGTCCTTGTACTGGGCCGAGCGATAGCTGTCGTTGACGTTCAGATCGACGACGGCGCCGCTGTCGAGCGGCAGCGAATAGTTGGCCGAGGCGCTGAGCGTCCACTCAGGCGTGTTCTGGAATTTGGCGTCCAGGCCGAAGGGCGCGGCGGCCGGCGGGAAATTGAGCGCGGTGTACTTGGCGTCCGTATAGCCCAGCGCGCCGCCGATGCGCAGCCGCGAGGTCACCCGCGCGTCCAGCTCGGCTTCGAAGCCCCGGATGCGTCCCTTGGCGGCGTTTTCGTTCGAGGGGGTTATGCCCCGCTGCACCACCACCTGAATGTTGCTGTAGTCGTCCCAGAACGCCGCCAGGTTCAGCCGCCCGCGCCGCTGGGCGAACTGGGTCTTCAGGCCGATCTCGTAATTGTTGGCGCTCTCCGGCTGAAACGCCAGGGAGGGAAGCTCCGAATTGCCCGGGAAGGCGGGGTTGTAGGGCGCGGTCAGGCGGGTGGTGAAGCCGCCCGACTTGAAGCCCTGCGAATAGGTGAAATAGCCGAAGGCGTCGTCGTTGATCTTGTAGTTGGCGCCGGCGCGGATCGAGAAATCGGTGAACTTGGCCCGCTGCGGATCCTCGGGCGCCAGGTAGCTGGTGTCGGCCCGCGGGAACGCGCCGGGCGGCAGGACCAGGTTGAAGAACGAGGTCAGGCTGCGCGAGTCAAGATTGATCCGCTTGCGCTCCTCGGTGTAACGGCCCCCAAACAGCAGGCTCAGGCGGCTGGTGACCTCGAGGTTGGCCTCGCCGAAGAGCGCCCAGGCGTTGGTGCGCTGGGTGTTGGGACCGGCGATCTGCAAGATCCCCTGCCCCAGCGGCACGATGTCGTTCTGCTGGGCGCTTTCCCGGAAGTAGTAGGCGCCCAGCGTATATTTCAGGGCCTCGAACGCCCGCGCGTTCAACTGCAGTTCCTGACTCTGCTGGTTCTGGCTGACTTGGAACGAGGTCTGGTCCATGTCGAGCGGCGAGCCGTCGATGTCGCGGCCGAACTTGGCGTTCATCTTGCGGTAGGCGCTGATCGACTTGACCGTCGCGTTGTCCGATAGCGCGTATTCCAGGGTGAGCGAGGTTCCGTAGGAGTCGATGTTGGAGAAATTGGCCCCCGTGGCGTAGGTCGTGTCGCGATTGCCGGTCACGAACCGGTTGTCGTAGAGGGGCAGATTGTTGTTGGGGTTGGCGTCGGCGTTGGCGCCGTAGGGCAGATATTGCGAAACCCCGCAAATTGCCCGCGGAGCGAGGCCCAGGACGCAACCGTTATAGAGCGCCGACAGCGAATTGACCGGATCCAGATCGGCGGTCAGCAAGGTGCCGGGCGCGGCCGCGTCCCGGATATGGGAGTAGTCCGCCGAGAGAGTGGCCGACAGATCGCCGTGCGTCCCCTTCAGCTTCACCCGCAGGGTTTGGTTGTTTTCCGCCCCGGGCTTGCCGCCCTGGTTCTTGTCGGCGACCATCGTCTGGCTGAGGGTGGCGCCGGTCTGGCCCACGAAGCCCGGAAACGCGATGCGGCTCTGATAGCCGTCGCGCGCCCGGGTGGAGAACGACACCGTGGCGCCCAGGTTGTCGCCGAGCGGCAGGTTCAGGACGCCGCCGGTATTGACCTGGTTGAAGCGGCCATATTGCACCTGGCCCCGGAAACCGAGGTCGGAGCTGGGGTCGCGCGTGGTGACGTTGACGGCGCCGCCGATGCTGTTGCGGCCAAACAGCGTCCCCTGAGGTCCCTTCAGCACTTCGACGCGCTCGACATCCATCAGATCGACCACCCCGCCCACGGTGCGGGCCAGATAGACGCCGTCGATATAGACGCCCACGCCCGGGTCGGTGTTGATCGCGAAGTCCGACTGACCGATGCCGCGGATGAAGCCCTGGAAGGACGACGACACGCCCGAGAAGGACGAGGTCGAGTCGAACTGGACGTTCGGCACCGCGCTGGACAGCTCCAGCGTGCTGCTGATGCCGCGCGCCTTGAGGACGTCGCCGTTGAGCGCCGACACGGCCAGCGGCACGGTCTGGACGTTCTCTGCGCGCCGGCGCGCGGTGACCACGATCTCGGCCAGGGCGTTTTCCGGCGGCTTGGCCGCTGGGTTGTCCTGCGCCCGGCTTGGCGAGGCCGAGACGCTCAAGGCGGCGACCGCGGCCGAGACGTAGAGCGCGTTCCTGGAAATATTCATGGTGTCCTCCCCCGACTTTTTTAAGTCTTTGGCGGACAGCTTACGGTCGGCAGCGAAGGGCCTGCTTGGACTGGCCCGACCAGGTTTGGGACTGGCGCGAAAATTTCTTCCCGATTCAGGCCGGCGGCGGCGCGCGCCAGCCCGCGGCCGCCCGCCTCCTTGTCGGACGGTCGAGTCTCGGCTCGCCAAGGCCGTGCGCGGCGCCTTTGGGCGCGCCAACGGCTGGCGGTGGTGATTTGCCGACCCATGTTTTTCGGACTATGGATTCCTCAAGGGGCGTCGAAGATACGCCTCACGAACATTGGGGGCGGGATGGAACAGGGCGTTGTTTCCCGATCGACACAGCCGTCTCAATTTGGTGTTGAGCGCTTCTCGACCCATGGAATTCATGCCGACAAACGCCTTGAATTCTGGAACGCTCTGAACAACGAGACCTTTACTGGACTGACGGTCCAGGCGGCTTCGGATGTGACCTATTCGGCCCAGCTCGATCGATTGGGCATCGGCGCCGTCCGGCTGGCGAAGGCTCATTCGTCGGCCTCGACGATCTACCATACACGCGAACATGTGGCGCAGCAGGGTCGCGACCAGCATTTCCTGGTTCACCTCCAGATGACCGGCAAGAGCGTCAATCGTCAGGCGGGACGCGAGGCTCTGCTCGCCCCGGGCGACCTGGCGATCTGCGACACCACCCGGCCCTACAGTCTGGAGTTCGACGACAGCGCCAGCTTTCTGGTGTTGCGGTTGCCCGCCGGCGTGATGAAGCGCCGCCTTCCGCGCCTGGAGGACGCCGTGGCGGTCCGCCTCACGCCCGAACTTGGCCGCACCGGGCTGCTGCGGTCGTTCGTCGAGGCGATCTGGAGCGAAAGCGACCAGGTCTCCGACCCCGAGCACGGCAGCGACCTGGAGCCGATCGTCGTCGACATGGCCATCGCCTGCCTGTCGCCGGCCTGCCGTCCGGGCTTTGGCCTGACCGTCTCGCGATTGGAGCGCGAAGTCTTCGCCCTCGCCGACCGGAATTTCGCGGCGGCGGACTATGGCGTCCGACATATCGCCGCCGCGTCGGGGCTTTGTCCGCGATCCGTGCAAAAGCTGTTCGCGGCCAAGGGCACGACGGCTTCGGCCTACATCCTGGCGCGTCGGCTGTCATGGGCGGCGCAGACGCTGGAGACCACGGACGGCAAGATCGTCGACATCGCCGCGGACGCGGGCTTCAACGACCAGGGCTATTTCGCGCGCGCCTTTCGCGCCGCCTTCGGCGCCAGCCCGCGGGACTATCGGCGTCGACGCCTGAAATGAACGCCGCCGGCGCTCGGGGCGTGATCTTGAGTCCGTGGTCAGGGTCGATGGCGTCGAAACCGTGACGCGGAAGCCCCCATCCCGACCCCATCGCAACCCCGCGGGAAGGCGCCTGGCAGGGCGCTGATCCGACGGCTGAAGCGGCTGATTTTTAATATGGCCGGTGATTTTCGATGTGTGACCCTTGAAACATACCGCGCAGTAGGTATCTTATCGGCTGTTCCCATCAATGAGAAAAGGCCCGCCATGAACACCACGCTTTTGTCCTGGGCGGCGCTCGGCGGCGCGATCCTGTGCGAAGTGGCCGGAACGACCTTCCTGGGAAAGTCCGAGCACATCACCAAACTCTGGCCGACCCTGGCCTCGGCGCTGTTTTACACCAGCTCGTTTTTCCTTCTGGCCCAGGCCCTTCGCAGCGTTCCGCTCGGAGTCGCCTATGCGGTCTGGGGTGGTCTTGGCATCGTGCTGACCGCGATCATCAGCGTGGTGGTCTTCAAGCAGCGGCTCGACCCGACCGCCCTGTTCGGCATTGGCCTGATCGTCGCGGGCGTGGTGGTCGTCAACGGCTTCTCCAAATCGGTGAGCCATTGACGAGCGGATCGGCCCATACCCGAAAGAAGGAGCCGCAACGTGTTCGCCGCGCCTTGCTCGACTGCGCGATCGACATCGCCGCCGAGCAGGGCCTGGCGAATGTCACGGTCAGCGCCGTGGCCGTGGCGGCCGGCGTCACCAAGGGCGGGCTCTTTCACCACTTCGCCAGCAAGCAGGCCCTGGTCGAGGCCATGGTCGACGATCTTCTGGAACGCCTGGACCAGCAGATCGATCAGGAGATGGACGATGAGCCGACCGCGCCAGGCCGGTTCACGCGCGCCTATGTCAGCGCGACCCTGACCATGGACGAGCGGCCGCGCCGCGCCTGGACGGCGCTGGGAGGCTCGCTGGCGATCGACAGCTCCCTCACCCCGCGCTGGACCGCCTGGATGGACGCGAGATTGCGACGCCATGCCGACACGGACGCCGCGCCGCTCTTCGAGGTCATCCGCCTGGCGGTCGACGGCGCCTGGCTGGCGCAGATTTCCGGGGCGGCCCACGGCATCGACGCGTTCCGGCTGCGCAAGACCCTGCTGGATCTGTCCCGAGGCGTTAAATAGATCATCCTCGGCGCTGGCGCTCTTCGGCCACGCCCCCGCGCTTGCGTGGGCGGATGACCGGGAGGTCGCGGACTGCCGGATGGGTCGCGACCCGAAGGGTGTCGATAGCAACGGCTTCACGGGAGTCAGGGAGTTCGGAGTGTGACGACACTCCCCCCGACCTGTCGCCACGTGAAGCCGCTGCCGCCGAGCGTCCCCGGTGGGGGCCTCGACGTCATGTGATATTTACTGCGACTAAGTCGCATATGCAAGTTGGATTTGCACCGATCGCCTTTAATAGCCTCTCGGCGCTGGGCGCGTCCCCCTCCAAGGGTAGAGCCCGGTGATCGGAGGTTGGCGACATTGTCACCCTCCACGGGCGTTCAGATCTTGGTCCCGACCGCGATCCGCCGGCCAGGAGCGGCGATGGCGCGGTGAACCCGCCGGACCGGCAAATCTGGCCAAGGTCCTGGCGCGCCGTCGCCCCTAAGACCGGACGTCGCAACCACGAGACGACATGTTCGCCAATTCCTCTCCCGCCGCCCCGACGGCCGAGTTCTCGTCCTCGATCCATGAGGTCAGTCGCCAGACAGGGCTGACCATGCGCGCCATTCGCCACTACGAGATGGTCGGCCTGATCTCCTGCGAACGCGGCCCCAAGAACGCGCGGTTCCTGACGCCGGCCACCAAGGCCCGGCTTGCGAAGATCGTCGCGCTGAAAAACCTCGGCTTGCGGATATCGGAGATCGCGATCCTGATCGCCGAGGCGCCCGACGCTGAACGCAAGCTTCGCAAGCGCCTGGAGGTGCTGGCCGGGAACCTGGAGACGCAACGCGCCGCGCTGCGCGACTATCTCGCTCGGCTGGATCGGCCTTGACCTCGACGCGCGGCGCTCAGGTCCTTTTGTTCAGGAGGAAGCCGGTTTGAACGCGCTGGTGACGAAGTGCCGGGCCAAGGGCGTGAAGATGACGGCGCAGCGACAGGTCGTCGCCGAGGTCCTGTCGGACGCCGACGATCATCCCGACGTCGTCGAGGTCCATCGGCGCGCGCTCTTGCTGGATCCTCAGATTTCCGTCGCCACGGTGTATCGCACCGTGCGGCTGCTTGAGGAAACCGGCGTCGTCGAGCGACATGACTTCCGGGATGGACGTTCGCGCTACGAAGAAACGCCCGCCAATCACCACGACCACCTCATTGACCTGACCAGTGGCCTGGTCATCGAGTTCTTGGACGAGGAGATCGAGGCGCTGCAGGAGGCGGTCGCGCGGCGTCTCGGCTACAGGCTGGTCGGCCATCGCCTCGAGCTCTACGCGCAGCCCTTGCCGCGCTCTGTTGCCGACTAGTCAGGCGCGCGGCGAGCGGGACCGGGCTTGAGATCCGCTCGCCGCGGCCGCAAACCCGGTCGCCAACCCTAGTCGCGCGCGGCCACCACGATGATCTCCACCTTGTAGGCGGGCGTGGCCAGCTTGGCTTCGCCGGTGGCGCGGGCCGGTGCGTCCTGCCCGCCCAGCCAGGCGTCCCAGACGGCGTTCATCTCGCCAAAGTCGGCCATGTCGGCGAGCCAGATGGTCGCCGAGAGGATCTTGGCCTTGGCGCTGCCCGCCTCGGCCAGCAGGGTTTCGATCTGCGCCAGGATGGCCTTGGTCTGTTCGGCGACGCTGGCGCCGGGCGCGCCGACCTGTCCAGCCAGATAGACGGTGTCGCCGTGAATGACGGCCTGGCTCATGCGTGGGCCGGCGTGAAGGCGTGTGATCGTCATGGGAGCATCTCTCTCGGTTGAAAAGGGGCGACTAGCGTCGATAACGGGCGATCGAAAGATCGTCGGCGCGGATGGCCGGAGCCTTGTCGCCGATCAGGTCGCTGAGCACATGGGCCGAACCGCAGGCCATGGTCCAGCCCAGGGTGCCGTGGCCGGTGTTCAAATAGAGATTGGCGATCGGCGTGGGGCCGACCACGGGGGTGCTGTCGGGGGTCATCGGCCGCAGGCCCGACCAGTATTGCGCCCCTTCGAGATCGCCGCCGCCCGGAAAGAGACTGCCCACCGAGCGTTCGAGCGTCGCGCGACGTCGCGGCGGAAGCTGGTTGTTGTAGCCGGAGATCTCCGCCATGCCGCCGACCCGGATACGGTCCCCCAAACGGGTGATGGCGACCTTGTAGGTCTCGTCCAGAAGGGTCGAGACCGGAGCGCGGCCGGCGTCGACGATCTTGGCCGTGATCGAATAGCCCTTGACCGGATAGACCGGCAACCCGAGGCCCAGGGGCCGCAACAGTCTTGCCGAGTAGCTGCCCAGGGCCACCACATAGGCGTCCGCCGCGACCGGCCCTCCCGAGGTCTGGACCTGGGCGACCTGGTCGCCCAGCATCTCGATGGCTTGGATCTGCGTCCCGAACCGGAAGTCCACCCCCAGGCCTTCGGCCAGGTCGGCCAGGGCGTTGGTGAACTTGAAACAATCGCCGGTCTCGTCATTGGGCAGCCGCAGCCCGCCGACGAAATCCTCGCTGGCCGCGGCCAGGCCGGGCTCGACCGCCACGCAGCCGGCGCGGTCCAGGACGTCGAAAGGCACGCCGCCGGCCCGCAGCACCGCGATGTCCTTGTCCACGCCGTCGAGCTGTCGGCGGTCCCGGAACAACTGCAAGGTGCCCCGCATGCGCTGGTCGTATTGAATGCCGGTGTCGGCGCGCAGGTCCATCAGGCGGTCGCGACTGAATTCGGCGAGACGGACCATGCGCTCCTTGTTGATCGCGTACCGGCCCGCCGTGCAATTGCCCAGCATCGCCAGCAGCCAGCTCAGCGTCTCGCGATCCAGGGTCGGTTGCAGGATCAGCGGCGCATGCTCCATCATCAGCCACTTGATCGCCTTTTGCGGAATGCCCGGCGCGGCCCAGGGCGAGGCGTAACCTGGCGATATCTCACCGGCGTTGGCGAAGCTGGTCTCCAGCGCCGGACCCGGTTGGCGGTCGATCACCGTCACCTCATGCCCGGCCTTGGCCAGATAATAGGCCGTGGTCACGCCGACGACGCCGGCTCCCAGAACGGCGACTCTCATCGGCCCGCGCCCACGGGCTTAGGCGCGGCCAGGCGGTCTTGGGCCAAGGAACTCTCCACATAGGTTCGGTGATAGCGGTGTCGCAGACCGGTCAGGATTTCGTAGGCGATGGTGCCGGCCTGCTCGGCGACGTCTTCCAGGGTCTGGTGAGCGCCCAGCAACTCGACCGCGTCGCCCAGGCGCAGGGCAAGGCCTGTCTTGGCCAGCGCGCTGATATCCAGGGTGATGCTGTCCATCGACACCCGTCCGGCGATCGGCAGGCGAACGCCCTGATAGTAGGCAGCCCCGATGTTACTCAGGGCTCGCGGCCAGCCGTCGGCGTAGCCAAGGCTGATCGTGGCGATCGCGGTCGGCGCGGTCGGCGTGTAGGTCAGGCCGTAGCCGACGCCTTGTCCGGCGGGGATCTGGCGAATCTGGACGACGCGGGCCTCCAGCCTGACCACGGGCTTCATCGGATTGGGGCGGGCGGCGTTGGGCGCGGCGCCGTAGAGGCAAACGCCGGCGCGAACCAGATCGCCGTGGAAGCTTGGATCGAGGAAGGCCGCGCCGGAATTGGCCAGGGAACGCGGCGCCGGCGGCAAGGCGTCGGCCAGCTTGGCGAACTGGATCGCTTGAGTGCGATTGTAGCCGTTTTCCGGTTCGTCGGCGCAGGCCAGATGGCTCATGACCAGGATCGGCGGCGCCTGGGCGAGGAACAGCTCATCGCCGGCTAGAACCTCCACCTCGTCTGGCGAGAGCCCCAGGCGCGACATGCCGCTGTCGACCTGCAGGGCGACGGGCAGGGCGTGGCCCAGTTCCAGTGTCAGGTCGCGCCAACGCCAGGCCTGCTCCAGGGCGTTGATCACCGGGATGGCGCCTGCGGCCGCGCAGACCCGTTCAGCGCCCGGCTGCAAGCCGTTGAGCACCAAGACCCGCGAGGCCGCGCCGAGCGCGGGCTTCAGGTCGATCGCCTCGCCCAGGGTGGCGACGAAGAAGTCGGCGCAGCCGGCCGCCTCCAGGGCGCGCGAGACCACCCGCGCGCCCAGGCCGTAGGCGTCAGCCTTGACGACGGCGGCGACCGCCGCCGGCGCCACGCGCCGCGCGATGGCCCGGTAGTTGTCGACGAGCGCCATCAGGTCGATCGTCAATCTCGCCCCGGCCGCGTCCCGCAAGGTCTCGTCCATCAGCATCCGCCGCCTCCCCCGCGACCGTTCCGGCGATCGCGTTCAAAGGCGTCGATGTCTTGGGCCTGGCCGAGCAGCCAGCTCAGGGCGTCGACGCCCTCCATCAGGCAGCGACGGGCAAAGCCATCGACCGCGAAGGGCATGTCCTCGAGCCCAGGCGTGGTCAGGCGCTGGTGTTCGAGATCGACGGTGAGATCGCCGCCGTCGCAAGCCATCAGGCGCTGGACGACAGCCTCCTCGACCACGATCGGCAGGACCCCGTTGCGTACCGCGTTGCCGGCGAATATCTCGGCGATGACGCTGGAGATCACCACACGCGCCCCGAAGTCGGCCAGGGCCCAGACCGCGTGTTCGCGCGACGAGCCGCAGCCGAAATTGGCCCCGGCCACGAGAATGGCCGGGCCGCCAGGGGGCATGCGGTTGAGCCGGTGGCTGGTCTTGGCGCCCGCCGCGTCATGACGCCAGTCATGGAACAGCAACTCGCCCAGACCCGCCCTGCTGGTCGTGGTCATGAAGCGCGCGGGGAAAAGCTGGTCGGTGTCGATGCCGCTCGCCGGCAAGGCGACGATCGGGGCGGTGTATCGGATCAGCGGGGGGAAGTTCGGGGCGCTCATGGGGCCGGGCGCTCCAGATAGTCGCGGGGATCGGCGATGGCGCCGGCCAGGGCGCAGGCCGCGGCGGTCGCCGGACTGGCCAGGATCGAGCGCGCGCCGGGACCCTGTCGTCCCACGAAGTTGCGGTTGGAGGTCGACACCACCAGTTGGCCAGGCGGCGTCACGTCGCCGTTCATGCCCAGACACATCGAACAGCCGGGCAGGCGCCATTCGGCCCCGGCCTGCAAGAACAATTGGTCGAGACCCTCGGCTTCAGCCTCGCGCCGGACCTGTTCGGAGCCGGGAACCACCAACATCCGCACGCCTGGGGCGATGTGGCCGCCGCGGCGCAGGACCTCGGCCGCCGAACGCAGGTCCGAAAGACGGCCGTTGGTGCAACTGCCCAGGAACACCCAGTCGACGGGCTGGCCGGCGATCGGCCGTCCCGCTTCCAGACGCATGTAGTCGAGCGCGCGCCGCGCGTCGGCCGAGGCCGGGGCCGGCACGATCGCATCCACGGCGATCGCGGTGTCGGGCGTGGTTCCCCAGGTGACCATGGGGGCCAGACCTCGCGCGTCCAGGGTCACGCGGTGATCAAAGACGGCGTCGTCGTCGGAGCGCAGTTCCAGCCATCGCCGGCTCTTTTCCGCCCACTCGGACGCGGACGGCGCCAACGGGCGCCCACGAAGATAGTCCAGGGTCGTCTCGTCCGGGGCGATCATGCCGGTCTTGGCGCCGGTCTCGATCGTCATGTTGCAGACCGTCATCCGCTCTTCCATCGAGAGCGCGCGGATCGCCTGTCCGCCATACTCGATGGCGAACCCCGAGCCGCCGCTGGCGCCCAGCCGGCCGACGATCGCCAGGGTCAGGTCCTTGGCGGTGACGTGGCGCGGCAGGACGCCTTGGACATCGACCAGCAACTGGCGGGGCGGACGCTGCGGAAGACATTGCGAAGCCAGCACGCCGGCCGCCTCGGAGGTGCCGATCCCGAACGCCAGGGCCCCGAACGCGCCATGGGTCGAGGTATGGCTGTCGCCGCAGACGATGGTCATGCCCGGCTGGGTCGCACCCAGTTCGGGACCGATCACATGGACGATCCCGCGACGGGGATCGTCCCAGCCCAGAAACGCGATGCCGTGGCGCGCGGCGTTGGCCTGCAGGCGATCGACCTGATCGCGGGCGGCTCGGCTGACGAACGGCCGCAAGCCGTCCAGGCCGGGCGGCAGCGTGGGGATGGCGTGGTCGATGGTCGCCAGCGTCAGGTCGGGGCGGCGCACCGCAAGACCGCGCTCGGCGATCTCGCTGAAGGCCTGGGGCGAGGTCACCTCGTTGACCAGGTGAAGGTCGATATAGAGGATGGCGGGGGCGTCGGCGGACGCGCGGCGCACTTGGTGGTTTCGCCAGACCTTCTCGAACAGGGTCCGGGGCGCGCGGGCGCTCACCGGGCCGCTCCTGGCAAGGACGCTGGCTGGCCGCACGACAGGACGAGGCCGCGCCTGACCTCGCGGGTCCGGGCGGCTAGGGCGCGAAAATAGATCACTGAATTTCCGTCGGCCCCGGCCGCGCCTGATGACGCGCCGGGGCTCTTGCGAAGGGTTAGTCGGAGATCCGCATCATGACGGTCTTGGTGCGCAGGCAGGCCTCGACGCCTTCGCGTCCCAGGTCGCGGCCATGGCCCGAGCCCTTGACGCCGCCTTCGGGCAAGCCGGCATAGGGAAAGCCCGAATTGTTGACGATGACCTTGCCGCATTCGAGCGCGGCCGAGACGCGCATCACCCGGCCCACGTCCTGCGACCAGATCGTCGCGGCCAGTCCGTAGGCGGAGTCGTTGGCCAGGGCGATCGCCTCGGCCTCGTCGGCGAAGCGATAGACCGACAACACCGGGCCGAACACCTCCTCCTGGGTGATCGCGTCCTGCTGACCGGCTCCGATCACCACGGCGGGACTGACGAAGTAGCCCGCCTCGGCGCTCACGGGCGGGCCGCGCAGCACCTGGAACCCCGCCTTGGCGGCGGCGTCGAGATAGTTTTCGACCCGCTGCTTCTGGGCGGCGTTGACCAGCGGTCCCATGAACACGTCCGGCACCAGGCCCGCGCCGACCCGCACGGAGGCCAGGTGTTCGCCCAGGCGTTTGACGACCGCGTCATAGACCCCGGCCTGGACATAGAGCCTGGAGCCGGCGACGCAGATCTGGCCGGAATTGACGAAGATCGAATTGGCCGCCCCGGGCACCGCGGCGTCCAGATCGGCGTCGTCGAACACCAGGGTGGGCGACTTGCCGCCCAGCTCGAGCGTGTGCTTCTTCAGATTGCGTCCGGCGATCTCGCCGATGCGCCGTCCGGTGACGGTCGAGCCGGTGAAGCTGATCTTGGCGACGTCGGGATGCGACACCAGGGCTTCGCCCGCCTCGGCGCCCCGGCCGGTGACGACATTGATCACGCCCTTGGGGAAGCCGGCCTGCTGGGCCAGATCGGCCAGCATCAAGGCGGTCAAGCTGGTGTCTTCGGCCGGCTTGAGCACCACGGTGCAGCCGGCGGCCAGGGCGGGCGCCAGCTTCCAGGCCGCCATCATGAACGGCACGTTCCAGGGAATGATCGCGGCGACGACGCCCACCGGCTCGCGGCGCGTGAAACCGGTGAAGACGCCGGCCCCGGGCGGACCCTCGACCGGCATGGTCTCGCCGGCCAGCTTGCTGGGCCATCCTGCATAGTAGCGGTAGACGTCGGCGGCCCCCAGGATGGTCGGACCAAAGGCGAACCAGCTGGGCATGCCGTTGTCGATCGTCTCGACCTGGGCCAGCACCGCGGCGTTTTCCTCGATCAGCGCCACCAGGCGATGCAGGAGGCGTTCGCGGCCCACCGGTCCAAGCTTGCCCCATTCGGGCGACGACAGGGCCTGTTTGGCGGCCTTGACCGCGGCGTCGACCTCATCGCCGCCGCCGGCGCCGATCGCCGCCACCGTCTCGCCCGACGAGGGGTCGATGACCGGCAAGCTCTTGGCGGCCGGCGTCCATTGGCCGTCGATGTAGAAGGCGGGCTTGCGCGCCAGCACCGCGCGGACAGCCGGGTCGATGGTCGAAAGGTCGTGTTTGAAGAGGTTCGCCGTCATGATCGGTTTCCAACTGCGCGAGAGGCGCCCCGCGTCGGGGCGGCCGGAGGGCGCCCGCCCTTGGGGCGGGCGCCGTGGCTTTTGGCCTAGCGGGGGGTCTTGCTCAGGGCGTCGTCGAGCGCGGAGACCACCTCGTCGACGTGCGCCTTGGTGAAGATCAGCGGCGGCGAGATGATGAACTTGTTGACGATGGTCCGCAGCATGACCCCGCGATCGAGACAGGCGTCCGAAACCCGGCCGGGATAGCTGTCGAGCGGCGTGAAGGGCTCCTTGGTCGCCCGATCCTTGACCAGTTCGACGGCGATCATCAGGCCCTTGCCGCGGACGTCGCCGATCACCTCGTGGCGATCCTTCAGCCCTTGCAGTTTCTGCAGGAAGTAGTCGCCCACGACGCGGGCGTTTTCCGCCAGGTTTTCGTTGAGGGTCAGGTCGATGGCCGCCAGGCCGGCGGCGCAGGCCACCGGGTGGCCGCTGTAGGTGTAGCCGTGCATGACGACCGCGCGCGGACCCTGGGCCTCCCAGGCGCTGGCCACGCGTTCATTGATCAAGGTCGCGCCCAGCGGGATGTAGCCGGAGGTGATGCCCTTGGCCAAGCACATGATGTCGGGCTTGACCCCCCAGTTACGGACGCCGAACAGGGCGCCCGACCGGCCAAGGCCGGTGATGACCTCATCGGCGATCAGGAGGATGCCGTACCGGTCGCAGATTTCACGCAGCTTGGGCCAGTAGCTGGCGGGCGGGACGTTGACCCCGCCGGCGCCCTGGATCGGCTCGGCGATCAGGGCGGCGATGGTGTCAGGACCCTGGAACAGGATCTCCCGCTCCATCAGGGTCGCGCACATCTGCGACAGCGTCTCGGCGTCGACGTCGAACGGCGGACGGTAGAGGTTGGGGGACTCCACGTTCAGGAAGCCGGGCATCAGCGGCTCGTAGTTGCGACGCCAGGCGTCGCCGCCGCAGGCGGACATGCCGCC
>NZ_AKKF01000204.1 GCF_000281955.1 Caulobacter sp. AP07 | reverse complement strand
ACTCGGCGGGCGTCCTGCCGGTCAGGCTCGCCAAGCGATAGAGCGCCGCGCGGCGGCGGCTCTCGAAGGTCGGCAGGGCGGCGCGCGACAGGTCCAGCTGGGCGCGGGCCCGGGTGGTGTCCAGGCTGGTCCCGCGCCCGGCGGCGACCAGCTTCTGGGTGACGACCAGCGACCGGGCCTGCAGCTCGACGCTGTGCTGGGCCACCGCCAGTTCGTGGCCGCTGGCGCAGGCCTCGACATAGGCCCGAGCGACGTCGGCCGCAACGCTGACCCGCGCCAGGTCCAGGGCCGCCTGGCTGGCGTCAGCGTCGGCGTGGGCGGCCTCGGCGGCGCGCCGGATCCGGCCGACGAGGTCGACCTGGTAGGAGACCTTGACCCCCACGTCGGCCAGGTTCTCGACCGGCAGGGGCTCGGGCAGCAGGAACTGCTCGCCGGACTCCCGGGCGTGCATGGCGGCGGCGGACGCCCCGACCGAGAAGCCGCCGGCGTCGTCGGCCTCGGCCGACACGGCGTGGGCCCGGGCCAGGTTGGCGGCGGCGATCCGCAGGTCGGTGTTTGCGGTCAGGGCCTCCTGGACCAGGCCGTCCAGCACCGGGTCATCATAGAGCTTCCACCAGCCCTCGGGCACGGGGGCCTGGCTGACGGCGGGGGTCCGGCTCTCGATGAACGCGCCCTGGGCGGTCGGGGCGTTCAGCTTGGCGACTTCGGGAACCTGGTAGTCCGGCCCCACGGCGGCGCAGGCGCTGAGCGCCAGCAGCGAGGCGGCGGCCGCCAGGGCGCGCAGGCCGCTCATCGGCCCGTCCCCGTCGGCAGGCCCTTTCGGTCGACGCCCAGCACCGCCACCGTCGCCGTGCGGCCGGCGATCATCCGCAGGTCGGCCGGGGCCTGGTCCAGGGCGATGCGCACCGGCACCCGCTGGGCCAGGCGCACCCAGCTGAAGGTCGGGTTGACGTTGGGCAGCAGGTTGGCCCCGGCCACGCGGTCGCGGTCCTCGATGCCGGCGGCGATCGACTGGATGTGGCCGCGCAGGGCGCCCGGCTCGCCCATCACCCGCACGCTGACCGGCATGCCGATCTTCAGGCCCGACAGCTTGGTTTCCTCGAAATAGCCCTCGACCCGGAACGAGCGGGAATCGATCAGGGCCAGCACCGGCTTGCCGGCGGTGACATAGTCGCCGGTGCGCAGGGTCAGGTCCGACAGGAAGCCGTCGGTCGGGGCGTAGACCACCGTGCGTTTCAGGTTCAGGTCCGCCACGTCGCGGGCCGCCAGGGCCTGGGCCAGGGCGGCGTCGGCCTGCTCGACCTTGGCCGCCGTCTGCTCGGTGGCTTCGGCCGCCACCAGCTCGCCCAGGGCCCGGTTGCGGACCAGCTCGCGCCGCGCCTGGGCCAGGGCGGCGCGCTGGGCGGCGACATTGGCCTCGGCCTGGCGCAGGGCCAGGGCGTAGCGCTCGCGGTCGACGTGGAACAACGGCTGGCCGGCCTTGACGGTCTGGTCGTTGGTCGCCTCGACCCGGGTCACCAGGCCCGAGACGTCGGGGGCCACCTGCACCACGTCGGCCCGCACCCGGCCGTCGCGGGTCCACGGGTCGACCTGGTAGTGGGTCCACAGGGCGCGGCCGCCGACCAGGGCGGCGGCCACCACGGCGGCGGTGACGGCGAAGCGGCCGAGGGTCGGCAGGAGGGTTTTCAGCGGGGGCATGGTCAGAGGTCTAACGGCAGGGGGACCGCGATCACCGCGGCCCAGAGGATGACGAACAGGGCGGTGTCGAACAGCGCCGGATGCCAGACGAAGCGGTAGGCCCCGGCCCAGGACAGCAGCCGCCGCAGCACGAAGGCGGCGGCCAGAGCGATCAGGGCCGAGACCAGGACGGACGACAGCAGGACGCCGTCGAGATTGACCTCACCGATCATCGGGCGGGCTCCGGAGCGAGGGACAGGTCCGGCGCGGGGGCGTCGGGGAACAGGTTGCGGCGCAGGCCGACCAGGCCGGCGACGCCCCAGGGCGAGTGGGGGGCGGCCGAGCGCGAGGCGGCCTCGCGCAGGGCGGTGTCCAGCCGGGCCAGCAGGTCCGGGGTCGGCGGCGCCCCGCGCCCCGTGGCCAGGGCCGAGAAGTGGTCGCCGACCCCGTCCAGCACGGCGTCGATCCTCGCCTGGCCGCCGCGCGACAGGTCGGGCCGCGCCGCCTGGATGGCGACCAGGTTCATGCCGACCCGCAGGTCGCGCAGGGCGTCGACGCCGGTCAGGTCGTCACGGGGCCCGGCCATGGCCAGCTTGGGCGTCAACAGGCCCAGGCGATCGACCAGCACGGCGGCGAAGGCGGCCGGGTCGGGGGCGGCGCGCGATCGGGCCAGCCGGGCCAGGCCTTTCCAGGTCCGCCCCAGCAGGCGGCGGGCGCTGGCGTCGGCGCCCATCGAGCGCATGCCGGCGGTGACCATGATGGCGATCAGCAGCCCGACGAACTGGCCCAGATTGCCGTTCAGGAAGCTGGCGAAGTCGGCGCTGAAGCTCTCCTGCAGGGCCAGGGCGTTGCAGAAGCCCATGATCACCGCCAGGGCCGCGCCCATGGTCCTGGGGTCGGGGATGTAGAGGCCCAGGATCAGCAGCGGCGCGGCCATGGCCACGACCAGCAGCGGAAAGCCGTCGAGGGCCGGCAGCACGGCGAACATGTAGAGGGCCGCCAGCGGCAGCGAGACCAGCGAGAACAGGCCGAAGTTCTTGATGGCCGGGACCGGGTCGTCCAGGGCCGCGAAGAAGCAGCAGAACACCGCCGCCATGATCGGCGCGGCGGCCCCGTCGCCCCAGCCGAAGCCGATCCAGGCCAGGCACGACAGCAGGATGGCCACAGTCGCCGCCCCGCCCGACAGCAGGGCCAGCGGGAAGTCGCTGTGCATCCTGCGGCGGGCGCCGGTCGCGGCGGCTTCGAGCGCCTGCGACAGCGGCGCGTCGGGGTCGCGCAGCCGCGCCATCAGGGCATGGGCCTCGTTGAGGGCGCTGACCGCCTGGGCCAGGCGCACCAGCAGGCTTTCGATCAGCAGGGCCCGCCAGCCGGCGTCGCGGCGGGCCTCGGCCAGGGCTTCCAGGCGTTCGACCAGGGCCAGGCCGGGCTCGCGCGGCGCCCCGGCCTCGATCCAGGCGACGACCTCATCGAGCGCCGCGCGGGCCTTGGCGTCACGCACCTCGCGCAGCGCCGCCATGCGGTCCGACAGGCCCGACAGCAGCGGGATCAGCAGCGTCATGCGGTCGTGGAAGGCGCGCACCGCGCCGGTGGTCTCGCGCAGCCGCGAGGTGTCGAACGGCAGGTGGACGGCCAGCAGGCGGATCTCGCTGGCGGCGGCGGCCAGGTGGCGGCGGTCGCGGGCGATGGCTTGCTCGTCCGACCCCCTCAGCAGGTCCAGCGCCCAGCGGTCGGCCTCGCCCAGCCAGGCGGCCAGCCGCCCTTGCAGCATCGCGCCGACCGGGCGCGGGAACACCAGGCTGTGGACCAGGGTGGCGCAGAGGATGCCCAGGCCGATCTCGATGACCCGCGACACGGCGATCTCGAAGACGCCGCCCGGCTGGCTGACGGCCGGAAAGCCGATGATCGCGGCGGTGTAGCCGGCCAGCATCAGCACATAGCTGCGCGGCGTGCGGTCCAGCAGCGAGATCGTCAGGCAGCCGCCGACCCACAGGGCCATGGCCAGGCACAGCAGCACCGGGGCGTTGACCAGGTTGGGGACCATGGCCACGGCGGCGGTCGCGCCCAGCAGGGTGCCCAGCAGCCGGTAGACGGCCTTGGAGCGCACGGCCCCGGCCAGCGGCTGGCTGACGATGTAGGCGGTGGTCATCGCCCAGTACGGCCGGGGCAGGCCGAGGGCGAAACCGACATAGAGGGCGAGCATGGCCGCCGCGAAACTGTTCAGCGAGAACAGCAGCGTCCAGCGATCGAACTTGGGCATGGCGGGCGCGTCAGCCCTCCTGGCCAGCGGCGGCGGCTTCCAGCGCCGCCTCGAAGATCGCGAAGGTCCGCACGGTCGCCGCCAGGTCCGCGTCGCCGACCCCGGCCAGCAGCCGCGCGCGCACCTCCTGGACGGCGTCCTCGACCACGGCCGCCAGGGCCTGGCCTTCGGGCGTCAGGTGCAGGGTCTTGGCGCGTCGATCCTTGGGGTCGTCACGCCGCTCGACCAGGCCGGCGGCGCAGACCTGGTCGAGGATGCGGACCAGGGACGGCCCCTCCACCCCCAGTTCCTCGGCCAGGACGCCCTGGCGCATGCCGCCGCCGGCCCGGGCGATCTGCAGCACGGGCATGGCGCGGGCGTCCGACAGGCCATGCTCGGCCAGGGCGCGATCGATCTCGCGCCGGTAGATCCGCGCCAGGCGCAGCAGCCCGCCGGCGAAGGCGCGCTCGTCGAGGGTTCGGGGATCGTGGAGCATGGTTCGACGAGTCGCCTAAATAGGTAGCTTGCTATCTTTTTTTAGATAGTATCCTACCTAGATCGCCGCAAGCCCGTTTCACGCAACGTCTGGACGGGCCTCGGCGGAATGTTGCACAACTTCGGCGTGACGGGCGTGGACGCCGTCGGGGGCGCTGCTTGACCTGGCTTTGCATTATCGCCCTGGCGGTCTGGATCTTCCTTCAGGACCGGCGGTTGAAGGCCCTGGAGGCCAGGCTTCGCGACCAGCCGAGCGCTCCGCCCGTGGTCCGCGCGCCCGGTCCGGCGCCGGTCCTCCCTTCCGCGCCCGTCGAACCGCGGTCGGACCCCGTCAAGCCGACCGTCCTGGCCTATGCGCCCGCCTTCGTCGCGGAGACGGCGCCCGCCGCGTCCATCAGCCAACCCCAAGCCCCGCCCGCGCCGCCGCGACCGCCACCGCTCTCCGCACCGCCCCTCACCTGGGCCGCGGCCTCGACCTGGCTGGCCGAGAACGGTCTGGCCTGGCTGGGCGGCGTCGGTCTGGCGCTGGGCGGCCTGCTGCTGGTGGTCTACGCCGCCCAGCGCGGGGTGTTCACCCCGCCGTTCCGCATCGTCGCCGCCGCCATCCTCGGCCTGGCCATGGTCGCCGCCAGCGAGTGGATCCGCCGCCAGAACAACGCGCCCGGTGGCCGCCACGCCCTGGCCGCCGCCGTGGCCGCCGGAGCCGGGGCGGTCACCCTCTATGGCGCGGTGTGGGCCGCCCATGTGCTGTACGGCCTGATCCCCCTGCCCGTGGCGGCGGGGCTGGCCGTGGCCGTCTCGGCCGGCCTGCTGGGCCTGGCGCTGCTGCACGGC
Organism: Caulobacter sp. AP07; assembly: GCF_000281955.1. Taxonomy (GTDB): domain Bacteria; phylum Pseudomonadota; class Alphaproteobacteria; order Caulobacterales; family Caulobacteraceae; genus Caulobacter. The sequence continues at coordinate 20,450 of NZ_AKKF01000204.1, read as the reverse complement.
GAGGCCCTGGCCCTGCTGGCGCTGTTCGGCGCGTTCCTGGCTCCGGCCCTGTCGCGCCACGGCGCCTGGCCGCCCCTGGTCGAGGAAGGCTATGTGGCCCTGCTGGCCGTCACCGGTTCGGCGGTCGTCGCCCTGCGGCGCTGGGCGCGGGCGGGCGTCGTGACCCTGGCCGGGCTGATGGCCTGGATCCTGGTGGCCCTGGTCGCCGTCCGAGGCTCGAGCGTGTCCGTCCTGCTGGTCCTGGCCCTGGCGGGGCCGGTCGCGGCCGTGCTGTGGCGACGGCGGATCGACGGCGCGCCCCCGACCCGGGACCTCTTCGCGCGCCTGCCGGCCATCGCCCTGGTCACGGTCAGCGTCGGGGCCTTCGGCCTGTGGCTGGCCGAGAGCGGGGAAGCCAACCAGCCGGTGACCGCCGCGCTGCTCGGCGGCCTGCTGATCGTCGCGGGCGCCGCGATGACCGTCCCGCGCCTGGCGCCGCCGCCCGCCTTCGCCGCCCCGGTGGTCGCCGCCATCCTGGGGCTGCTGTTCATCCTGACCTCCCGGCGGTTCGTCGAGGATTCGCCCCTGGTCCTGACCCTGCAGGTGCTGGGCCTGACCGGCGTGATGGCCGGCGCGGCCCTCGCCGCCGCCCTGCGCGGTCCGCCCGGAAACCGAACCCCTCTGCTGGCCGTCGGCGCGGTGGGCGCGGCCGTGCTCGCCACCCTGGCCTGGCCGGCCCTCGACCGCCTGCCCGGCGAGCGGGGCGGCCTGATCGCCGGCCTGACCGCGCTGCTGCTGGCGGCCGGCGCGATCCCGCTGGCCCGGCGCGTCGAGGACCCGCGCCGCGACCCCGGTCTCGGCCTATGGGTCGCGGCCGCCGCCGAACTGGCCTTCCTGACCGTCCACGCCACGGTCGCCGACCCCTTCGAGCCCGCGGCCATGGGCCTGGCCGCCCTGGCCCTGGCGGCGGTCGCCAACCGCCTGGCCTGGCGCGGCCTGGCCGCCACGGCGACGGCCGGCGCCGTGGCCACCCTGGCCGTGATGCTGCGGCCCGGCTTCGTCGCCGACGCCACGAGCGGCCAGATCGCCCTGCCCCTGCTGGCCCTGGTCACGGCGCTCGCCGCCGGCGCCCTGCTGGCCGCCGCGCGGATCGTCGGCGGCAAGCTGGTCCCGCACCGCACCGAGGCCGAGGCCCTGTCGACCGGCGCCCTGCTGGCCCTGCTGGCCGGGCTGTTCCTGATGCTGCACGCCGCCCTGGCGATCGGCCATCCCGCCGGCCACGGCCAGGCCCTGCTGGAGGCCTCGCTGCGCACCGCCCTGATCCTGGCCGCCGGCCTGCTGCTGGCGGTGCGCGGCCGTCCCGATGACGGCCCCATTGCTCGGTGGCGGCTGATCGTGGTCGCCAGCCTGGGCGCCCTGCACGGCCTGGTCACCGGCGGCCTGGTGCTGAACCCCTGGTGGGGCATGGGCCATCTGGCCGGCGGCCCGCCGCTGCTCAACGACCTGCTGCTGACCTTCCTGGCCCCCGCCCTGCTGCTGGGCGCGATCGCCTACCGGCGCCCCGACGCCCGCGACCGCTGGAGCCGGGGCTGGACGGTCGCCGCCGCCGTCTTCGCCCTGCTGTGGGCCGTGACCGCCACGCGCCACGCCTTCCACGGCGCGGTCATGGACGTCGCCGCCGTCGGCCGGGCCGAGGCCTGCGCCTATGCGGTGATCGGCCTGCTGACCGCCCGGGCCTTCCGGATGCGCCGCCTGGACGCCACCCGGGCGGCCTGGCTGTACGCCGCCGCTCCCGCCGTGGGCTGGACGGCGCTGGCCGCCGCGCTGCTGGTGTTCGGCTGGCTGGCCAGCCCGTGGTGGGGCCCTTCCGAGGCGCCGATGGCCTCGTCCTGGCATGTGGCCCTGGTCCTGGCCCTCTACGCGGCCGGGGCCGGGGCGGCCGCCAGCCTGCGCCGGGGCGGCGTGGCCTTCGCCCGCGTCGCCCTGTGCGTGGCGGTCGGCGTGCTGTTCGCCTTCGTCACCCTGCTGGTCCGCTGGACCTTCCACGGGGCGGACATGCGCCACGGCCTGGATCGCGGCGGGCTGGAGACCTGGACCTTCTCGGCGGTGTGGGCGGCGTTCGGCCTGGTGGTGCTGTTCCGGGCCTCGTCCCGCAAGGACGTCGCCCTGCGCTGGCTGGGCCTGGTCGTGCTGCTGGTCACCGCCGCCAAGGTGCTGCTGTTCGACATGGCCACCCTGGACGGCGTGGTCCGCGCCGCCTCGTTCCTGGCGGTCGGCGCGCTGTTCATCGCCGGGGCCCTGGTGGTACGCCGCCTGAACGCCAGCCCCCCGAACGCCAACCCCAAGACTTCCTCCGACGCCGACAGGACCACCGCCCCGTGACGCACCCCACCACCCTCACCCGCCGCGCCGCCGCCATGCTGCTGGGCGGTTTCGGCGCCGCCGCCGCTTCATCCGCCTTGGCCGCGACCCCGTCCTATCCCGTGGTCGGCAAGGTCGAGCGACTGGACCCGGCGCTCGACGCCCTGATCGACGCCGACGCGCCGGTCGAGCAGGTGCTGGGCGGCTTCACCTGGAGCGAGGGCCCGGTCTGGGTCGGCGGCACCGACGGTTTCCTGCTGGTCTCCGACGTGCCGGCCAACAAGATCATGCGCTGGTCGCCGTCACGCGGCGGCGAGGTCTGGCTGGCGCCGTCGGGCTATGCCGGGCCCGAGACGAACAGCCTGCGCGAGGCCGGATCGAACGGCCTGATCCTGGCGCGCAGCGGCCTGGTGGTCGGCGACAGCGGCAACCGCTGCGTCTCGCGCATCGACCTGAAGACCCGGAAGAAGACCGTCCTGGCCGCCAACTTCGAGGGCAAGCGCCTCAACAGCCCCAACGACCTGGTCCTGGCCCGCGACGGCGCGATCTATTTCACCGATCCGCCCTGGGGCCTGAAGGGCGACTGGGCCTCGCCCTACCGCCAGACCGACTATTCCGGCGTCTACCGCCTGGGGACGGACAACGCCCTGACCCTGATCGACAGGACCATCGAGCCCAACGGCATCGGCCTGTCGCCGGACGGCCGCACGCTGTACGCCACCGACCGCAAGTCCGGCTGGGTGGCCTGGGACCTGGACGCCCGGGGCCGCCCGACCGCGCGCCGGCAGTTCGTCGACCGCGCCGCCAGCGGCATCAAGGGCGGCGACGGCCTGAAGGTCGACCGGGCCGGCAACCTCTGGGCCTCCAGCCAGGACGGGATTTCGATCTTCACCCCGGCCGGCCAGCGGATCGGGATCATCCGGGCCGACGCGGTGATCTCCAACTGCGAGCTGGCCGCCGACGGCCACCTCTACATGTCGTCCAATCACCGCGTGCTGCGGGTGAAGGTGAAGGCGCGGAAGCTGGCGGGGTGAGCGGCCCTCCCGTTGTCATCCCGGCCCCTCGGGTCGCGCGAAGCGCGCGCCCAAGGGTAAACTCCGCGAAGCGAAGAGCCGGGACCCAGGGCCACCGCATTGCGCCGGCCCCTGGGTCCCGGACAGCCTCTGCGAGGCTTCCGGGATGACAACGGTTTGGGTGGTCGCTAGCGCCACTACCGAGCCCCCTAGTCCAAGACCCTGAACCGCACGGCCGCCCCGCCGCCGGGGGCCATGTCGAGGTCCAGGCTGTCCTGGCTGGTCACCACCTTGCGGACGGTTTCCAGGGCATGCGGGTTGGTCCGGTAGTCGGCGCCGGGGCCGTCGCGGTAGATCTGGGCCTCGTAGCGCTTGCCCGGCGCCAGGAAGGTCAGGGGCTGGGTCAGCTTGCGGGCCGTCTCGTCGGTCAGGGCGCCCAGGAACCAGTCCTGGCCGCCGCGCGGCTGGCGGGCCACGACGATGTAGTCGCCGATCTCGCCCTGCAACGTCCTGGACGTCTCCCAGTCGGTGGGCACGTCGCGGATGAACTGGAAGGCGTCGGGCCGCGCCTCGTAGTTCTCCGGCAGATCGGCGGCCATCTGGATCGGGCTGTAGAGCACCACATAGAGCGCCAGCTGGACCGCCAGGGTCGACTGGCCGCGCCGGGCCAGCTCGGCCTTGCCGTGGACCACGTCGAAGATCCCCGGCGTGAAGTCCATCGGGCCTGCCAGCATGCGGGTGAACGGCAGGATCACCGTGTGCTCGGGCGGGTTGGTGGGGTTGCCCCAGGCGTTGAACTCCTGGCCCCGCGCGCCCTCGCGGCTGAGCATGTTGGGCCAGGTGCGGCGCAGGCCGGTGTCCTTGACCGGTTCGTGGGCGTCGATCGAGACGTGATGCCGGGCGGCCACCTCGGCGACCTTGAGGTTGTGGCGCACCATGTACTGGCCGGCGAACCACTGCCGGCCGCCGTCCTGGTCGAGGATCGTGCCGCTGTGGCGCACATAGCCGGTCTTGACCTGCGCGATGCCGACGCTCTCGTACAGCGCCATGGCGTCTTCCAGCTGGGCCTCGTAATTGACCACCGCCCCGGCCGTCTCGTTGTGGCCGATCAACCTGACGCCCTTGGACTTGCCGTAGTCGGTGATCGCCTTGAGGTCGAAGTCGGGATAGGCCTTGGTGAAGCTGAACTTGTCGCCGTTGGCGATCCAGTCGCCGTCCCAGCCCTGGTTCCAGCCTTCCACCAGCACGCCGTCGAAGCCGTACTTGGCGGCGAAGTCCATGTAGTGCTTGGTGTTGGCGGTGGTGGCGCCGTGCTTGGGACCACTGCCCCAGGTCGACTTCTCCAGGTGCATCTCCCACCAGACGCCGACGTACTTGCCCGGCTTGATCCAGGCGGTGTCGGCGATCTTGCTGGGTTCGTTGAGATTGAGCTCGAGACGGCTGTCGGCCAGGGCCCCGGCCGTCTCGCCGATCAGCACGGTGCGCCAGGGCGTGGTGAAGGGACCGGTCTTCCTGGCCAGGGTCCCGTCGGGCCAGGGCATCAGCCAGGCCTTCAGCCCGCCCGCCCCGTCGCCGGCCAGCAGCATGCTGGGATAGTCGACCAGCGCCGCCTCGTGGAACGACAGGTAGAGGCCGCCCCCTCCTTCCTTGGGCGCATCCGTGCGCTTCAGGGTCAGGGGGGTCTCGGCCAGGGTGACGCGGCGGGCGTCGGTCTGCTTGTAGAGGTACTCGTCGCGCTCCTGGCCCAGGCCCTCGTACCACCAGGCGTCATAGGCCCCGACGGGGCGGAACTCGGTGTGCTCGTCGGTGACCGCCACCGCCTGGCCGGCCGGGATGGCGTCATAGGCGTAGCGGAAGCCCAGGCCGTCGTCGAACAGCCGGAAGGTCACGTCGAAGCGCTTGTTCAGGGCGGTGTCGCCGGCCAGCGAGACGGTCAGGTCGGCGTGGTGGTCGCGGATCACCCGCTGCTCGCCCCACGGCTGCTCCCAGCGGCTGTCGGACGCGTCGCGCCGGGCGGCGGTGATGGCGGTGATCCGCGCCGCCGGCTCGCCCGCGAACGACAGGCCCAGGGCCGAGGGGGCCAGCACCGGCTTGCCTTGGCGACTGACCTCGTAGAAGGCCTGGCCGCCTTTCGTGAACACGCAGACCTCGATGACCTTGCCGGGCGACTGCGCGCATTCGCGTTCCGCGGCGTGGGCCGTGTGAGCGATCGCCGGCGTGGTCAGGGCGGCGAACAGGGCGAGGGTTCGGAACGTCATCGAACGATCTCTTTCATCAGAAAAATAAGGCGTCTCGGCTCCGCAGGCCAGAACCGAGACGCAGGGGGAGGACTTGCGTCGCCGGTCCCGCGCGGGACGACGACCGAAGGCTTGAACAGACCCGCTGGGGCTCATCCGGACCGCACCGCCTCGATGAAGCCGTTGGCGGTCAGGCGGCCCCGGGCCGGATCGGCGTCGCCGGGGTCCGGGCCCAGGAGCGCCGAGTGCAGGACGTGGCCGCGATAGAGGATCAGCCGGTTGAAGACCATCTCGGCCTGGCCGATCAGTTCGTAGTGGGCCATGTCCCGGCCGGCATAGGTCGCGGGCCCCGCCCCGGCCTGGGCCAGCTCAGCCTGGGCGGCGGCGACATAGGCGGCATGGCGCGTCCCGTCGACGGACTCGAACCCCGTGGCCCGATGGCGGAAGAAGCCGGTGCCGCCGTGCGCGCCGCGGCACAGGTAGTGGACCATGGCCAGGCGGCCGGGGTCGGGCGCGTCGTGGTGAGGGATCTTCTGGATCGGCTCGGCGTCCCGGGCCCGCGTCGTCGCCAGGGCGAAGAAGCCGAAATAGTTCAGATAGACCTCGCGCGACAGGCCGAAGGCGGCCTCGATCGGACCGCGCAGCGCCGTGACCACCGTGCGGTAGTACGACTCCGGCAGGGGCGCGTTGAGGCCCGGATAGTGGGTGTGGCGGGGCGCGTAGAAATCGGCCGAGCGGGCGGCGTCGATCATCGCCTGGGGATCGTCCAGCACGTCGTCGACGACCAGCAGCGGCTGCTGCTCCTCGCCGATCCGCCGCAGCTGGACCTGGATCGCCGGGCCCAGCCGCAGCGGCGCGATCGCGGTGACGGCGGTCATGGCGGCGACCTCAGATAGGTCATCTTCAGCTGGTGCTTCAGGGCGGCGCGCGCCGACGGGCTCATCGTCCCCAGCGCGCCGCGCAGGCCCGGCGGGATATGCGCCGTCGCCTCGCCCGGGTCGCCGAACACGTAGGCGTCGAACATCGCCTTCCAGTAGCTCCGCTCGCCCTCGGGCAGGTCCTTCAGGGCCAGCAGGGCGGTCAGGAAGACGTCGTTGGCGCGCTCCAGCCCGGTGGCCGTGTCGCCCCACCAGTAGTTGACCATCACGTTGTAGGGGTCGCGCGAGGTGACGTGGTGCCACCAGTATTTGGGCAGGAACAGCGCGTCGCCCGGCCCCAGCTCGGCGACCTGGGCGGCGGCGAAGGCCTGGCGGTACCTGGGGAACCGGACCAGGTCCGGCGCCTCCGGATCGACCAGCGACAGCGGCGGCGGGTTGTCGAGCGGGCCGACATAGAGGGCGCCGACCTGCTCTGGCGGGAACAGCAGGAAGCGCCGGCGACCGGCGACCACGCAGGCCAGGTTGTGGTCGCGGTCGTTGTGGGTCTGGGTCCGCAGCGGGCCGCCGACCCACAGGCGCGGCATCACCCCCGGCAGCAGCGGCAGCGCGTTCTGGCGCACGAACTCCGGCAGGTGGCTGGCCAGGGGCAGCATCTGGATGGCGACGAACGGCGCCGTGGGGTCGCCCATCAGCCGCTCGATGCGCTCCAGCGTCTCGGTGATCCCGTCCTGGCGCTTGGAGAAGGCGAATTCGCGCAGGTCGGGGCCGTAGCCGAACCGGCCGCCGCTGCTGGCCGGCGCCTCCATGACCGGGGCCTGGGCGCCGATATCCATGGCCTTGAGATAGGCGTTCAGCCGCGCGGCCGACTCTCGCCCGGCCGCCACGGCGGGCCAGGCGTCCAGCAGGCCCTTGAGCACCACCGGCCGCTCGGTCCGGACGATGGCCTCGAACTCGTGGGCCAGGGGCGCGGACCGCGCCGCCACCCTTGGCAAGGCGTCGAGGGACAGGACGTCGCCGCGCACCGCGACGCCGGGGTCCGCCTCGGGTGGGATGACCTCACCGTCCATGGGCGCCGTCGCCCTGGCAGACGCTTTCCAGATAGAGGTCGTGGGTCGGCTGCTTGAGCACCTGGTCCTTGACGAAGCCGAGGATGCGCCGGAACTCGCTCTTCATCAGGTCCGGCGCGGTGCGGTCGATCATCGGCGCGTGGGTTTCGGGCCTCAGGCCATGGCCCGTGAACAGCGCGCGCCAGCTGTCGGTCGGGAAGGTCTCGTGCTCGAAGGGCGGCATTTCGCCCCGCGCCTGGAAGGTCTCGATCTGGTGCGCCAGCTCGGGCGAGACCGCCGCCGCCCGCGCCTGGGTCCAGAAGGCCGAGGCTCCATAGCGGTTGAGCACGTAGTGGGCCGACTGGAAGTCGCGGACGCGCTCGAAGGTCAGGCGCATGACGTCGTTGTATTCGGTGCGCTCGACGCCGGCGTCGCCGCCGGCCGGGAACAGCGAGAGCAGATGCACCAGCCCCAGTTGCACGGCCTGCAGGTCGACGCCGTGGACGGGATCGAAGGCGCAGGCCGCCTCGCCGATGGCCACGCAGTTGCGCTCCCAGGCGGCGAGGCGCCGGCCGGGGTCCAGGGTCCGGACCACCGCCTCGCCCAGGCCCAGGCCAGCGACTTCGGCGGCGGCCTGAAGGGCTTCGTCGTCGCCGCACGTCGCGCTGGAATAGGCCTGGACGACATGGGTCCGCGCCTGGCTGGGATAGAGGCCGACCCAGCCCCCAGCCCAGGCCCGGACCTCGGCATAGGGCGGGATCGCGGCGAACCGCGGGCCGCTGGCCGTCAGCAGGCGGTCGGCCGGGAAATAGGGCCGCCAGTTTTCGCGCGCCACGCCCAAGGCCCCGCCGATCAGCCGGCCCTCGCGTCCCGTGGCGTCGATGAACAGCTGGCCCTCGACCCGGCGGCCCTCGTCCAGCGCCAGGGCCAGGATGTCGCCGGTGTCGGGGTCGAGCACCGCCTCGGCGACGACCGCCTGGTGCGCCGCGACGCCCTGGCGCGACGCCAGCGTCTTGAGCCGCGCCGCATAGGCCAGGGCCGGCAGGTGGTAGCCGTAGTCGGTCCGCCCGTAGGCCTCGGTGGCCTCGTCGGGCAGCAGGATGCGGCCGTGCCTGGCCGCGACCGCCGTCAGGGAGAAGTCCTCCAGCGCCACGCCCAGCCCCAGGCCCCGCGCCTTCAGCCAGAAGGGGAAGAAGTCCTTGCCGTCGATCGGCGCGCCGTAGGAACCGTGGGCGTGGAAGAGGGCCGGGGCCGCGCCCGAGACGTCGGTGAAGTTCTGTCCCAACGAGAAGCCGCCGCCGGTCGCCCGCAGCAGGGCGGATTCGTCGAGCCGCAGCATGTTGTGCAGGGCTTCCTGGGCCGGCAGAGTCGCGTGGACGTCGCCGGCGGTCAGCAGGCTGGGCAGCTCCACGGCCTGGACCGTGACGCCGGCCGCTCCCAGCGCGGCCTGGACGACGCTGGCGGCCAGCCACAGCGGGGCGTCGCGTCCGACCACCACCACTCGGTTCACGGGGGCGGCGCGCATCAGACCGCCGCCGACGCGAGCGCCGCCTCGTCGACCGCGCCGGGCGCGTAGCGGGCGATGAAGTCGCCGTGCGACGCCATGGCCTGGACGTTGGCGTCGATCCGCGCCTTCAGGTCGCGCATCCGGGTTTCCAGCTCCCCCAGGTCGAGGCCGTCGGCCAGGCGGTCATAGCCGCGCGGGGTGATCCCCTGGCCGACCAGCACCGACAGCCAGCTGTCGCGGGAGAACAGGCCGTACTTGTATTCCGGCGCCCAGGCGCGGGCCTCGAACAGGGCGATCCGGCGGGCCAGGCTGTCGGGGATGGTCATGTCGCGCACATGGTCCCACAGCGGCTCGCCGTGACGCTGGTTGGCCCGGTAGTGCAGGATCAGGAAGTCGCGGATGCGCTCGTACTGCATCTCCGACAGCCGGTTGAATTCCTTGGCCAGGCGGCCGTCCATCCGGTCGCCCTCGCCCGGCGTGGGCATCAGGTTGACCAGGTCGATGACGGCGGCCTGGATCAGGTGGATGCTGGTCGATTCCAGCGGCTCCAGGAAACCGCTGGCCAGACCCAGACCGACGACGTTGCCGCTCCAGGTCTTGACCCGCCGGCCGGCCTTGAAGCGCAGCAGCTTGGGCTCGGCCAGGGCCTTGCCGTCCAGTTGGGCCAGCAGGGTGTCGCGCGCCCGATCCTCGTCGATGAAGTCGCTCGCGAACACATAACCGTTGCCGGTGCGGTGTTGCAGCGGGATTCGCCAGATCCAGCCGCCGGTCTGGGCGGTCGAGCGGGTGTAGGGCGTCAGCGCCCCGACCCGTTCGGACGGCACGGCCAGCGCCCGGTCGCAGGGCAGCCACTTGGCCCAGTCGTCCCAGCCCACCCCCATCTCGCCGCCCAGCAGCAGCGACCGGAAGCCGGTGCAGTCGACGAACAGGTCGCCGGCGATCCGCGCGCCGGACTTCAGGGTCAGGGCTTCGAGGTGGCCCGACTCCGCGTCGCGGGCGACCTCCTGGACCATCCCCTCGATCCGCGTCACGCCCCGTTCCGTCGCCCAGCCGCGCAGGAACCTGGCATAGAGGCTGGCGTCGAAATGGTAGGCGTAGGCGTAGGTCGAGCGGATCGACTTCCGGTCCTCGTTGGGAAACTCGAAGGCGTTCGCGCGGCAGGCGGCCACCGCGTAGGAATAGTCCTGCAGCGAGGCCGGCGCCTGGCCCGCCAGCTGGGCGCGCACCCAGTGATGCTGGAAATCGACCCCGCCCCAGGGTTCGCCGAACACCCCGAACGGATGGATGTAGCGGTCGCCCCGCTGGCCCCAGTCGCGAAACTCGATGCCCAGCTTGAAGGCCCCCTGGGTGGCGCCCAGGAACCGCGCCTCGTCGATCCCCAGCAGGTCGTTGAAGGTCTTGATGTGCGGCAGGGTGGCCTCGCCGACCCCGACGGTGGCGATGTCGTCGGACTCGATCAGGGTGATGGCGTAGGCGGCGGGGTCCAGCAGCCGGGCCAGACCGGCCGCGCACATCCAGCCGGCCGTGCCGCCACCGACGATCACGACCTTCAAAGCGGCGGGTTTGGGCGGGTTCATCTGCATGATGCTCAGGTCCGGAGCGGACGCCGTCGCGGAACCCCGCGACGGCGTCGCCGGGCTAGTACTTGAAGCGGATGCCGAGCTGCACGCGGCGATCGTTCTTGATCCACGCCGAGTCGATCTTCACCGGCTTGGCCCCCGGCGTCAGGTCGGAGTCGCCGAACACCTGCTGCTGGAACACCGTCTTGGTGTCGAGGAGGTTGGAGCCGTCCAGCGACACCTCGATGTTCTCGTTCACCGAGTAGCGGATCGAGCCGTCGAGGAAGCCCGTTCCCTTCTGGTACATCGGCAGGCCGATACAGCAGTCGAGGTTGTTGGTCAGGAACGACGAGCGCCAGCTGTAGGCCAGGCGCATGGCGATCGGACCCTTCTCGTAGAGACCGATCAGGTTGTAGGAGTCGTCGGAAATCCCGGCCAGGCGGTGCGAGTCGATGACCGAGCCGTTGACCTGCAGGCCGCCGCCGAAGGCGACGGTGCCGCCGGCCGCATAACCCGGCTGGGTGGCCAGGTTCGAGTTACTGATCCCCGACTGCTTGGTGTGGGTGTAGTTGGCCTGCATGCCCAGACCGCTCCACAGACCCGGCAGGAAGTCGAAGAAGGTCTGGTAGGCGACCTCGAAGCCCTTCAGGTCGCCGCCGCCCTCGCCGTTGCGCGGGCCGCGAACCAGGACGTTCTTGGTCACGCCGTTGTTGGTGAAGGAGCGCAGGAACTCGCCATAGGCGATGCTGCCGTTCAGTTTCTTGTAGAAGACGTCGAAGCTGAACGAGCTGCTGTCGCTGAAATAGTGCTCGTAGGTGATGTCGAACTGGTCGGCGGTGATCGGCTTGAGCGCCCCGAAGCCGGAGTCCGCGTTGAACTGGAAGTTATAGCCCTTGACGTTGGACGCCACGTGCGGGGCGTTCGGATCGGTCCAGATCACATAGGGCGAGTCCGGCGTGACGTTGATGGCCGGGGGCTGGACGGCGACGAAGTTGCGCAGCAGGCCGAAGTCAGGACGCGACATGGCGCGCGACGCCGCGAACCGGATGAACTGCTTGTCGGTCAGGCCGAACCGCACGTTGAAGCTGGGCAACCAGTTGTCGTGCTGGCCGCTGAAGTCGTTGTCCGTGCCGCCGCCCTGGCTGAAGGCCAGCAGGTCCGGCGTCAGCCAGCACGACACGTTGGTGACGCTATTCCCCGACAGCGGCGTGTTGCAGGGAGTCGCCACGGCGGTCGCGTACCAGGTGTTGGTCGGGAAGGCGACGCCGCCCGAACTGGTGGTTTCGGTCCGCACGAAGCGCAGGCCGACATTGCCCTGGACGGTCACGCCGTTGAAGATCGTCTTGTCGGGGCCGCCGAACCGCAGCATGGCGTAGGCGGCCTTGGTCTTCTCCCGCACGTCCACCAGTTCGGGATCGATGAAGCAGCCCTCGGTGTTGGTCGTCCGCTCGCAGAGCGGCGTCCAGGCCATCGGCGAGTTGGTGGTCTTGCCGCTCAGCGCCTTGATCAGCCCATCCTTGTCGGCCAGCGTGGCCTCGCTCAGGAACACCAGCTCGTTGTTCGGGAACACCTTGCCGTCGTAGAAATCGCCCAGGCTGGCGGTCGTCCAGATGCCGGCGCCATAGCCCTTGAAGTCGGCGCGTGCGCCGCAGTTTCCGCCGGTCGGATAGGGGGCCGGCGTGGTGTTGTCGATGTTGAAGCCCGGGCCGTTGCAGTTCCAGGGCGCGGCCACCGGCGACCAGTTGTAGGTCGAGTAGCGGACGTGCTGCTTGCGGTCGGCGTAGCGCACCCCGACCTTCAGCGAATTCAGCCAGCCGCCGTTGGCGAACTCGTACTCGCCGTCGGCGCGCAGGGCCAGTTCGGTGGCGTCGTTGTCCTCGTAGTGGTCCTGGATGAACGGGATCCAATAGTTGTGTGGGTTGGACAGGAAGCCCGGCGCGTAGTTGACGTTCGAGCCCGGCTGCAGGGTGATCTTCGGCGTGCCGTGGCTGTCGGTCTGGTACTGGGCGTCGGCCATGGTGCGGTTGGCGACCAGGATGTCGTAGTTGTTGGTCTCGGCGTCGATGTACTGGACGTCGAAACTGGTCTTCAGCCGGTCGGTGACGTCCCACTGCAGGTTGGCCGAGAAGTCGCGCGTGCCTTCGGAGTGGTCGAAGTTGCGGGCCTGGTTCTCGATATAGAGGCCTTCGCGCTGGGTGGCGCAGGCCGAACCGGCCCCGCAGTAGTTGACGAAGGGCAGGCCAGGCACGGCCGAGCCGCGGTTGATGTTGTCCTGGGTGCTGCCGCCCCAGTCGCCGGTCGGCTGGGTCAGGATGCCCGAGGTCAGCATGCCGTTCGGGCCGAAGGTGAAGGCCGGCGAGCCCTGGGCCGGGGCGATGAACGCCGTGGTCTGCGGCGAATAGGCCGGCGCCGCCCACAGGCCGAACAGGCCGACATTGACGCTGCGCTCGAGCCAGGCGTTCCTGTACTTGGAGTCGTTGTACTGGGCCTTGAAGCGGACGCTCGCGTCGTTGTTCTCGTACTGGAAGGCCAGGGCCGTGCCCTTGCGCACCCGGTCGTACTTGACCTGCGAGAAGTTGACCTGGTCGGGCATGTACTTCCAGCCCGCGCCGCCATAGGGCGAGGTCGTGCAGGGGATCGTGCCGTCCGCGCCGATGATGGCCTTGCCGCCGGCGGTGTTGTTGCCGGCCGAACAGAACGTGCCGATGCGCTGCATCACCACGCCTTCGGTCTGGGTCAGGACGTGCGAATAGGCGTAGTCGGCCATCAGGCCGATGCGGCCGAAGTCGGTGTCCCAGGTCTTGCTGATGATGCCGGAATATTCGTAGGTGACCTTGTCGGAGCGGTCGCCGTAATTGGCCTTGCCGGTCAGCGAGATGACCTGGCCCTTGCTGTCGAACGGCAGGCGGGTGCGCAGGTTGACCGTGCCGGCGATGCCGCCCTCGATCATCTCGGCCGTCTGGTTCTTGTAAGCGTCGACGCCCGCCATCAGTTCCGGCGAGATGTCGTTGAAGTTCAGGCCGCGCGCGGCGTCGGCCGAGAAGCTGTCACGGCCGTTGAATTCGGTGCGGACCTGGGTCAGGCCGCGGATCAGCACCCCGGCCGGCTCGGCCGAGAAGTGCGAGCTGTCGTCGCTGGACTGCAGGCGCGACACCGTGATGCCGGGCACGCGCTGCAGGGCTTCGGCGACCGACTTGTCGGGGAAAGCGCCGATGTCGGTGGCGGTGATCGAATCGACCACCGTGTCGGCGTTCCTCTTGAGCTGCTGCGACGTCACCAGCGATTGGCGGACGCCGACGACGACGACCTCGTCCACGGTGTTCGAGGCGGTGGAGATCGGCGCGTCCTGGGCGGACGCGGTCTGCGCCCAGGCCGACGCGGTCATCCCCACCGCCGCCAGCGTCGCCAGGGAGACGCTTCCCCGCAACATCGCCTTGCGGCCCTGGCTGAAACTGAACTTCCTCATCGTCTTCTCCCTCATTTTTTTGCCCGCGCCTTGATCACGCGGGTTGATTTTGGTGAGCGGCGACGCCGCCCCTGGTCACGTTCGCGGTTCGGCTTCGCCGCGCCCTTGGCGCGGGCGGAGCCGGAGCTTCCGATTTCGTTGAAGGCCTTAACGTCGTGCGCCGGCGTGAGCGCCTGGGCTGTTCGCCCGCATCGGATCCCCTCCCCCTCTTTCGCGGCGGTTCTTCAGCCGCCGCCGTTCGTTCGGTCTTGCTGACCTCGTCCCCCGACGATGGCCTCAACGCAAATCTTGCGTTGATTTCGTGCGCAACGGCCTCGCCAACAGGGCCAATCCGACTGCGCAACGCATCGACTTGCACAACCTTGCGCTATTTTCCCGCGCACGCAATAGCGTTGTTCTGCCAAATTTCGCTCTGATAGCGCTATTCAGCCGCACTCAAGGCCCGCGTTGCATTTTTGGCACGCTTCACGGTGTCACGAGTTACGCAAGATTTGCGTTGCTGGGAACTTCCGTCGCGCGAGCGTGCAAGTCCTTCTCCGCGACCGTCGGCGGTCCGCTCGGGCGGAGGGCGGAGCCGGCGGTGAGGCCGCTCAGGCCCGGTCGGCGGGGCGGCGGTCGCCCGCGTCGTCTATGGCGAAGGCGCTGAGCGCCGCCAGGGCGAACGCCGCCGCCGCCAGGCCGAGGGCGAAGATCGCCTCACCCTTGAACACGTACTTGACCAGGGGCCCCAGGACCGTGGCGGCCACCAGCTGCGGGATCACCAGGAAGAGGTTATGGATGCCCATATAGACGCCCATCTTGTGCGACGGCGCGGCGCTCGACAGCATCGCATAGGGCGCGGACAGCACGGACGACCAGGCGACGCCGATGCCGACGATGGGGATCCACAGCAGCGCGGGATCGTCGATCAGCACGAACCCCAGGAAGCCCAGCGCGCCCAGCCCCAGGCAGAGCGCGTGGCTGGCGCGCCGCCCGATCCGCGCCGCCAGCGCGGGCAGCATCAGCGCCACCAGGGCCGCCACCCCGTTATAGCCGGCGAACAGCACGCCCACCCAGTCGGCGCCCCGGTTATAGGCCGCCGAGGCGGCGTCCGCCGCGCCGTAGTGGCGCGCCGTGACGGCCGGGGTCGTGTAGATCCACATCGCGAACAGGCCAAACCACGTGAAGAACTGGGTGATCGCCAGCTGCCGCAACACCCGCGGCATGTGCAGGATGTCCTCGACCACCTCCAGCACGCCCAGCGAGACATGGCCCCGCCGCCGCAGCCAGATCGCCGCCAGCTGCGCCGCCCCGAACCCCGCGGCGACCGCGGCCAGCACATAGACCTCCCGCGCCCAATGCCCCAGGGCGGCCAGGACGCCGACCACCAGGCCGCCGAGCACCCACAGCACGCCGCTCTTCAGCAGCACGGCCGCCCCCGCCGGGGTCGGCGCCCTGTGCAGCCGCTCGCCCGGCCGATCGTCGCCGAGGGCTTCCGGCGGATGCTCCCGGGTGGTGAACACGGTCCACATCACGGCGGCCAGCAGGCTGACCCCGCCGACATAGAAGGCCGCGTGCACCGATTTGGGCAGGACGCCCGGCGCGGCCTGTCCCGAAACCCCGAACCAGTGGGTCAGCGCCCACGGCAGCGCCGAGGCGAACACCGCGCCCGCGCCGATGAAGAACACCTGCATGGCGAAGCCGGTGGTGCGCTGCTCTTCCGGCAGGGTGTCGGCGACGAAGGCGCGAAACGGCTCCATCGCCACGTTGATCGAGGCGCTGAGCACCCACAGCATCACGCTGGCGGCCCACACGGTCGAGACGTTGGGCATCAGGAACAGCGCGATCGCCGTCAGGATCGAACCGCTGAAGATGTAGGGCCGCCGACGACCGAGCCGCCCCCAGGTCTTGTCGCTCAGATGGCCGATGATCGGCTGCACCAGGAGGCCGGTGGCCGGCGCGGCGATCCACAGGATCGCCAGCTCGTTGACGTCGGCGCCAAGGGTCTGGAAGATGCGGCTGGTGTTGACGTTCTGCAAACCCCAGACGATCTGGATGCCGAACAAACCGCAACACATGTTCCAGATTTGAGGAAAAGACAGGCGCGTCTTCGTCATATGGCGCCGGCCCGGCGTCGTCCCGCGAAGTCTTGGCGCTTGCCTTGCAAAGGCTTCCTTTCAGTGCATTAAGGTGGACAGCGGCGATTTTCTTACTACTTGGACGAGATGGGCAGCAGTAGCAACAACAGTACCACGTTGGACGACCTGGCGAAGCTGGCCGGCGTTTCGGCGTCGACCGTCTCGCGCGCCCTCAACGACCACCCCTCGATCAGCACCCGCACCAAGCAGCGCATCTGGGCCCTGGCCCGCGAGCGGGACTATCCGTTCCGCCGCTACATGCCGTCGGGGCCGATCGGCTCCGAAGGCTCGATCGCCATCGTCACGCCGCGCACCCATGGCCGCCCGCTGCCGCTGTCCCACCCCTTCTTCCTCGAGCTGTTGGCCAGCATCGGCGAGGCGGCCCGCGACCGCGGCTGCGACTTCACCGTCAGCCACACCGCCCCGGCCAACTACGACGACCTGGTCCTGGCCACCACGACCAGCCGCGCCAACGGCGTGATCTTCCTGGGCCAGAGCACCCTGCACGAGGCCTTCAACCAGCTGGCCGACACCGAGGCGCGCTTCGCCGTCTGGGGCGCGCAGCTGCAAGGCCAGAAATACTGCTCGATCGGTTCCGACAACCTGCTGGGCGGCCGGCGCGCCACGCTGCACCTGGCGCGACTGGGCCGCAAACGCATCGTCTTCCTGGGCGAAACCGACCCCGAGGCCCTGCAACGCCGCGCCGGCTATCTGGAGGCGCTGAAGGAAAGCGGCCTGGAGGTCGACAACGCCCTGATCATCCCGGTCGATTTCGAACTGGAATCGGCCGAGGCGGCGGTCGGGGCCCTGGTGCGGCGCAGGACCCCGTTCGACGGCGTCTTCGCCTCCAGCGACCTGATCGCCCTAGGCGCCATCCGCGCCCTGCGGCGCGCGGGCATGTCGGTGCCCGAGGACGTCTCCGTCGTCGGCTATGACGACATGCTGCTGAGCCGCCTCAGCACCCCGGCGCTCAGCACCATCAAGCAGGACACCTACAAGGCCGGACGCCTGCTGGTGGCCCGCGTCCTCGACGCGGCCGGCGACCACCGCCCCGAGCGCCTGTCCACCGACCTGATCGTCCGCGAATCCTGCGGCGGCTAGACCGGGGACCGGAGCGCGGGGCCGGCCCGACCTCCCGATCAATAGCCCGGTTGCGTCACCGGACATTTGACCCGGCTTGCCGGTTTGATCTCCACCGCCTGCAGGTGATCGTTCAACCGCCAGGCGCTCGCGCGCCTTCGTGTCATCGGCTTGGCGTTTTCCTGACTGGCGATGCTGATCACCACGACATCCTCGAGCTTCCCATCGCTGCATTCGACCTCGAACTCGAGCCCCTGGTCGCCACGGGTCGGGGGAAGCGGAATCTCGACCAGCCCGATCGGCGGCCGGGCCAGGTTCGCGGGAGACAGCGCCTGATAGTCGCTCGTCGTGTCGATGACAAAGGCGGCTTTCGAGAAATGCTCGAGAATGTTGTCGGTCGTTCCCGATTGGACGGGCTTGACCATGACGATCACGGTCTTCCCGGCCATGCCGCCGATATCGAGGCTGGACCAGGTATCGTTCAACTGCCTGCGCGACGGCAGCCCGGCAACCGCGGGCGTCGCCGTCTGCTTGTCGAGCGCCGGCGAGGAGGCGACGGCGGCGCGCGACGCCCCAGCTCCCGCGCCCTGGAGCGCGTATTTGCCATCGAAGGGCACATCGCCCCAGTCGCTGGCGCAGGCCTCCACGTGCAACTGCATGCCGCCGGCCGCGCGCCGCAGTGTCATGCTGCAACGCCCTTCAGCGTAACGCCAGCCGCCGGGCGCGTCCGTCAACACGCCTTCGCCGGAGCCGCTGCGCAGGCTGCCGGGCTTGCCCTTCTGCATCACCTCCAGCGTGAAGCCGCCGTTCCTGCGGATCGTCAACAGGCGCTCGAACGCGCTGTCGCTGGCGTCGTAAACGCCCGCGGGAGGAAAGGGGCTGTATTCCTCCGCCGCGACGTCGGCCGTCGCGCCCAGAATGCTGGCACACAGCAGGCCAAGCGCGACAAGGTGGTTTGATCGTTTCATGGGGAAAGGATGTCTCGCTGGAGAAGGGTCCCGGCGCGCGATACGCGGCCGGAGCTTTCTGGCGAACCCGAAGCGAAGATGCAACCACGTGTTGCAGCTGACCCGAAATCGGAGCTGGCCGAGCACAAGCGGCGGCTCCAACGCACGGTGGAACTGCAACGCTTTCAACGATGTCAGGAAAGATGGCGCGCCCGGAACGATTCGAACGTCCGACCCTCAGATTCGTAGTCTGATGCTCTATCCAGCTGAGCTACGGGCGCGCACTGCCTTTCGGCGAGGCGGGGGAGATAGCCCGTTCACCGGTGGGGCGCAAGCGGGTTTTGATGCAGACGGCGCGAAGTTTGTGGAGAAGGGGCTTGAGGCCTTGACCCGCAAGGCCGCGCTCCCCTTCTGGAGAGTTGGACGACCTTGGCCGTCCGCGTGACCCAAGGCCGCCTGGTCCCCGCGCCCGGCGCCGTTTCGACGGAAGTTCGCCCATGCGCCTGATCGCCCCGCTGCTCCTCGCCCTGCTCGCCGGCTGCGCGCCGTTGGCCGCGGGGTCGCCGGCTCCAGCCATGGCGGCCACGGCCCCGGCCTACGCCCCGCGCGGCATGGTCGCCGCCGCCAATCCGCTGGCGGTCGAGGCGGGCCTGAGGGTGTTGCGGGACGGCGGCTCGGCCGTCGACGCGGCGGTGGCGGTGCAGTCGGTGCTGGGCCTGGTCGAGCCACAGAGCTCGGGGCTGGGCGGCGGCGCGTTCATGACGTTCTATGACGCCAGGACCGGCAAGGTGACGGCCTATGACGGTCGCGAGAAGGCTCCGCAGGCGGCGACGCCGCAGTTGTTCCTGGGGCCCGACGGCAAGCCGCTGAACTTCGTCGCCGCCGTGCTGTCGGGCCGCTCGACCGGCGTGCCCGGCGCGGTGGGCATGCTGGCCCAGGCCCAGAAGGAGCACGGCAAGGCGGCGTGGAGCACGCTGTTCAAGGACGCCGAAAAACTGGCCGACGACGGCTTCACCGTCAGCCCCCGCCTGGCCGGCATGATCAACAACCCTCGCATCCCGCAGGGCCAGGCGCCCGACGCGGTCGCCTATTTCACCAAGCCGAACGGCCAGCGCTACCAGGCCGGCGACACCCTGAAGAACCCGGCCTACGCGGCCACCCTGCGCGGCCTGGCGTCGCAAGGCCCCAGCGCGCTCTACGAGGGCCCGCTGGCCCAGGCCATCGTCGACCGGCTGCGCCAGGGCGACCTGCCCTCCAGCATGACCCTGGCCGACCTCAAGGCCTACAGGCCGCGCTCGGCCGACGCCCTGTGCCGGCCATGGAAGGTCTACACCGTCTGCGTGCCCAACCCGTCGTCCAGCGGCGTGTCGGTGATCCAGGCCCTGCTGATGCTGGAGCACACCGACATCGCCAAGCGCGGCCCCAGCGACCCGATCGCCTGGACCCAGCTGGCCGAGGCCGAGCGGGTGATGTACGCCGACCGCGACCGCTATATCGGCGACCCGTCCTTCGTGAAGGTGCCGGTCGAGGGGCTGCTCGATCCCGCCTATGTGGCGCAGCGCGCCAAGCTGATCGGACAGACGGCCGGCCCGGCGCCGAAGTTCGGCCTGCCCAAGGGCGCGCCGGCCGTCGGCGCCGACAAGACGATGGAACCGGCGGGCACCACCCACATGGTCATCGTCGATCCGGCCGGCAACGTGGTGTCGATGACCACCACGGTCGAGAGCGTGTTCGGCTCGGGCCGGATGGCCGGCGGCTTCTTCCTCAACAACCAGCTGACCGACTTCAACTTCGCGCCCCGGGACGGCGACGGCGCCCCGGCCGCCAACGCCGTGGCCGGCGGCAAGCGGCCGCGCTCGTCGATGGTGCCGATCATCGTGCTCGACAAGGACGGCAAGTTCCTGGCCGCCGTCGGCTCGCCGGGCGGCTCGGCGATCCTGTCCTACAATCTCAAGGCCATGATCGGGGTGTTCGACTGGGGCCTGACCATGCAGCAGGCCATCAATCTGCCCAACATGGTGGCGCGCGGCGACACCTTCTCGGCCGACGTCGAGAAGCTGGGACCGGAGATGACCGCGGCCCTGCAGGCGCGGGGCGTGATGGTCAGGACCGGCCAGAACGAGACCTCGGGCCTGCACGGGGTGATCGTGCGGCCGGGCGGGGTGCTGGAAGGCGGGGCGGATCCGCGGCGCGAGGGCGTGGCGCGGGGGCTGGAATAAGGTTTCGGGCGCTTCTGTTGACCCTCTCCCGGCGGGAGAGG
>NZ_AKKF01000203.1 GCF_000281955.1 Caulobacter sp. AP07 | reverse complement strand
CGGGCGCCATCTGGGCGTGGCTCGAAACAGCGGAAAACGCCAACGCGACGCCCAGCAGCGCCGGAACCAGACGTGCCCATGGACCGCCCATGCGAACCCTCCCCCCCTGGAGATACGCGCTAAGGAAAAGGGGAGATTACGCCTTGCCCATAGGTTGTCCAGTCGCGCGCGGCGCGTGGGGGATCAGTTTCCCCACACCTGCTTCAGCCGCAGGTCGCGGCCGCAGCCCATGCGGTAGGCGTGGTACTCGATCGAATGGTTCTTGGCGTAGTCGCGGTGGTAGGCCTCGGCCGGCCAGAAGGTCTTCAGGTCGAGGATCTGGGCCTTCATCGTCCCGGTCTTCAGGCGCTTGGCGGCCTCGGCGCGGGACTTGTCGGCGATCGGGCGCTGGGCCGGGGTGACGAACACCGCCGGGCGGTAGGACGGGCCGCGGTCGCAGAACTGGCCGCCGTCGTCGGTGGGGTCGACCAGCTTCCAGTACTTGTAGAGCAGGAAGCCGTAGTCGAGCTTGCCGGGGTCGTAGGTGACGCGCACCGCCTCGTAGTGGCCGCTGGTCTCGCTGGTGACGTCGCGATAGCTGGGGCGGTCGACGTGGCCGCCGGTGTAGCCGGACTCCACCTTCAGCACGCCGGGGATGCCGCGCATGTCGTTCTCCATGCACCAGAAGCAGCCGCCCGCGAACACGGCGGTCTGGGGCGCCGGCTTGGGCGTGGCCGCGAGGGCGGCGGCGGGCAGGAACAGGACGGCGAGCAGGACGAGCAGGCGGCGGATCATCGGAGACTCCTAAGGCGTACTCGTGGATACGGACGGCGCCGGCGAAAGGTTACACCCTATCGCCAGCCGAACCCCACGCTGCGCACCGACGGGGCCGCCGCCAGCCGCGTGGCCAGGAACTGGGCGCGGTCGTCGCCCTGGTCGTCGATCTCCATGCGGATGCTCAGGCCGGCCCCGTCCGGCCGGGCGGTCAGCGAGCGCAGGCGGGTCTGCTGCACGCTGGCCACGCCCAGCACCCGCATCAGGGCGTCGGGCGTGTCGTCGGCGATCACCAGGAACAGGCGGAGTTTGTCTTCCTCCGGTTTTCGCTCGCTCATGGCCGCACCCACTGATGCTCGACGCTGGCCGAGGTGACGCCCGGCCAGGCGGCCAGGTCGCGGGCCAGCAGGCGGGCGGCCTGGTCGCTCAGGTGACGGACGCGCAGGGATCCCTCGACGATCTGGCCGACCGGCTTCATCGACAGGGCGCACAGCTCGGCGCCGCTGTCGGCCAGGCCCTGGCGGACGGCTTCCAGCGCCGAGGGCGCATCCCGGGCGGCCAGCAGCAGCTGGTGGACGGTGACGCCTTCGTGGTCGGAATTGAAGGCGGGTGGGGAAGGCAGGTAGCTCATGGTTTCAAGGTCCTTGGATTTGAAGGGAAGGACCGATGACCGCACAGCAAAAACCCCGCTCCTTTCGGAAGCGGGGCTTTGCGGATCTTGCGATCTTCGGCGTTGGTGCGGCTAGTCCGCGCGCCTGTGCTGCCCCGTCCGAATACGAACGGTTTTAATCTTGGCCTGCATCATAATGGTGCGCGCGCACGCGATCGCGACGCCAGCGGTCATGCTGGTCGCGATCAGAACGGTCATGGCCAGATGCGATTGCATTTAGGCGGGGTGACTCCGTGTGCGGCTCTAGAGGTAGCGTGGGCATGGGCGATGCGCAAGGCTTTGCCGTGAAAGCGCGACGAATGACGCGGCCTGCGCAAGGATTGTGCGGCGGCGTTCGAGCGCGGCGCACTTGCCCCCACCTGACCGCTTCGCGGTCTGTCCGCCCCCATAGGGGGGCGGAGCCTAAGCGCGCGAACTCCGCCCCCTATGGGGGCGGACAGGCGACGCAGTCGCCAGGTGGGGGCAAGTGTCGACCCTACGACCTGAGCTTGCCGCCCGCCTTCTCGACCGCCGCCACGACCTTGGCCGACAGGGCCTCGATCTCGGCTTCGGTCAGGGTTTTGTCGCGCGGCTGCACCACCACCTCAAGGGCGATCGACTTGGCGCCGTCCGGCACGCCGGGGCCCTCGTAGACGTCGAACACCCGGGCCGCCGTGATCAACGCCTTGTCGGCGCCGGCCGCGGCCTTGACCAGGTCGCCGGCGGGCTTGGCCTTGTCGGTCACGAAGGCGAAGTCGCGGGTCAGGGGCATCAGCGGCGAAGGCGCGAAGGCCGGCTTGGTCTTGACGGCCTTCTTCTTCGGCTCGGGGATCGCCTCCAGGACGATTTCGAAGCCGTAGATCGGGCCGGCCACGTCCAGGGCCTTGAGCACCGCCGGGTGCAGTTCGCCGAACTCGGCCAGCACCGCCTTGGGGCCCAGCTGCAGGCGCGCCGAGCGGCCCGGATGCCACCAGGACGAGGCCGAGCCCTGGGCGGTCTGCAGCGAGGCCACCGGCGCGCCCAGCTCCTCGAGCAGGGCGATCAGGTCGGCCTTCACCGAGAACAGGTCTTCGGCCGGCGCCTTGTCCCAGCCGCGCGGCGCGTGCGGGGCCAGGACGGCGGCGATGGTGGTCTTCTGGTCCTGCGGACGGTCGCCGTGGAACACCGGGCCGATCTCGAACAGGGCCACGTCCGGGAAGCCCCGGCGGGCGTTGCGGCCGGCCGCCTCGATCAGGTTGGGCAGGATCGACGGCCGCATGCAGTCCAGGTCCGAGGCGATCGGATTGGCCAGGACCAGCTCGGCCGCGCCGCCGCCGAACAGGGTCGCGGCGCCAGTGCTGGTGAAGCTCCAGCTGACCACCTCGTTATAGCCGGCCGCCGCCAGGGCGCGGCGGGCGACGCGGGCTCGGGCCTGGCGCGGGGTCAGGACGCCGCCCACGGCGCGGGCGACCTCCGGCAGCGGCGTGGAGGGCAGAGCGGCGTAGCCGGCGATGCGGGCCACTTCCTCGACCAGGTCGGCCTTGCCGTCGACGTCGCGGCGGAAGGTCGGCGGGGTGACGCTGACCACGCTCTCGACATGGGTGGCGAACTCGGCGGCCGGCAGGCCCTGCGGCGGCGCGATGGCGAAGCCCAGGTCGGCCAGGATCTTCAGCGAGCGCTCGGGGGCGATGTCCAGGCCCGACAGCGCCTTCACATAGGCCGGGTCGAACAGGATCGGACCCGGCGCGGCCGGGGCCTGGCCGGCCACGACGACGTCCGACGGCTCGCCGCCGCACAGCTCCAGGATCAGCCTGGTCGCCAGCTCCAGGCCGGGGACCAGCGAGCCGGTGTCGACCGTGCGGGCGAAGCGATACTGGGCGTCGCTGTTGATGCCCGTCACGCGGCCGGTCTGGGCCGTGCGGATCGGGTCGAACCAGGCGCTTTCGAGGAACACATCGACGGTGGCGTCCGAGCAGCCGGTGCTTTCGCCGCCCATGACGCCGCCCAGGCCGATCGGGCGCTCGCCATCGGCGTCGGAGATCACCGACATCTCCGGGGTCGCCTCGTAGGTCTTGCCGTCCAGGGCGATCAGGTGCTCGTCGCCGTGGACGCCGTGGTGACCCAGGCGCGCGGTGATCGTCGCGCCGACCAGCTTGGCGGCGTCATAGACGTGCAGCGGCCGAGCCCGGTCGTAGGTGATCAGGTTGGTGATATCGACCAGGGTGTTGATCGGGCGCAGGCCGATGGCCTTCAGGCGGTCGGCCAGCCATTTGGGCGACGGGCCGTTCTTGACGCCGCGGATGAAGCGGCCGCTGAACACCGGGCAGGCGTCGCCGTCGACCGTGATGGCGATCGGGCAAGGGAAGGTCCCCGGCACGGGGGCGATCGACGGGTCCTTCAGCGTTCCCACCCCGGCCGCGGCCAGGTCGCGGGCGATGCCGGCCACGCCCAGCCAGTCGGGGCGGTTGGGGGTGACCTCGAAGTCGATGACGGCTTCCAGGCCCAGGGCCTGCGACGCCGGGGTCCCGACCGCCAGGTCGTCCGACAGTTCCAGGATGCCCTCGGCGCCGTCGTCGGCCTCCAGCTCGGAGCCCGAGCACAGCATGCCGTTGGACACCACGCCGCGCACCGGCTTCTCGACCAGGGTGACACCGAGGCCCGGCACATAGGCGCCGATCGGGGCGTAGACGGTGGTCAGGCCGGCGCGGGCGTTGGGCGCGCCGCAGACGATCTCCTTGCGGCCGTCGACGGTGTCGACCTGGCAGACCCGCAGGCGGTCGGCGTTGGGGTGCGGCTCGGCCGAAACCACCTTGGCGACCGTGAAGGCCGCCAGCTTGGTCGCCGGATCGGTGACGTGTTCGACCTCGAGGCCGGCCATGGTCATGGCGGCGACGACTTCGGTGGCGGACGCCTCGGTGTCGAGGTGGTCCTTGAGCCAGGAGAGGGTGAATTTCATGTTGAAGCTCGATTTTTCAACTGGGCCCTCAAGCCGTGGATAAGCGAGGGCAGATAAGACTGGTCAACTTCGAACTTGCCGCGGAAGTCGTACTCGAATGAATTTCCCGCCCATTTATGGGCGGTGACTTCGATCGCGATGCGACCCAGGGAATTGGCGCTCAATTTCAAATCGAAATCGCCCTCGAGCGATTCCAGTTTGGCCTCTCCCGCAAGGTCGCTATGCATTTTCTCAGCGGCTTTGACGAAGTCAGCCACGTTCATGAGTGTCGGTTGGCGTTCGACCATGATCGTGTCGAGAGTGATCCGGGCAAGGGCGGGCCAGCCGTATCCGACCGTCTCGGTCAGGGTGACCGCCACGTTCGCCTGGCCATCGCCAAACTTGATCCAGTCGTGACTGGACTCGTCTTGCATCAGCTCAAGCCGCTCGCCGCGTTCGGCGCCGCGAAGGCGCTGAACCCGTAGTGGGCCAGCCAGCGGCCGTCCGAGGCGAACATGTCGCGCAGGTCGGGCATGCCGTATTTCAGCATCCCCAGTCGGTCGACGCCCATGCCGAAGGCGAAGCCCTGGTACTCGTCCGGGTCGATGCCGCAGGCCCGCAGGACGTTGGGATGCACCATGCCGCAGCCCAGGATCTCCAGCCAGCTGGTGCCCTGGCCGATCTTGATCTCGCCGCCGCTGCGGTCGCACTGGACGTCCGTCTCGGCCGAGGGCTCGGTGAACGGGAAGTGGTGCGGCCGGAACTGGGTGGTCACCGTGTCGGACTCGAAGAACCGCGCCAAGAAGGTCTCCAGGGTCCACTTCAGGTGGCCCATGTGGATGCCCTTGTCGATCACCAGGCCCTCGACCTGGTGGAACATCGGCGTGTGGGTGGCGTCGCTGTCCATGCGGTAGGTGCGGCCAGGGGCGATGATGCGGATCGGCGGCTTCTGCGACAGCATGGTCCGCACCTGCACCGGGCTGGTGTGGGTGCGCAGCAGCATGCGCTCGCCGTCTTCCTTGGGATTGAAGAAGAAGGTGTCGTGCATCTCCCGCGCCGGGTGCTTGGGCGGGAAGTTCAGGGCCGTGAAGTTGTGGAAGTCGTCCTCGATGTCCGGGCCCTCGGCCACGGCGAAGCCCATCTCGGCGAAGATGGCGACCATTTCGTCCATGGTCTGCATGGTGGGGTGGACGCTGCCCTTGCGGCGATAGGGGGCCGGCAAGGTGAGGTCCAGGGTCTCGCTGGCCAGGCGCGCGTCGAGGGCTGCGGTTTCCAGCGCGGCCTTCTTGTCGTTCAGCGCCGTCTGCGCGCGGTCGCGCAGCACGTTGATCGCCGCGCCCCGTTCCTTGCGCTCGTCGGGGCTCATGGCGCCCAGGGTCTTGAGCAGGCCCGAGATCGAGCCGGTCTTGCCCAGGGCGGAGACGCGCACGGCGTCGAGGGCGGCGAGGTCGCCGGCGGCGGCGACTTGCGCCAGCACGTCGGCTTCGAGAGTGGTGAGATCGGTCATGACGGGGTTCCGTCTAGAGCATTCGTGGGGTGGGGAGTAGGGGAGCGCGCAGCAAAAAGCCCTCCGGCTCGCACCGGAGGGCTTTTCCAGATCGCAATCGGGACGGACCCGAAAAAGACCTTAGGCGGCCAGGGCGGTGCGGACCTTGTCAGCAATGGCCTTGAACGCGGCGGGGTCTTGACCCGCGATATCCGAGAGGACCTTGCGGTCGATCACGATACCCGCCACGTCCAGGCCGTGGATAAACTGCGAGTAGGTGAAGCCCTCGATGCGGGCGCCGGCGTTGATGCGTTGGATCCACAGCGAGCGGAAGGCGCGCTTGCGCACCTTGCGGTCGCGGTACGCGTACTGGCCGGCCTTGTCGACGGCGGCCTTGGCGGTGCGGATGGTGTTCTTGCGGCGGCCGTAGAAGCCTTTCGCCTGCTCAAGAACCTTCTTGTGCTTGGCGTGGGCGGTGACGCCCCGTTTGACGCGAGCCATGTGTCAGCGCTCCTCTTAAAGGCCGTAGGGCAGGTACGAACGGATGGTCTTGGCGTCGGATTCGCTCATGACCTTCGTGCCGCGGTTTTGGCGGATGTACTTGCCGTTGTGGCCGATCAGACGGTGACGCTTGCCGGCGACGCCGGCTTTCAGCAGGCCCGTGGCCGTGATCTTGAAGCGCTTCTTGGCGCCCGACTTGGTCTTCAACTTAGGCATTTCGCGTCGGAGCGTTTAACCGCCCCGTCCTCTAGAAGCATGACGAACCGCCATGGCATGCCATTAGCCAGGCGGTTCCGGAAAGGCGGGGTTAGTACGGGAAAGGGGCGAAGAAGGCAAGCGCCGTCTCCGCCCCTCTGACGGGTCCGGCGATCGCTAGTTCGGCGGGTTGTTCTTTTCCAGGAAGGCGACGGTCGCCGCCAACATCTGCTGACGGGTGGCCTCGCGGGAAAGCCAGTGGTCTTCGGCGCCCAGGTTGACGAACTCCACCGGCTTCTTGGCCCGTTCCAGGGCGTTGCGCATGTCGGTGCTCTGGCTGTACTGCACCACGGTGTCGTCCTTGCCGTGGATCAGCAGCACGGGGCCATCGGCCTCGGCTGCATGGCGGGCCGGAGAGCGGGCGTCCAGCTTGGGGTCGGAGGTCGAGGTGACGCCGAAGATACGCTTGTAGTAGCGGATCGTCGGGCTTTCCTCCTTATAGCGCAGCATCTTGAAATTGATCATCTCGCGCACGTCGCCGATGCCGGCCACGGACACCGCGCAACGGTAGACGCCCTTGTCGAGGGTGATTCCGGCCAGCGCCGCATAGCCGCCGTAGCTGGCGCCCGTGATGCAGACGCGCTTGGGATCGACGACGCCCTGTTTGGCCAGGAAGCGGACGCCGTCCGACAGATCGGTCTGCATCTTGCCGCCCCACTCGCCGTCGCCGGCGCGAATGAAGCTTTCGCCATAGCCGGTCGAACCGCGGAAGTTGGGCTGCAGCACGGCATAGCCGCGCGACGCCAGGGCTTGGGCCCACCAGTCGAAGCCGGCTTCGTCGCGGGATTCCGGTCCGCCATGCGGCATGACGATCAGGGGCAGGTTCTTGGCGGCCTTGCCTGGCGGGAGGGTGAGGTAGCCCTGGATCGTCAGGCCGTCGGCGGCGGAATACTTGATCGCTCGCACTTCGGCGACATCGGCGGGGGACAGCGCGGGGTAGGCCGACCCGACCTTGCTGAGCTTCTTGGCCGCCAGGTCAAGAAGATAGTACCCGCCCGGTTCGCCCGTTCCTTCAACATAGATCACGATTTTCGAATAGTCGGGCGTGTGCGACTGCAGGGCCAGTTGTCGGCCGGGGAAGACGCCCGCGATCATCGACCAGGCGGCGGCAAGCCGGGGTTCGTCAAACTGATACTGCTTGTAACCCGCGTTCGTGACCGTGCCGACGACGTGATTGGCGTCGTCCATCACGACGTCGAACGGTCCGTTGGGGCCGTAGAATTCGCCCAGCTTGCCGTCGGCGATGGAGATGTTGGCCAGCTGATATCCGCCGGTCTTTTCGTCGCGAATGGACATCACCACCGATTTTTCGTCGAGTGAAAGGCCTTCCATGTCCGGCCCGTCGACCGTCGCCGTGACGACATAGGCGTCCACCCACTTGCCGTCCTTGCGCAATTCCATCGACCAGCGCGCGTTCTCGCGGTCGTAGCGGGTACGGGCGATCACCGTGCCGTCGGTCTTGAACAGGTAGTCGCCGGTCTTGAAGTCGCCCATCTGCACCATGGCGGCGATGCCGGTGTCCGGATCGACGCGATAGAGGTCAAAACGTCCAGCCTGCCGGGACTCGGCCTCCTCACCCGCATAGAACTGGGTGAAGATCGTCGGCTTGCCGTTCACGACGCCGCCGACCGGGTCGGAGCTCAGGACGTTGTTGATCGTCTCGTAGGATCGCTTGGGAATCTGGACCTGGGCGCCGGTCTTGACGTTGATGCTGGTCGCCTGGAACTGCTCGCCGACATAGGTCACATCCTCGATGGCGGCGGTGCGTGACACCTCGGCCAGCACGTGGCCGGGATCGGGCCAACTGACCCCCCGCATCTTGACCTTGCCGAAGTCGACGCTCTGGATTTCGCCGCCGTTCAGCGGCTGGATGATCACCCGGCTCGTGCCGCCGTCGTGGGCGATATAGGCCAGATTGGCGCCGTCGCTCGAGATCTCGACGTCGGAAATGGCCGGCAGGCGGCCATAAGCGTCAAGCGAACCGGCTGACGCGGCCCCGACGCAAGCCAGCGCGGCCATCGCGGCGCCGGCGAACAACTTCAACATGCAAACCCCCAACTCAATGTCGCAAGCGTTAGCGCTGCACGGCGAAGCTGTCGAGCTTAGGCTGTCGCCTTGGCGCGGTGCTCGATCGTCAGGGCGAAGGCGATGGCCGGGATCATCAGCAATGCGCCGAACCAGTAGGGGCCGCCGATCGCCAGGCCGAACAGCGGCCCGGCCAGCATCGGGCCGGCCATGCGGGCCAGCGAGCCGGCGGCCATGTTCAGGCCCAGCATGGCGCCCTGCTTGTCGGGTGGGGTGGCGCGCGAGATCAGGGCGGCGATGCAGGGGAAGACCAGCGACTGGCCGAACGCGGTGAAGCCCACCACCACCGGTACGAAGGCGGCGGTCGGGACGAACGGCGTCACGGCCAGGCTCAGGGCGATGATCCCCAGGCCGGCGGTCAGCACCTTGGCCTCGCCGAACCGCCGCGCCAGCCGGCCGGTGACCAGGCCCTGGCCGACCGAGGCGATGACGCCGATCACCGCGAAGCACAGCCCGACCTGCCGTGGACCCCAGTCGAACCGGGCCTGGGTCCACAGGCCGAAGACCGCCTCCATGCCGGCGAAGGCGGCGGTCGAGATCAGGGTGACCAGCATGACCCGCGACAGCACCGGGTGGGCGACGGCGGCCTGCAGGGCCTCGCGGCGGTGCGGTCGGGGGGCGTCCTTGGCGCTGGGGGCGCGGCTCTCGACCACGAACAGGAAGACCCCCAGGGCGGCGACCGCCGCCAGGACGGCGGCGGTCAGCAGCGGGATCTGGAAGGCCAGGCGGCCGCTTTCGGAATGGCCGAAGACCTTGGCCAGGCCAGGCAGCAGGCCGCCCAGGGTGGGGCCGACCACGAAGCCCATGCCGAAGGCCGCGCCCAGCAGGCCCATGCGCCCGGCCCGCTTTTCCGGCGGGGTGACGTCGGCCATGTAGCCCTGGATGGTCGAGATGTTGCCGGTGGCGCAGCCGCTGACCAGGCGGATCGCGAACGCCCAGCCGATGCTGGGGGCGAAGGCCAGGGCGACATAGCAGAGGGTGTTGGCCAGGATGGTGACGATCAGCACCGGCCGCCGGCCGATGCGGTCGGACAGGCGCCCCCAGAACGGCTCGGCGACGAACTGGCCCAGCGAATAGGCCGAGAACAGCGCCGTCACCTGCCACGGGCTGGCGCTCAGCGACTTGGCGTAAAAGGGCAACAGCGGGATGACCAGCCCAAAGCCCACCAGGTTGATGAACACCACCAGGAGCAGGACATAGAGGGCGCGCGGACTGGCGTCCGGACTCTGCGAGGACGTGGGGGCGGCTGTCGTGGAAAGCGTGGTCATCAGGCCGGGCGGTTTACGCCGGATCGGCCGGTCTGGCGACCGCTATCTGAAATTTCAGGCGGCGGGGCTGGGACACACACGCGCGGCAAGGCCGTGGGTTTCGAGGCGCGAGCCTGTGAGCGCGCGTGTGTCCCCGATCGTCGTCGGCCTTACCGCGGCGGGTTGTTTTTCTCCAGGAAGTCGACCACCGCGGTCAGCATCTGCAGCCGGGTGGCGCCGCGCGACAGCCAGTGGTCCTCGCCGTTCAGGGTGACCAGTTCGACCGGCTTGCCGGCCTTCTTCATGGCGTCGGCCATGATCGTGCTCTGGACATAGGGAACGACGGTGTCGTCCTTGCCATGGATCAGCAGCACGGGGATCTCGACCCTGTCGGCCATCCTGGCCGGCGAGATGGCGGCCAGGTCGGGGTCCTTGACCCCGTCGGCGCCCATGAATTGCAGCCAGTAGCGCAGGGCCGAGTTCTGGCCCGAGCCGAAGCGCTGGTTGCTGTCGATCAGCATGCGCCGCAGGTCGGCCGGACCGGCGATCGAGGCGGCGCAGCGATAGACGCCGCGATCCATCGTCGCCCCGGCCAGGGCGGCGTACCCGCCATAGCTGCCGCCGACGATGCAGACGCGCTTGGGATCGATCACGCCCTGCTTGGCCAGGTGGCGCACGCCGTCCGACAGGTCGGTCTGCATCAGCTTGCCCCACTGGCCGTAGCCGGCCTCGACGAAGTCGTCGCCGAAGCCCTCGGAGCCGCGGAAATTGGGCTGCAGCACCGCGTAGCCGCGCGAGGCCAGGGCCTGGCTCCACCAGTCGAAGCCCAGGGTGTCGCGGCCTTCCGGACCGCCGTGCGGCAGCACCACCAGCGGCAGGTCCTTGGCGTCCCGGCCGCGCGGCAGGGTGAGGTAGCCGGTGATCTTCAGGCCGTCGGCGGCCTTGTAGCTGATCGGCTTGATCTCCGAGACGTGCTCGGGCTTGAGGTTCTGGTAGATATCGCCCAGCCAGCGCGCGCTCTTGGCGTCGAGATCGACCAGGGCGTAGGCCGGACCCAGGGTCGGCGAGTCGACCTGGACCACGATCTTGCGCCGGTCGTCCGACCACGAGGCCAGCGACACCTGGTCGCCGGGGAACGCCTTGAGCACGGCGTTCCAGCTGGCCTGGGCCTTGGTGTCGAAGAAGGTGTAGCGGCGCTCGTCGCCGACCAGGCTGAAGGCCCCGATCATCCGCGAACCGTCCGGCGCCATGATGGCGCTGTCATAGGCCTCGCTGCCCGGCACCACGACATGGGCGCCGTCCGGCGTGTATTCGCGCAGCAGGGGCTTGGAGCCGTCTTCGTCGCGCATCCAGACCAGCACGGACTTGCCGTCGCGGCCCATGCCGCGCACGCCGTAGGAGCCCATCTTCGAGACGGCTTTCTCGACCGTCGTCCAGCCGCCGTTCGGATTCTTGATCTTCAGGCTCCAGGCGCCGAGTTTCTGGTCGTAGAGCGACTGCGCCAGCGGCTGGCCTTCAGGCGAGACCAGCCAGTCGTCGGTGTCGGCAGAGCCGCCGGTGCTCAGCATCCGGGTGACGCCGGTCTTCAGGTTGATCCGGTAGAGCGTGTTCCAGCCGCTGCCGTCGTAGAAGTGTATCCCCTCGACGAAGGCGTAGGGCACGCCGTCGATGAACCGCACGTCCGGCGACTCCAGGACGATGTTCATCGCGTCTTCCTGGCCATTCATCAGCATGGTCTGCTTGCGGGTGACCAGGTTGAAGTCGAAGCCCATCAGGTATTCGCGCTTGGGACCGGACAGGCCCCAGACCTGGCTGGCGCTCGAGGTGGTGATCAGCACGTGCTCGGTCCCGGCCCATTGCAGGCCCCGCAGCTTGCTGTCGCCGAAGTTCATGGCCGAGAGCAGCTTGCCGCCCTCGGTCGCCTCGCGGATCAGCATCATCCGCTTTTCGCCGTCGGTGACGGCGATGGCGAGAAGCTTGCCGTCCGGCGAGATTTCGACCTGCTCCAGGCTCGGCAGGCCGCCATACAGCGAGAGGGGCGGGGCGGCCGCCTTGGGTTCGGCGGCGACGGCCGCCCCGGCCACGGCGAGGCAAACCGCCGTCGCCGCCATCCAACGTAGAAACACGCGCCAACTCCCCCGAAGCTGGCGTCAGACTAGCAAAGCTTGGCTGTGTGTCGAGCTTTCGGTGGTCGTGGAAGTCGCGGGCGCGGGGCCGGGGCCCTAGGCGTGGACCGCGGCGGTGGCCTCGATCTCGAACAGCATCCCGTCCAGGGCCAGGCGTGGAACGGGGATCAGGGTGCAGGTCGGGGCCGGCGCGCCCGCCAGGGCGCGGGCCAGGCGCTCGCCGAAGATCGCCAGGCGATCGTGGTCGTGGTCGACGATCAGCACCGTCAGCTTGACCACGTCGGCCAGGGTCGCGCCGGCGTCGGCCAGGGCGGTCTCGAGGTTGGCCAGGGCCTGTTCCACCTGGGCGGCGAAGTCGGCGACCAGGGCGCCGTCCCGCGTCTCGCCGCCCTGGCCCGCCACGAAGACCAGCCGGGCGCCCGGCGCGACGACGCCGAGGTGGGAATAGCCGTTGGGAGCCGGGTCATAGAGGCCCGGCGGGTTGCGCAGGGCGAAGGCCGGCGCGCGGGCGGGGGGCGAGGTCATGGGACGTCCTGTTCTTGTCGCGCCGCCGGGGAGGGCGGCAGGGCTTAGATAGGACGAGCCGGCCCCGGCGCTCGTGACATCCGTTCCGCCGCAAAGAAAAACGCCCCGGCGCGGGGCCGGGGCGTTCTGCATGTCGTGGCTTGAAAGCCCGAGTCTAGCGCGGGGCCAGGATCATGATCATCTGGCGGCCTTCCATGCGCGGCTCGTACTCGACCTTGGCGATTTCGTCGAAGTCGGCCTTGACCTTCAGCAGCAGCTTCATGCCCAGCTCGGGGTGCGCCATTTCACGGCCGCGGAAGCGCAGGGTCACCTTGACCTTGTCGCCCTCCTCGAAGAACCGCGTCATCGACTTGGCCTTCACGTCGTAGTCGTGAATGTCGATGTTGGGGCGGAGCTTGATTTCCTTGAGCTCGACGATCTTCTGCCGCTTGCGGGCCTCGTTCTTCTTCTTCTGCTCCTGGAACTTGAACTTGCCGTAGTCCAGGATCTTGCAGACGGGAGGGTTCGCGTTGGGAACGATCTCGACCAGGTCCAGGCCTGCTTCCTCGGCCGCTTCGAGGGCGGCGGAAATCGGCATCTCGCCTTGCTTCTCGCCATTCTGGTCGATCAGCAGGACGCGAGGGACGCGGATGTCATCGTTGATACGCGGACCATCCTTGACGGG
Source organism: Caulobacter sp. AP07 (assembly GCF_000281955.1). GTDB lineage: Bacteria > Pseudomonadota > Alphaproteobacteria > Caulobacterales > Caulobacteraceae > Caulobacter. Next base: position 50,623 of record NZ_AKKF01000203.1, on the reverse strand, counting down.
CGGCGTTTGCATAGGACGGCGAATAGGGCGGCTCCGGTATTGTTTAAGGGCTTTTGCGCCCGGACCTGTTGATCCGGGAGCGTATCGTTGAATGAGTTCGCGCGGCGCCCAGGGGACACCGCGTTCGCGCATTGATATATGACGAAGGAGTCCCGCGCTATCAAGGCGCATGCGCACCAGACGCCCGCCTTATTACGGCAAGGGCGCGCCGGAGGCGGGGCCGGGGAGCGAAACGTTCGGCGTGGGCCGGCCTCCCTCTCCAGTCGCGATCCATTTATCCCGTCATGTCCGCCGCCCGCCACACGCCCATCGAAGACGTCCACGCCCTGCTGATCGGGACCAGTTTCATCGCCGTGGGCCTGACCCTGCTGAAGGCCGCCGGCCTGGTGACCGGGGGCGTGGCCGGGGTGGCGCTGATCGTCTCCTACCTGACCCACTGGCCGGTCGGGGTGGTGTTCTTCCTGCTGAACATCCCGTTCTACGTGCTGGCCCAGCGCACCCTGGGCTGGGTGTTCACCGGCAAGACCCTGGTCACCAACCTGCTGCTGATGGCCCTGGCCTGGGGCATGCCGCACTGGCTGAAGGTGACGGGCGTCGACCCGGTGTTCGCCGCGGTGTTCGGCGGCACGATCATCGGCATGGGGATCCTGGCCCTGGCCCGGCACAAGTCCAGCGTCGGCGGCGTGGGGGTGCTGGCGCTCTATCTGCAGGAGCGGCGGGGGATCAGCGCCGGCAAGGTGCAGATGGCCGCCGACTGCCTGGTGGTGATCGCGGCCTTCGCGGTGATCGACTGGGACAAGCTGCTGCTGTCGATCCTCTCGGCCGTGGCGCTCAGCGTGGTGATCATCGCCAACCACAAGCCCGGGCGGTACGAGGGGTATTGAGGTTTAACGCTTGAGAGCCCTGTCCCTCCCCCTTGCGGGGAGGGTGGCGGCGAAGCCGACGGGTGGGGGATCGGCGCAGGGCGTTTGACGCAGCAGGCCCCACCCGACCTCCTTCGGAGGCCACCCTCCCCATGAAGGGGAGGGACGTACTTTTAGGACGGCCGCCTCAGCGCGGCAGCAACGAGATCGCCGCGCTGGCCACGGTGCTGACCGGCAGGGCCTTGAGGTCCGGCGAGCGGATCACCGCCACATGGCCGCGCGGGCCGCACAGCTCGGGGTCCGAGGCGTCGGAGAACAGCGCGATGGTCGGGGCTCCGGCCGCCGCCAGCAGGTGGGTCGGGCCGGTGTCGTTGCCGACCACCAGGGCGGCTTTGGCGCCCAGCACGGCCAGTTGGGCGAAGTCGGTGCGGCCGGTCAGGTCGCGGGCCTGGCCGACGGCCTTCTGGATCTGGCGGGCCATGGCGCTTTCCTGCGGGCCGCCGATGACCACGATGTCCAGCCCGCGCGCCTTCAGAAGCGCGGCCAGCTGGGCGTAGCTCTCGACCGGCCAGCGCTTTTCGGGCCGGTGGGCCGAACCGCCGGGCACCAGCAGCACGTAGGGCTTGCTGGCGGTGGCGCCGGCCACCGGCCGGGCCTCCTTGGTGCGGCGCAGGATCCACGACAGGTCCGGCGGCGGGGCGCTGCCGGGCTCGGTAGGCGCGTCGGGCCAGATGCCGGCCTGCTTCAGCTGGTCGGCCTGGCGCTCCAGGGTGTGCATGTGCAGCCGGGCCTTGCCGCGTTGGGGCAGGGCGCAGCCGGCGGCGATGCCCGACCACTGCGGCGGGAACGGCCGCAGGGCCTGGAAGTACCAGTTGGTGCGGCTGTTGGTCTGCAGGTCGTAGACCCGATCGTAGCGCGCCTTGCGCAGCCGGCCGAGCATGGCGGTCAGGTCGCCGAAGTCGCCCGGCCGGCCGTCGGTCTCGACGGTGTTGAAATAGGGCGACAGCTTGGCCAGGGCCTCGAAGGGCGGGGTGGTCAGCAGGGTGATCTTGGCGCGCGGATGGGCTTCGCGAATCTTCTTCATCGCGGCCAGGGCCAGAACGAAATCGCCGAGGGCGCCCAGCTTGATCACCAGGACCTTCTTGATTTCCTTGCTCAACTCTTCGTCTCCAGAACGCGTGCGTAGACCTTGAGCGTTGCTTCGACCATCGCGTCAACCGAATACAATTTGCGGGCCCGAGCCCGCGCCGCCATGCCCATCACCTGGCGGCGCGCCGCGCCCGCCTCGCAGGCGTTGGACAGCGCCTCGGCCCAGGCTTCGGGGTCGCCCGGCTTGACCAGCCAGCCGGTGTCGCCGTTGAGCACGGTCTCGCGCGCCGCGCCGTGGTCGGCGGCCAGGACGGGCTTGCCCATCACCTGCGGCTCGACCGCCGTGCGGCCGAAGGCCTCGGGCTCCAGCGAGGGGGCGATGGCGATGTCAGCGACCAGATAGGCGGCCGGCATGTCGTCGCAATGGCCGACCAGCTTGACGCTGTCCTCCAGCCCCGCCTGGGCGATCATCCGCTCCAGCTCGGCGCGATAGGCCTTGCGGCCCTGGTCGTCGCCGACCAGCAGCAGCAGGATGCGGGCGTCGTCGACCGCCTTCAGCCGGGCCATGGCCTCGATGACCAGGGCCTGGCCCTTCCAGCGGGTCAGCCGCCCGGCCAGCAGCACCTTCAGGCGGCGGTCCTCGGACGACACGCCCCAGGCGTCGCGCAACGCCTTGACTCGTTCGGCCGAGACCAGGCCGGGCTCGAAACGGGTCAGGTCAACGCCGCGCGGGATGGCCACCACCTTGTCGGGCGAAATGCCATGTTCGGCGATGACGTGGGCGCGGGTGAACTCGGAATTGGCGATCACCAGGTCGCCCTTGGTCATCACCGCGTTGTACCAGCGCTTGAGGTTGGACTTGGCGTTGTAGACCCCGTGATAGGTGGCCACGAACGGCGTCCTGGTGGCGTGCGCCGCCCACAGGGCGCTGAAGGCGGGGGCGCGCGAACGGGCGTGGACCAGGCTGACCTTCTCGCGGCGGATCAGGTCGACCAGCCGGGCGGCGTTGCCCAGCATGATCAGCGGGTTCTTGCTCTGGGCCGGCATCTGGGCCAGGCGGCCGCCGTCGGCTTCCAGCCGCGCGGCCATGCGGCCGCCCTTGGTGGCGACCAGGGCCTTGCCGCCCTCGGCGATCACGCCGTGAGCCACGTCGATCGTCGTCTGCTCGGCTCCGCCCGTTTCAAGCTCGGGGGTCACCTGCAGAAGCGTGAAATCGTCGGGAAGAATGGACACGCGTTGCTCTAACCAGGTTAGGGGGTCGTAGTTACCGAAATGAACGAGGCCGCGCCATGACCGATTCCCCCGAATACCTGGTTCGTAGCGACAATCGGCGGCTGGCGTTTCGCGTGGTCTCCGGAACCCAACCCACCGTTGTGTGGCTGGGCGGATTCCACTCGGACATGGCCGGGACCAAGGCCCAGGTCCTGGCCGATCAGGCCCAGGCGACCGGCGGCGGCTATCTGCGCTTCGACTATTTCGGCCACGGCGAGTCGGACGGCGACTTCGCCGAAGGCACGATCAGCCGCTGGCGCGAGGACGCCCTGGCGGTGATCGACGAACTGACCGAAGGGCCGCTGGTGCTGGTCGGCTCGTCGATGGGCGGCTGGCTGGCCTGCCTGGCCGCCATCGCCCGGCCCGACCGGGTCAAGGCCCTGGTGCTGGTCGCGCCCGCCCCGGACTTCACCGAGAAGCTGATGGAGCCCGAACTCTCCGACGCGGCCCGGGCCGCCATCGCCCGCGACGGGTTCTGGACCCGGCCGTCCGAGTATGACGACGGCGGCTACGCGATCACGCGCGAACTGCTGGAGGACGGGGCCCGCTGGTCGATCCTGCCGGGGCCCGTGCCGATCGACGCGCCGGTGCGGGTCCTGCAGGGCGGCGCCGACCCCGACGTGCCGTGGACCCACGCCCTGGAACTGGCCAACGCCCTCACGTCCGACGACGTGGTCTTCACCCTGGTCAAGGACGGCGACCACCGGCTGTCGCGGCCCCAGGACCTGGAGCGGCTGGTCGCGGCTGTGGCCGAGGCGCGGAGCCTGGTCGAACTGGACGGCGAGGGCGACCTCGTCGCCCGCCGCCTGGCCCGCGCCGCGCGGATTCGTGGCGCGCCGAACCTGGAGGCCCTGGCCCCGGCGCCCTGGGCGAGCGCGGAGGAGGAGTAGGGCCGTATTCTAGACGCTCGCGGCGCGCGCGATTGCTTCGGCCATGAACCGATAGTCTCCATCGTGCGCCGCGCGTGACGCCGTCAGCCAGCCGGTTGGAGACAGCCGTGAAAGATCGAGCGGATGCCCAGCCCGTAGCGCCAATCCATCGAGATACTGCAACTGGGTCCGGCCATTGCCGTCCCGAAACGGATGCACGTAGTTCAGATCGCCGATGATCGCGCTGGCCGCCTCGGCGAAGGCCGGCCGTTCCAGGCCGCGCAGGAAATCCGCCGCCACAAGCCGCCGATGGATATCGGCCACGCCGACCGCGATGAAGCGACGAAATTGAAACTGATGACCCTCCTTGGCGATCTCGACGGTCCTGATCTCGCCAGCCCAGTCGTAGATGTCCTGGAAGAGATGGCGATGGATGGCGCGCAGGTGGACCAGGTCGAAGCGACCCGTTGGCGCGCCTTCGGCGATGCGCTGCGTCACCAGGCGACGTTCGATCTGATCCAGCCGGTCGGCGTCAAAAATGCCAAGTTTATTTCTAAGAATGGGCAGGGTCGGGTGGAGGTACGGGTCTCGTCCGTTCACTCCGCCGCCAGCGGCGTCACCGCCGCGAGAATATGGGCCAGGCGGCGATCGTGGGGCCAGGCTTCGCGCTCGAACATCTCGAACATCGCGACGTCTTCCGGCGACAGCGGATTGCCCTCGATCTCCTGCGACCGCATGGCGCCCAACCGCCGACGGCGCGCTTCATCGACCTCGGCGGGAGAGAGGCGGGCTTTCATGGAGCAAAGATAGCCGAAAAGCCGGATGAGCGCACCTAACCCCCGCCCTTGAGGATCGCCGCCAGCCCCTCGCGATAGGTCGGATACTTCGGCCGCCAGCCCAGCTCGGCCTTGGCCAGGGCGTTCGAGACGCGCTTGTTCTCGGCGTAGAAGCGGCGGGTGGCGGGCGACAGGCCCAGTTCGTTGAACGGCAGGTCGGGCGGCACGGCCACGCCCAGCAGGCCGGCGGCGTGCTCCATGACGTCCTGCGGCGGGGCCGGCTCGTCATCGCACAGATTGTAGACGCCGCCGGCCCGGGGCTGGTCCAGCGAGGCCAGCAGGCCCGAGACGATGTCGTCCAGGTGGATGCGGCTGAACACCTGGCCCGGCTTGACGATGCGGCGGCCCTCGCCGGCCCGCAGACGGTCCAGGGCGCTGCGGCCGGGGCCGTAGATGCCCGGCAGGCGGAAGGTGGCGACGGTCAGGCCCATGCCGCGTCCCACCTGGCGCCAGTCGCGCTCGGCCCCGACCCGGCGCGCGCCCTCGACCGACTGGGCCTTGAGGGGGCTGCTCTCGAACACCCAGCGGCCTTCGAAGTCGCCATAGACGCCGGTGGTCGACAGGTAGCCGATCCAGTCGGGAAAGGCCTGGGCGGCGGCCAGGGCGGGGATCACCGCCTCCAGGCCCGGGCAGCCGTCGGCGGTGGGCGGGGCGGTGATCAGCACGGCGTTGACGCCGGTCAGGGCGGCGGTCATCGCTGCGCGGTCGTCGGCGTCGACCGCCTCGATCCCCAGGGCGCGCAGGGCGACCGCGCGATCGGCGTCGCGCGCCGTGGCGGCGACGGTCCAGCCCCTCTGCATCACGGCCGAGGCGAAGGCCTGGCCGACATAACCCAATCCGAACACGAACAGACGCAAAACGCTCAAGTCCCCGAAATGCCCGCAGGAATGAGCGGGTAAAACGCAGGCTTGTGCAAGAAGAAGATCCTCCTCCCGCGTGCGCGGCTGGGGACAGGCCCATGGGCCTGTCCCCGACTGAGGGGCGCGCGTCTTTCGCGTTGTCCACAGTGACTCGCCGCAACCCGCCTCAGACCGCTTGCCAACCGCAAGGCGCTCTGCCATAAGCCGCCTCCTCGTCGCGGGGCGCTGTTTCAGCCCTCGCCGATGCGGGCGTAGCTCAGTGGTAGAGCACAACCTTGCCAAGGTTGGGGTCGAGAGTTCGAATCTCTTCGCCCGCTCCATTCTCCGGTTTTCGGGGGGTGGAACGAGACCCAGAATATCCCGGATGCGGGCGTAGCTCAGTGGTAGAGCACAACCTTGCCAAGGTTGGGGTCGAGAGTTCGAATCTCTTCGCCCGCTCCAATTTTCTCCCCAGAATTTGAAGCGTGACGCATCCGGTGGGCTCTTGGTAGCTTTACGGGAACCCGGCACGCGGCTCGCCGTTCCTGATCGGCGATCCTCTGCGCGGGGTGGGTGATACGCGGGGACTGGGCCGACATGACACAGATGGACCTTGGGCGGACCCGCGTGGTGGGCGTGACGATGATCGCGATGGTCTTGGCCCTGACGGGCGCGGCGCAGGCCCAGGACCGGGCCCAGTATCCGATCAAGAAGCCCGCGAGCGCTCCGCCCCCCGCCCAGACCCCCGACAAGAAGCCCGACGACCCGGACAAACCCGCCGAGGGGTGGATGGCCGAAACCCGCAAGAAGTCCGTCGAGATCGGCACCCAGCCGGCGCGCGACGTCGGCGTCATGAAGCGCGAGATTCCGCCGATCCTGGATAAGGCGCGAGAGGACCCCTACAGCCTCAAGGGCCTGAAGACCTGCAAGCAGCTGGCGGCCGAGGTCACCGACCTGAACCTGGTGCTGGGCCCGGACTACAAGGTCGGCAACGAGGTCCGGGAGAACAAGGCGGGCAAGCTGGCCGAGGCCGGCGGCAAGAGCGTGATCAACGCCATCATCCCGTTCCGCGGCGTCGTGCGCGAACTGACCGGCGCGGCCCCGGCCGACCGCCGCCTCAACGCCGCGCTCGACGCGGGCTACGCCCGGCGCGGCTTCCTGCGCGGGGTGCACGCCAAGCAGGGGTGCAGGACGACGTTCTAGGGCGGGCCGCTCAAGCCCTCATGCCCGATGGGGAGGTCCGCTTCCGGGGCCGGGGTCCATGTCGACCTTCGCCCCTTAGCGGACTCGCAACCTTGAGGGCGCAAGTTCGCGGTCATGAAGCTGAGCCTCGCCCTTATTGCGCTGACCGCTATGGCGGTCGCTAGCTGCGGTAGGCCGCAGGCCCCCGCTTCACCTGCCTGGGTGTCGGAGAAATTCGACCTTCTAAAGCGGCTCGGAATCGACCCGAGCGTGGACCTTGTGGAAGCTGCCAACTACCACTGGAGCTGGACGTCGCGTCGTGAAGTCGTGGCGGGGAGCTATCGCTGTCCGATCGGCAGTTCTGTGGACGTGTCTCGCAGTATCGTTGTCGTGCGCTCGCCTTCGTCGCAGGCTTGTCGTGGGCCTGGCGGCAACGCCGTCCAGACGTTGAAGGTGCTCCCGGACGGGTCGGCTGAGCCGCTGGGTGGCGAGGGCGCTTAGCCACCCGTTGCCGACATTGCGAATGACAGCCGCCCGGCAAGAGCGCGCCGCGAGTTGGGCCGAGCTCCGATTCCTGCTCTAACCCCGCCCTAGAACCTGCGGGGAGTTTCCGATGTCCAAGCGCGTCCTTCTGGGCCTGGCCCTGGCGATGCTGTTGAACGGCGCGGCCGTCGCCGCCGCGCCCAGCGTCGCCGCCACGAGTGCTTCGGGGCGGCTGGCCCAGGCGGTCAAGGCCTATGAGGCGTCCGGGGCGGGCGAGGATGACGGCGAGGGCGGGGCGGACGAGGCCTCGCGCTTCCGCTTCCCGCCGGTCGGGCCCCAGGCCGACGCCGCGCGCAAGGTCCAGCTGACGGCAGCGCGCCAGGCGCTGGACGGCGTCGACCTGGCCGCCCTGAGCGCCGACCAGCGTCTGACTCACGCCATCCTCAAATGGAGCCTGGACGAGCGGCTGGAGGGGCTGTCGTTCGACGAGGCGCGGATGCCGTTCAGCACCGACGGCGGCTTCGACGTCATCCTGCTCTACCGCGCCAACGGCATGCACCTGAAGAGCGAGGCCGAGGCGAAGGCCTGGATCGGCCTGCTGGCCCAGACGGGCGACTGGTACGCGGCCAACATCGCCAATGCCCGTCGCGGGGTGGCCGACGGCTTCGTCCAGGCCGCGCCGACCGCCCAGGCGGTGCTCGACCGGGCCCGCCGCACGGCGGCCACGCCGGTGGGCGACGAGCCGCTGCTGGCCCCGTTGCGCGACCTTCCCGTCGCCATCCCGGCCGAGCGCCGCGCCGCCCTGCTGGCCGAGGGGACCAAGGTGCTGGCCGACAAGGTCGCCCCGGCCCGGGCCAGTTTCGTGACCTTCCTGGAAACCGAATACCTGCCGCACGCCGCCAGGAGCCTGGCCGCCTCGGACCTGCCCGACGGCCGGCGCTACTACGCTTTCCTCGTGCGCCGCCACACCACCACGACCATGACCCCGGACCAGATCCACGCTTTGGGCCTGTCGGAGGTGGCGCGCATCCGGGGGCGGATGGAGGTCGTGATGAAACAGGCCGGCTTCCAGGGCGACCTGCCGGCCTTCATCGCCTTCCTGCGCAAGGATCCGCGCTTCTACGCCACCAGCCGCCAGCAGCTGCTGGAAAAGGCCAGCGAGATCGCCAAGCGGGCCGACGACCAGCTGCCGGCGCACTTCGGGACCCTGCCGCGCCTGACCTACGGCGTGCGGCCGGTGCCGGCCAGCATCGAGCAGGGCTACACCACCGGCCGCTACTTCGGCGGCGACCCCAAGACCGGCCGGGCCGGCGGGCTGATGATCAACACCTCGGCGCTGGACCAGCGGCCGCTGTACGAGCTGCCGGCCCTGGTGCTGCACGAGGGCGCGCCGGGCCACCACATCCAGACCTCCCTGGCCCAGGAGCAGGTCGGCGTCCCGGACTTCCGCAAGAGCGTCTATTTCAACGCCTATGGCGAGGGCTGGGGGCTGTATTCGGAGTGGCTGGGCGAGGAGATGGGCATCTATCGCGACCCCTATGAGCTGTTCGGGCGGCTGTCCTACGAGATGTGGCGGGCCTGCCGGCTGGAGGCCGACACCGGCCTCCACGCCAAGCACTGGACGATGGACCAGGCCCGGGCCTGCTTCACCGACAACACCGCCCTGTCGCCGACCAATATCGAGGTCGAGCTGGCGCGCTACGTCTCCTGGCCGGGCCAGGCCCTGGCCTACAAGGTCGGCGAGCTGAAGCTCCTGGAGCTGCGGCATCGGGCCGAGACGGCCCTGGGCGACAGGTTCGACGAGCGGGCCTTCCACGACGCGGTGCTGCTGAACGGCTCGCTGCCGCTGGCGGTGCTGGAGGCCAAGATCGACACCTGGATCGCGGCGCGGAAAAAAGGGTAGAGCGCCGGCCCGCTTCGGCGTCACATCCGCCTCCATCGAAGCCTGCGAGGTCGATCCGACATGAACCGACGGGATTTCTGCGCGGGCGCGGCCCTGGTCGCGACGGCGACCGGTTTTTCGGCCCAGGCGGCCGCCCGGCCGGCGATCGACCTGAAGGCGATCGACCGGGTGCGGGTGCTCGCCGCCGCCGACCGCTATCTGGGCGAGCCCGCCGTCACCATCACCGCCTTCGACGCGCCGCGCAGTCCCGCCGGGCGCAACGACTACTATTCGGAGGCCGACTACTGGTGGCCCGACGCCGCCAACCCGACCGGGCCCTACATCCGGCGCGACGGCTTCTCCAACCCGGAGAAGTTCGTCGCCCACCGCGAGGCGGTGATCCGCCTGGGCGTGCAACTGCCGGCCCTGGCCGCGGCCTGGAAGATCACCGGCCAGGCGCGTTACGCCGAGCACGCCGAGACGCACCTGGCGGCCTGGTTCGTCACCCCCGCCACGCGGATGAACCCCAACCTGGACCACGCCCAGGCGATCATCGGCGTCAACACCGGGCGCGGGATCGGCGTCATCGACACCCTGCACCTGGTGGAGGTGGCGCGCGCCGTCAGCGTTCTGCGGGGCGGGCGGACGGGGCAGGGGGTCTACGCCCCGGTCGCCGCGTGGTTCGCCGAGTATGTGACCTGGATGACCACCTCGCCCAACGGCGTCGAGGAGCGCGACCAGAAGAATAACCACGGCACCTGCTGGGCGCTGCAGGCCGGCGAGTTCGCGCGGCTAACCGACGATCACGCGGTCATGGACGTGGCGCGCGGTCGCCTGAAGACCTTGATTCCGGGGCAGATCGCGCCCGACGGCGCCCAGCCCCTGGAGCTGGCCCGGACCAAGCCCTACGGCTACTGCCTGTTCAATCTCGACGTGCTGGCCGCCTCCGCCCACGTGCTGTCGACGCCCGGCGAGGACCTCTGGCGCTACAAGGGCCAGGCCGGCGGTTCGATCGCCGACGCCCTGGCCTACATGGCCCCGTTCATCGCCGACAAGGCCTCGTGGACCCGGCCGCCCGACGTCGAGGCCTTCGCCGGCTGGCCGGTCCGCCAGCCCAGCCTGCTGTTCGGCGGCCTGGCGCTGGACCGGCCGGACTACCTGGCGATCTGGCGCAAGCTCGACCCGGACCCCATCGAGAACGAGATCATCCGCAACTATCCGATCCGCCAGCCGGTGCTGTGGTTCGAGGGTTAGGGCCCCCTCAGTCGCTCCGCGACAGCTCCCCCAGAGGGGGAGCATCTGCACCGCGTAGATCCTCCCCCTCTGGGGGAGGTGGCCCGGAGGGTCGGAGGGGGGTATCACCGCGCCAAATAAACAGGGGACTCACCACATGGCGCGCATCACCGTCCTGGGCGAATGCATGGTCGAGCTGTCGCCCGAGGGCGAGGGCCTGCATCGGATGGGCTATGCCGGCGACACCTTCAACACCGCCGTCTACCTGGCGCGGCTGGGCGACGCGGTGGCCTACTGCACGGCGCTGGGCCAGGGCGACCCGTTCAGCGAGGGCGCTCTGGCCGCGATGCGGCGCGAGGGGCTGGACACGGCCCTGGTGCGCGAGGTCGAGAACCGCCTGCCCGGCCTCTACGCCATCGTGCTGGACGAGGCCGGCGAGCGCCACTTCCACTATTGGCGCGAGCGGGCCCCGATCCGCGACCTGTTCTCGCAGCACACCGCCGACCAGCTGATCGCCGCCGCCAAGGCCAGCGACCTGGTCTATCTGTCGGGCGTCACCCTGGCGGTGATCGGCGACATCGGCCGGGCCCGGCTGAAGGACATCCTGGCCTATGTCCATTCGCTGGGCGTGGCCGTGGCCCTGGACTTCAACTACCGCCCGGCCCTGTGGTCCAGCCCGCAGGCCGCGCGGGAGGCGCTGGACGGCGTCGTGCCGTCGTGCCGCTACATCTCGCTGAGCAGCGAGGACAGCCGGCCGCTCTATGGCCGCGAGGCCGAGGACCTGGCCGCCGAATGGGCCGCCGCCGGGGCCGAGGTGGTGGCGCGCGACGAGAGCCACGCGGTCAATGTCCACACGCCGCCCTTCCAGGGGTTGGGCGGCCGCATCGCCACCCCCGCCCCGCAACGGGTCAAGGCGCTGGACACCACCGGCGCCGGCGACAGCTTCAACGCCGCCTACCTGGCCTCGCGCCTGGCCGGACTGCCCGTCGAGACCGCCGTGGCGCGCGGCCACCAGCTGGCGGCGGCGGTGGTGACCTGCAAGGGCGCGATCATCCCCACCGCCTCCATGCCCGTTTGGACGCGGGGATAGACGGGGGTCACGCCCTGCACAATCAAAGGTTTATATTCCTACTAGACGCGCATAATAGGAAAGTTATCCTCTACCCAGGAATATCGGCCTAGGCTGATGTCAGCGGCGTCGTTGGGACGCCGACCATTGGGGGGTGGCATGATCGCTCAAGCTCTCGAGGATATCTGGGCGATCACGCCCGACCCGCGCCGTGACCGGTTGGCCGCGGCCTTCGTCACCCACACCGTGGCTCTGGCCACGGGCGTCTCGCCGGCCGAGATCGCCGGCCATGGCCGGTCCAGCAAGGCGGCGGCCCGGGCCCGGCAGATCGCCATCTACCTGGCCCACGTCAATTTCAACTGGCCGCTGCTGCGGGTGGCTTTCGCCTTCAACCGCGACCGCACGACCTGCGGCCATGCCTGCCACCGCATCGAGGACATGCGCGAGGACGCCGCCTTCGACGCCCGGATGAGCGTGCTGGAGGCCTGCGTGAAACAGGCCCCCGAGACCTTTCCCGGCCTGACCGACCTGGGGGTGAGACGATGAGCGGCGTCTTCGAGCGGGCGCTGGAGGCCGAGCGCCTGGCGAGCCGGGCGGCGCGGCTGCTGCAACGGCCGGGGGCGCTGATCGAAGTCAAGGGCCTGGGCTATGTGGTCCGGTTCGGGCCGCGCCATCGGGCCATGCTGACCGTGGACGAGGCGGCCTTCCGGGCGCTGGCCCGCGAGCCGGGGCTGGTCCTGCGGCGCGAGGGCGGATGGCGTCTGGCGCGGGCGCCGTCCGAAGCGCCGCCGCCGGGACGGCCGGGGGTGATCGAGGGCGAGCGGCTGGTGCTGGAGGACGGCGGCGTCCCCGTGGCGCTGAAGGCCAATCTGGGCGAGTCGCCCCTGGCCTGGCTGGCCCGGCGGGGCGGCCTGGCGCCGGTCGAGGCGGCGGCCGGCGAGCGGCTGCGCGAGGATTTCCAGAAGGCCGGGACGGTCGGCCGCCTGACCATGAACTGGGACGCCCAACCGCGCTCGGGCGGCGGCGGGGAGCGGCTGGAGCCGGCGCTGCGGGCGAGAGCGGCCAAGGACCGCATCGCCGCGGCGCTGGCAGCCGTGGGGCCGGGGCTGCGGGAGATTCTCGAGCGTGTGTGCCTGGCCGAGACGGCGCTGCAGGCGGCGGAGCGCGAGCTGGGCCTGCCCCGGCGGGCCGGAAAGACGGTGCTGAAGCTGGCGCTTCAGCGGTTGGCGACGCACTACCGGATGGCGGTCTAGACAGTGCTCCCCTCCCTCCCCATGAAGGGGAGGGAAGAGCAAAGGGGCCTAGCGCTTCAACTCAGCCCTACCGCCGCAGCTGGCTGCCGAGGAAGGTCCAGGCGGTGGTGGCCGCGGCGATCGCCGGAGCGCGGGTCCGGCGGTTGATCAGCAGGGCGGCGACCACGCCGGCCCCGACCAAGGCGAGGGCGATAGGGACCCTGCGGCCGGCCAGGGTGATCTTGCCCTCGGCGTCGGGCGTCAGGGCGTAGTCGGCGGGCGGGGCGGGCGCATAGGAATGGGTCGGTATGGCCTTGTGGCCCAGCAGGCCCGAGACCTTGTCGGAGAGGTTGGCCAGCAGGCCCTGCCGCGCGGCGGCGGGCGTGCCGTAGGAGGCGTCATAGGCGGCCATGGGAGAGGCTCCTTGCAAAGGGGTGAGCCTCGATAACGCGGTGTGGGGGCGGATGATCCCATCTCCCACCGTCGTCACCCCCCGAACAAGTCGGGGGATGACGGTTTTTGTGGACCCTAGCGCAGGCCGCCCGAGGCGAGGATCACCTCGCCGGTCAGCCAGCCGGAATCGGCCGAAGCCAGGAACACCGCGACCGGGGCGATGTCGTCCGGCTGGCCCATGCGGCCCAGCGGGGTCTGCGAGGTCAGGTGCTTTTCGAAGTCGCTGCCGATGATGCCCATGGCGTGGACGCCCTCGGTCTCGACCGCGCCGGGGCTGATGGCGTTGACCCGGATCTTGCGCGGGCCCAGTTCCTTGGAGAGCACGCGGGTGATGGCGTCCACCGACGCCTTGGTGGCGGTGTAGGTCGCGGTCTCGGGCAGGTTCATCGACACAGCGCCCGAGCTGATGTTGATGATGCTGCCGCCCTCGGGGTTGAAGTGGCGGGCGGCCTCCTGGGTGGCCAGCAGCAGGCCCAGGACGTTGGTGTTGAACTGGCGGTGGAACTCGTCCTCGGTCACGCCGTCCAGCGGCGCGAACTGGTAGACGCCGGCGTTGTTGACCAGCACGTCCACCGGGCCGAACGCGGCCTTGGTCTCCGCGAACAGCCGCGTGACGTCGGCGCCTTTCGACACGTCACCCTGGACAGCCAGGGCCTTGCCGCCGGCGGCGACGATCTCGGCCACCACCTTGTCGGCGCCCTCGCGGCTGGAGGCGTAGTTGACCACCACGGCCGCGCCTTCCGCGGCCAACGCCTTGGCGATGGCCGCGCCGATACCCTTGGAAGCGCCGGTGACCACGGCGGTCTTGCCTGAAAGCTTGCTCACTTGAACTCTCTCCTTCGCCCCAGGCTTCAATGTCTGAGTGGCGTTGGTTCGATAGTTAGATGATCATCGAAGTGATTCAAGGCGTCGACCGGCGACGAAATGTGCGACCGGCTTCAGATTTCGGCGAGCTGGGCGAGGTAGGCGTTCAGGACGTCGCGTTGCAGCACCAGGAAGGCGAACTTGCCCTCGCGGACGATCTGGATCAGGCCCGCGCCCTCCAGTTCCTTCATGTGGTGCGACAGGGTGGCGGCGCTGATCGGGTGGGCCTGGGCGAGACAGCCGCACGGCGTCGGCTCGGCGTTGGCGCCGATCTCCCGCAGGATCTGGACCCGGCGAGGCTCGGCCAGCGCCTTGGCGATCAGGGTGATCTGTCGCTCGCTGAGGGTGACGGGGGCGGTCGAGGCCATGGCTTTCATATGAGGGGACGGGGCGGGGTTGGCAAATCCCGACGCCGATCAGCCCTCCTCGCCGCGATGCGGGAAGCGAGCCAGCTGGGTGCGCAGTTGACCGGCGGCGATCATCAGGTTTGGGCCGACCGGGATATCGAAGCCCGGGCGACGTCCGCTCGCCTTCGCCCAGGCCGGCGCGCTCTCCGCCCAGAAACTGACCCGGATCGTTGCGGTGTTCAGGCGCTCGAACGTCAAGTTTGGCTCGACGATATCGACCCAATCCGTGGTCGGGACGCCGCTGACAAGGGCTTCCAGCCAATGGATCAAGCGGGCGACTTCGAAGGTGTCGAGGCTGGGATCCTGGAATGTCCATTCGCGGTCGTCCAGGCGGACCTCGCCGCGAACGATCAGCCAGTCGTCCTCGGTCGCGCGTGGAAACTGATAGCCGGCGATGGTCATGCGAAACCGCGAGCGGCCGTTTTCCAGAACCATGGGATCGGGCCCGGTGTCATTCATCGCGGGCGCTCGCGGACTCCATCACCGCCCCCACATGCGCGATGCCCAGTTCCCGCGCCCGCGCCGCCTGGCGGTGGCGTTCGGCGTAGCGGGCCTTGGCCTCTTCGTCGCGTTCGTCGTGGCAGGCGGGGCAGGCGACGCCTTCGACATACAGTGGCGAGGCGCGATCCTCGGGCCCGACCGGCCGGCGGCAGCCCCGGCACAGGCCGTGCGTGCCCGGCGCCAGGCCATGGCCCACCGCCACCCGCTCGTCGAACACGAAGCATTCGCCGCGCCACAGGCTCGCCTCGGCGGGGGTGGTCTCCAGGTAGTTGAGGACGCCGCCCTTCAGGTGGAAGACGTCCTCGACGCCCTCGCTCATCAGGAAGGCGGTCGACTTCTCGCAGCGAATGCCGCCGGTGCAGAACATCGCCACCTTGGGCGGCGGGACGGCCGGGTCCCAGGTCTGGCGGAAGGCGCGGAACCAGGCGGGGAAGTCGGCGAAGCTGGCGGTCCCGGGGTCGATCGCGCCCTCGAACGTGCCGATCGCCGCCTCGTAGGCGTTGCGGGTGTCGATCACCACCACATCGTCCCGGGCGATCAGGGCGTTCCACTCGGACGGCTCGACATAGGCGCCGGCCCGGTGGGCCGGGTCCAGCTCGCCCACGCCCAGGGTGACGATCTCGCGCTTGATCCGCACCTTCATGCGATGGAATGGCAGGGTGTCGGCGTCGGCGAACTTCAGTTCCAGGGTCTGGCAGCCGGGCAGGGCGCGGATATGGGCCAGCACCGCGTCGATCGCCGCGGGCGGACCGGCGATGGTGCCATTGATCCCCTCGCGGGCCAGCAGCAGGGTGCCCTTGACGCCCAGGCCGCAGCACAGCTTCGCCAGCGGTCCCTGGATCGCGGCCGGGTCCTCGAAGGTGGTGAAGCGATAGAGGGCGGCGACGCGGAAGCTCATCGGCTCGCCAATAGGCCGTGACGGGCGCATTCTCAAGCGGGGCCGGAACTCTTGGCCAAACTCGGCGGTTTAGTCGCCATGAGCATCCTGATCGTCGTCGTCGTCGCCCTCGTGCTGCTTGGCCTGGCGCTCTATGCAGTCCAGCGCAGCCCCATTCCGTCGCCGGTCAACTGGCTGATCCAGCTGGTGCTGATCGCCATCGCCATCTGGTTCATTGGGACGCGGGCGGGGTTTTTCTAGACCTCTCCGCCGTCATCGGTCAGGCGGCCAGCGCCCCGGCGTCCCGCTGGATCCGCGCCACCATGGCCTTCAGGCCGTTGGAGCGTTGCGACGACAGCGCCTCGGACAGGCCCAGCCGGGCCATGGCGGCGGCCGCGTCGAACGTGGCGATGTCCCTGGCCGGACGGCCCGAATACAGCCGCAGCAGGATGGCGATCAGGCCGCTGACGATGTGGGCGTCGCTGTCGCCGCGGAACAGCACCGTCCCGTCGGCCTGGGGCTCGGTGACCAGCCACACCTGGCTGGCGCAGCCGCGCACCTTGTTGCCCTCGGAATGCTCGGCCTCGGACAGGGGCGCGAGGTCCTTGCCCAGCTCGATCACGTAGCGATAGCGCTCTTCCCAGTCGCCGAGGAGTTCGAACTCTTCGGCCAGTTCGTCGAGGGCGGCGTCGATGGGACGTTGTTGCATGGCGCGGACTTAGTGCGCGGCTGTCGAAAGGGAAAGCCGGTTTGGCGATTATAGCGCGTCTCGCGCCTCAGGGCCGTCCCCGCGACAGGGTTTGACGCGCCTGGGCTTCCGGCAGGGTGACGATGGCGGTGAAGCCATGGCCGGGCGTCGATTTCAGCCGCAGGGTCCCGCCCATGGCCCGGGTCAGCAGGTCGACGATGGGCAGGCCCAGCCCCGCGCCTTCCGTCGAGCGGGTCAGGGTGCTGCCGCCCTGCTCGAACGGCCGGATCAGGCGGCCCAGGTCGGCCGGGTCGACGCCGTCGCCATGGTCGCGCACCTCGATCTCGACCATGGCCCCGCCGATCTGGCGGGCCTCGACGACGATCAGTCCGCCCTGCGGCGAATGGGTGACGGCGTTCTGCAGCAGGTTGGTCAGGATGGTGCGCAGGCCCCGGCCGTCGGCCCGCAGGCTGGGCAGGGTCCCGACCTCGGGGGCGACGATGCTGACGCCGCGCGCGCTGGCCTCGGCGCGCAGCTGGAGGATGACGTTCTCGACCGCCTCGTCCAGGTCCTCGACGCCGAGGTCCAGGTCGGTGACGTGGCCTTCCAGCCGGGCGATCTCGACGATCTGGTTGACCAGCCGCAGCAGCTTCAGGCCGCTCTCGTGCACCAGGGCGGCGTATTCCTTGTACTGCGGCGCGCCCAGGGGGCCGTACAGCTCGCAGGACAGGATCTCGGAAAAGCCGATCACCGCGTTCAGCGGCGTGCGCAGCTCGTGGCTGACCATGCGCAGGAACGAGCGTTTCTGGTCGTCCAGGGCCTGCTTGCGCCGCGCCCGCGCGGCCGCGCGCCGGAAGGTGGCGGTCTGCGACATCGATCCCAGCTCGGCGCCGGCGCTTTCGCGGGGCGATTCGGCCTGGGCCGATACATCGGTGGTCGCCAATGGCGGCATGCGGGACTCCCGGACCTTCTGTCCGTCAACTCAATGGTTCACTTTGAACCAAGGCGCTTACGAATCCGTTTCCGTCCACAAGAAGCGCTGGCGTTAACGATCGCGCGCCGATTGTGCGGCCTTGGGCGAGGGGCCGGGTCGCGTTAAGCTTTGACGACGAAGAGCAACGACAAGGGATTCTCGCGGCCTTGCCCAGTGACGGCGCCCAGTTCCTGTCCGGTCGGCCGACGCCTTCGACGGCGAGCCTCGGCGCGGCGCGTCTGTGGCGGCTGGGCTGGCTGGCGGCGGTGACGTTCGCGGCCGGCGCGGCGGCCTTCACGCCCGGCGTCATCGGCGTCCATGTCTGGCTGGCCCTGATGGCCGGCGCGATCCCGGCCCTGGCGGCCCTGGCCCTCGGCGAGCGGCAGGACGAGCGCCTGCAATCGCTGGTCCTGGTGTTGTGGGCCACCTGTGGCGCGGGCGCGGCGGTGGTGACCGGCGGGGTGTCGGGGGCGATGAGCGCCTGGATCCTGGCCCCGGTGGCGGCGGCCTCGACCCTGTCCTCGCCCCGGCGCCTGGCCGAGGGCGCGACCCTGGCCCTGATCGGCGGGGCCGTGGCGGCCCTGACCCAGCTTTCCGGCCTGGCCCCGCCCGCCCCGACCGGTCCCCTGGCCTTCATCCTCGGCTTCCTGTCGGTGGCCACCGTCGGCGTCGGCCTGGCCGCCGGCCTGATCCTCACCCACCGCTGGGCCGGCGAGCGCGACAGCCGCCAGATGGGCGAGCTCAACACCTTGCAGACCCTGGTGGACGGCGCGCCGCAGCTGCTGCTGGTGATCGCCAGCCACGGCCGGATCAAGACCGTGCGCGGCGCCGCGCCGCGCGGGGTGGAGTCGCTGAGCCTGGTCAACGAAGGCCTGGCCTCGGCCGCCGTGGCCAGCGACCGCCAGAAGGTCAGCGCCGCCCTGGGCGCGGCCCTGGACGACGGCGAGGCCAGCGTCACCTTCGCCCCGCTGCTGGACCCGGCCCGCACGGTCTGCCTGGAGCTGCGCCAGGTCTCGCCCGACCTGCTGGTCGGGGTGATGCGCGACGCCACCTTGGAGCGGGCCCGCGAGACCGCCCTGCAGCAGGCCCGGGCCGAGGCCGAGGGCCTGGCCGCCGGCCGCGCCCGCTTCCTGGCCAATATGAGCCACGAGCTGCGCACGCCGCTCAACGCCATCATGGGCTTCTCCGACATCATGCGCGCGCGGATGTTCGGGCCGCTGACCGACCGCTACGGCGAATATGCCGAACTGATCCATGAATCCGGCGGCCACCTGCTGGACCTGATCAACGACGTGCTCGACATGTCGAAGATCGAGGCCGAGCGCTTCGAACTGACGCGCGGCGAGTTCGACGCCCGCGAGGCGGTGACGGCGGCCATGCGGCTGCTGCGCGTCCAGGCCGACGCGGCCGGGGTGCAGCTGCGCGGCGTGCTGCCGCCGAACGAACTGGAGGTCGACGCCGACCGCCGGGCCCTGAAGCAGATCGTGCTGAACCTGGTGTCCAACGCCCTGAAGTTCACGCCGCGCGGCGGCCAGGTGACGGTCACCGCCGACGGCCATGACGGCGAGTTCGAACTGGTGGTGGCGGACACCGGCGTCGGCATCAGCCCGGAAGACCTGGAACGCATCGGCCGGCCCTACGAACAGGCCGGCGGTGTCGATCAGCGGGCCAAGGGCACAGGCCTGGGGCTCTCCCTGGTGCGGGCCTTCGCCAGGCTGCACGGCGGCGAGATGAACATCGAAAGCCGCCTGGGCGCGGGCACCAGCGTCTCGGTGCGGATGCCGGTGCTGATCAAGGCCCTACAGCCGCCGATGGCGCCGCCGCTGCTGGAGCCGGCCCCGGAGGCTGAACCGGAAGATCCGTTTCTAGGGCCGAACGTGATCAAGTTCGCGCCGCCGCGTTAGGTCCGGACTTGCCCCCACCTGACCGCTTCGCGGTGTGTCCGCCCCCATAGGGGGCGGAGCCTGGAGCGCGAAACTCTTCCCCCTCTGGGGGAAGACGGCCGAAGGCCCGTAGGGGGCAAGTGTTCGCCGCGCAGGCGCCTACCGCAGGAACGCCCGTCCCGCCGCGAAGTCCCCCACCTCCACATAGGCCCGCCGGACCACGTCCTGCCCCGAGCGGCTGGTGAACACGAACTCCACCGTCGCCGCCTCGCGCGGATCGAGCCGGCTGAGCGCGTCGCCGGCCTCGCGCGGGAAGCGGAACGACAGGCCGGTCTTGGCGCCGGTCGGCAGCAGGGTGAGGGGGGCGTCGTCGCGGGTCTCGGCCCCGAACACCCGGCTGGCGTTGCGCGGCGCGGCGTTGGCGGCCAGGCCCTTGGCGTTGCGGGCGTTCAGATAGGGGCCCTGGGTGCGCAGGGTGTCGCGCAGCACCAGGCGCGCGGCGTAGGGCTGGGCGTTGTCGGCGAAGTTGGCGACGGCCAGCATGTCGTTGGCGCGTCCCGACAGGCCAAACACCAGCCGGTCGCGGCCGAAGCTGGACGGCTGCGACAGCCGCCAGACCGCGATGGTGGCCGAGACCGAACGGTCGGCCTGCCAGGTCGCGCGATCGCCGGGATAGGCCATGCGCAGCATGGTGGAGTAGCCGTCGAAGGCCTTGCGCACGCGATCGGCGGCGGTGGTCAGGTCCTTGGACCCGCAGGACGCCGCGCCGGCCTTGGCGTGGGCGCGGGCTTCAAGGGCCGTGACCTCGTTCTGGCTGACGCCGGAACGCAGGGTGGCGCCGCGCGCCTGGGCGCGGGCGGCGTCCAGGGCCGAGCCGACCGCCGGCTTGAACAGCCGGCAGCGGGCGTCGGCCGAGGTCATCAGCGTGCGTTCGTAGAGCTGGTCGGCGGCCGTGGCGGCGTGGGACGGGCCCGACACGCCGAGAATGGCGATCGAAGCGAAAATCCCTGGCCACCGCGCCGTCACGACCCCAAAGGTCTTTCTTGACGTCATTTTCTCGTATTCTGCGAGAGCGGTTTCAGGGGCACTCTAGGGGCCCGAGGTTGCGGTTCAGTTAGCGATGCTACTTTCGACGGATATCTGGGTCGGGGCTCTGATCCGCCGCGCCGAACTGGGCGGCGCCTTCGCCATGGTCGCGCGCAAGGGCGACCCGCGGGCCGGGGCGGTGCTGGTCAAGGCCGTGGACCGCCGGTCCAACGTCGCGCGGCTCTACAGCGAGGCGATGCGCGGCGACGGCGAGCGGTTCTGGATGCAGCCGGTGCGCTCGGCCTTCGAGCCGGACCTCGACGCCTATGCCGAACGCGCCGCGCGGATCGACCCCGACATCTGGGTGATCGAGATCGAGGACCGCGAGGGCCGGCATTTCCTGACGGAGCCGGTGGAAGCCGATCCGGGCTGACAACCGTGTCTTGGGAGTTCAGAGCGCCGCCGCCACCTGGTTGGCGAGCGCGCCCAGCAGCGTCGCCGCATTGGCCGGCTTGCGCAGCACCAGGCCGCTGTCGACATCCGGCTCCTGGTAGCCGGTCAGGTAGATGAACGGGATCGACCTGCGGCTCAGGGCGCTGGCCACGGGCGTGACCAGCCGGCCGGCCAGGTTGACGTCCAGCAGGGCGCGGTCGATGCCGCCGGCCTCGACCAGGGCCAGGGCGTCCTCGACGTCGCCGACCGGTCCGATCACCTCGGCGCCGGCTGCGGTGAGGATCTGGGCCAGTTCCATGGCCACCAACGCCTCGTCCTCGACGACCAGCACCCGCTGGCCCCGCAGCGCGCGGGTTTCGTCGCCGGTCAGGGCGTCGGCGGCCTGGGTTCGGGGCGGATTGCCGAAATAGGGGGTCGCGCCCCGGTCCAGCGCGATGCGGCAGACCAGGCCCTCGGCCAGCCAGTCGTGCTCGATCCTGGCGCCCACCTGGCGACCGGCGTTGGCGATCAGGGTGGCGCCGAAGCCCTGGCGCTTGGGCGGGGCGGTCGGCGGGCCGCCGGTTTCGCGCCAGGTCAGGACCAGGCGGCGGTCCGGCTCCCAATGCCAATCGACCTCCAGCATGCCGGCCCCGGTCGACAGCGCCCCGTACTTGCTGGCGTTGGTGGCCAGTTCGTGGATCACCAGACCCAGGGACTGGGCGGCCTCGGCCTGGATCAGCACCGGTGGTCCGCCGATCATCAGCCGGCTGTCGCTCTCGGCGCCGTAGGGCTCCAGTTCCTGATGCAGCAGCACGTCGAGACGCGCGCCGCTCCAGCGGCTGCCCGACAGCAGGCTGTGCGAGCGGGCCAGGGACCCGATCCGTCCGGAAAGCGCGGTGACGTACTGCTTCTTGTCCACGAAGGGCGTCAACTGGGCCAGGGACTGGACCACGGCCAGCACGTTCTTGGCCCGGTGGTCGATCTCGCGGATCAGCAGGCGTTCGGTCTCCTCGGCCCGCCGAAGGGCGGCGTCGGCGCGCGCCCGTTCGCTGGCGGTCCAGGTCAGGTCGGCCACCTCGCCGATGAACGCCACGTCCTCGACCGTCCAGTCCCGCGCGGTGTTCTGCGCCACGTAGAGATAGACGGTCAGCCGCCCGGCCTTGACCAATGGGAAGGCCACGAAGGCGCGGACGTCCAGCGGGGCATAGGCGCCGATGGCGGCGGCCTGGGTGGTGCGGGGATCGGCGTCGACGTCGCGGATCACCATCTGCTGGCCGGCCCGCATCTGGTCGGCCATGTCCAGGCCGAAGTCGTCGAGGACATGACGGCTGCCCATCAGCGAGGGCGCGCCGGCCTGGACCCATTCGCCGACGATCTCCACATAGGTGGCGCTGGGGTCGAGCACGCCGTAGCCCACCTGCGCGGCGCCAAGCTGCACGCCCAGGGCCTCGCAGGCCTTGACCAGGATGATGTCGGGATCGGGTTCCTCGCGCAGGCGGCGGGCCAGGTCGAGCATCAGGGCCCGCCGGCGCTCGCGCTCCAGCAGCCGCGCCACCTCGGCCTCGGCGCGCTTGCGGTCGGAAATGTCGCTGACCAGCACGTAGTAGCCGAGGACCACGCCTCCGGCCGCGATGTCGGGCACGTACTGCGCCTCGATGTGGCGCAGGCCGGCGCCGCGATAGGGCACCTCGCCCTCGAAGGTCAGGCGCTCGCCGCCCAGGGCGCGGGCCACGTGGTGCTTGACCCGCGCGTAGCCGGCCTCGCCCATCACCTCGATCAGGGTACGGCCCTCGATGTCGGCGCGGGCGACGCCGAACCAGTCCTCGTAAGCCCGATTGACGAAACGATAGCGCTCCTGGCGGTCGAGATAGCCGATCAGGATCGGCACGGCGTCCGCCATGGTCGCGGAGAATACCGTCCGGTTGGCCCCGGCCTCGGCGGGGCTCTCAACCGGTCCAGACGCGGGCGGAAGCTCTGGATTCGTCATCGGGCAGGGACTCGTGAACGCTCGGCGGCGAACGTGGCATGGGGTGGGTGGCGCAAGGGTGTGACATACGGTCGCGGCAACCCTGGCGTGAGCTCATTCGCGCCGGAAAGTCGCCACCAGCACGTCGCGCCGGGCCGGAGCACCCGGCTTCAGGGGACGGATCGCCGTCACCCCATGCAGCACGCGATGATCGTCGAGGAAAACCGTGTCGCGAGGTTGCTCCAGGGTAAAGGCGCCCAACCGCGCGCCGTCGGTCGCGAAGATGTCGGTGATTCCGCTGGCCACATTGTGGCGGTTGACCAGCATGACGATCACCCAGTCGACGCCGTCGCGGTGCGCGCCTTCCGGGGTCGGCAGGCCGGCCTCGCCGTCGCCGGCCTCGATGCGGAACTGGTGCAGCTCGACGTGCCAGGCCCTGGGCGGGTCGACGGTCAGCGGCTGGAACAGCGCCAGCCCCTCGCGCAGCACGCCCTGCGTCAGGGGATGCTCGGCGACCGTGTCGAGGATCGGTTCGAACCAGCGCTGCACCCCGCCGTTCAGGCCGTTGTAGTCGCGGCTCTGGTAGTGCGGCTGGTGCGGCTTGCAGACCACGCCGTCGGCCGAGGCGGAAAAGGCCGCGAACCGCCGGCGCCGATAGCGGCCGCCGTCGGCCATGAAGCGGTCCAGCCCCAGGTCGTTCCAGCTGTCGGCGAAGGCGTCCCAGCCGGCCACGGCCGCCGGTCCCAGCAGGGCGTCGGTGTCGGCGGGCAGGGCGCGGCAGAAGCCGGTGTCGCGCAGGGCGACGGCGATCTCCGCCCGGTTCAAGCGAACTGCTCCGGCCGGAAGAACAGGCCAAGCTTCAGGCTGCGGGCGATGCGTTCGGCCGCCGCGCCGGCCTGGCGGGCGCGTTCGGCGTCGAACACCTCGGCGCAGGTGGCGTGGAACAGGGCCAGCCAGGTCGCGAACAGGTCCTCGGTCAGGTCCGGGACCCTGGCGTGCACGGCCATGGGCGAGCCCTTGTACTGGCCGGTGCGCCGCAGCACCGACGACCAGAAGACCTTGAGGACCGCCAGGTGCGCGGGCCAGCCGTCCGCGCCCATCGCCCGCTCGAACACCGGTCCCAGCTGCGGATCCAGGCGAACCTTCGCGTAGAAGTCCTCGACCAGCCGGTCGATCTGGCTCTCGGTGAAGGGCTGGGCGGGGGAGGGCTGGTCTGTCATGGGGCGGTCTTCGATGAAAACGTTCAGGTCCGCAAATGGTGCGCCGGCGGCCGTGGCCAAACCTTGATCGGGCGCAAGCCGGGCGAATGGGTGTGGACAGGTGGGCCGCGACGCTTGGCCGCCGTGATTTCCCGGGTTGTTAACCCTGCTCCTAAACCGGAACGAAAGCTCGACGCGGCAGGATGCCGCAGGTCCTCCCCCGCGCCGTTCCCACCCGCCGCAAGGCCTTGTCCAAGGTTCCGATGCTGTTCCTGCTCAATGACGTCGTCCTCAGCCTCGACGCGGCCGAACTGGCCCCGCCGATCACCCGCGACCGGTTCGCCAAGGTGTCGCTGAGCTACGTCAGCAAGCTGGGGCAGGAACTGTACGCGGCCGAACCGTTGCTGCACCACAAGGACCTGGAAAGGGCCCAGCGCCTGGCCGCCCTGATCATCGCCAAGACCCCGGAGATCAACGCGGCGCTGTTCATCGCCCCGTCGCGCGGTTGCCTGGTCGATCAGGTGCAGGTGCGCTACGCCCAGTTGAGCATGGAAATCATGGGCGCGCTGTTCGAGCGCCAAAAGGCCGGTGGTCTCAGCAATCTGGAAGCCGACCGTCAGGTCTGGCGGCGCCTGGCGGCCTAGCCGCCGCGCCTCGCGTCCGTTCGCCCCGGTCCGGTCGCTAGAAGAACAGGTTGACCAGGCCGAAGAGCCAACTCATCACCACCGCGGCCAACACCAGGCCGGCGATCGCGACGCCAAAGCACAGGGCGTTGCCTTGGGGCGTGCAGGTTCCGCGTTGGTGGCGCGGATCGTGAACCATAGCCATTGTCGTTTCCTCGTTCGCGGCCGCCCCTCTGTCGGGGGCATGTCCGCAATGTCAGCAGCATGACTCCAAAACCCTACTCTGCCTAGGGCCTTGAAACAGCTGTTTCGAACCACCGGTACGGTTGTGGTCGCCGCGCCTTCGCGGACTTTCGCAGAGCGTCGGTCGGCGTAGCTTCACGGAACTGACGCGTCACCGTCGTCCACCCGACATCGGTCCGGCCTAACAGCCCCGCTTGAGTGAAACGGGGATTTCCGCATGAGACTGATGACTTCCGCCGCCTGGGCGACCCTCGCCATGGCGATCAGCGTCCCGGCGCATGCCCAAGCCCAGGCCCAGGCCAACCCCGCCGCCAGCGAGGCGAGCGAGATCGAGACCCTGGTGGTCACCGGCACCCGGCGGACGGATCGCACGGCCTTCGAATCCACGGCGCCCATCGACGTCGTCACCCAGGACGCCCTGCGCGCCACCGTCTCCGACGAGATCATGGACAAGCTGGCGGCCACGACGCCGTCGTTCAACGTCCAGCGCCTGCCGGCCGCCGACGGCCAGGCCTTCGTCCGCCCCGCCACCCTGCGCGGCCTGTCGCCCGACCAGACCCTGGTGCTGGTCAACGGCAAGCGCCGCCACCGCTCGGCGGTGCTGGGCGGCCGCGGCCAGCAGGGCGTCGACCTGGCCAGCCTGGGAACCGGCGGCATCGACCGCATCGAGGTGCTGCGCGACGGCGCCTCGGCCCAGTACGGCTCCGACGCCATCGCCGGGGTGATCAACATCATCCTGTCCCAGAAGACCGGCTTCTCGGGCTATGCCCAGACCGGCCAGTATTACGAAGGCGACGGCCGCAAGACCGAGATCGGCGCCCGCTACGGCCTGGCCGTGGGCAATGGCGGCTCGATCGTCGCCAGCTTCGACTATACCGACGCCCAGGCCACCTCGCGCACCCGCCAGCGTCCGGACGCCATCGCCTTCCAGGCCGCCAATCCGACGATCGCCGTGCCCAATCCGGTGCAGCGCTGGGGCCAGCCCGACCGCACCGTCTGGCGCGGGACGTTGAACGCCGTCCTGCCGCTCACCGACACGGTCGAGGCCTATGCCTTCGCCACCTACAGCGACATGACCGGAACCACCGACTTCAACTGGCGCAACCCGGCGACCGACACCTCGTACCGGGCCAGCCCGCTGTTCCCCGGCTGGACGCTGAACACCCTCTATCCGGCCGGCTTCTCGCCGAAGTTCGGCCAGGACGAGACCAACGGTTCGTTCAACGCCGGCCTGCGCGGCGACGCCCTGGGCTTCTCGTGGGACCTGTCGGCCGGCTACGGCCGCGACGACGTCGACTACTTCCTCAACAACAGCATCAACGCCTCGTTCGGCCCGACCTCGCCGACCTCGTTCGACGCCGGCTCGCTGATCCAGGAAGAAAAGACCCTGAACTTCGACGCCTCGCGTCCGATCGCCTGGTCGTTCCTGGCCCAGCCGGCCAACCTGGCGGTGGGTCTGGAAGCCCGCCAGGAAACCTATGAGATCAAGGCCGGCGACCGCTATTCGTGGGACGTGGGTCCCGGCGCCGCGGCCGGCCTGCCCAGCGGCTCCAACGGCTTCCCCGGCTACGCCCCCAGCCAGGCCGGGTCGTGGGACCAGACCAGCTACGCCGGCTATGTCGACCTGGACCTGCCGATCACCGACAAGTTCGACGCCGACATCGCCATCCGCCACGAGGACTTCTCGGAGTTCGGCTCGACCACCGACGGCAAGATCGCCGTGCGCTACGAGTTCACGCCGAACTTCGCCCTGCGCGGCGCGGTCTCGACGGGCTTCCGCGCCCCGACCCCGGGCCAGATCAACAACACCCGCACCTCGCAGGGCCTCAACACCACCACCCTGCTGCTGTTCACCTCGGGCCGCCTGTCGCCGGTCAATCCCATCGCCGTGGCGCTGGGCGGCAAGCCGCTGGAGCCCGAGGAGTCCAAGAACCTGTCGGTGGGCGCGGTCTTCCGCCAGGGCGGCTTCACCGGCTCGATCGACTACTACCGCATCGACGTCGACAACCGCTTCGCCGTGTCGCCGAACTTCACGGTGACCCCGGCGCTGCGCGCGCAGCTGGTCGCCGCCGGCGTGCCCGGCGCCGACTCGCTGACCACGGTCTCCTACTTCACCAATTCGTTCGACACCCGCACCCAGGGCGTCGACGTGGTGGGGTCGTGGAAGGGCGATGTCTGGGGCGGCAAGGCTGGCGTCACCGCCGCCTGGAACTGGAACGACAGCAAGGTCACCCGCTCCAAGCTGACCGAGGTCTCCAAGCTGGCCCGCATCAACATCGAGGACGGCCTGCCGGAGAACGCCGCCAACCTGACCTTCGACTACGCCAAGGACCGCTACAGCGGCATGGTCCGCGTTCGCTATTCGGGCGACTGGACCGACGCCCAGGCCAACGGCGCGGCCGACCTGATCCAGACGTTCGGCGGCAAGGCCCTGGTCGACCTGTCGCTCAGCGCCCAGCTGAACGAGAACTTCAAGCTGACGGTCGGGGCCGAGAACCTGTTCGACACCTATCCGGACGAGGCGACGTTCCAGGCCTCGCGCGGCCTGATCTACTCGCGCAACGCCCCCTACGACACCGACGGCGGCCTCTACTACGCCCGCCTGTCGGCGACGTTCTAGAGTCCCCTCCAGCCTGCCTCCCCCGGCGCGGCCGCCCGCGCCGGGGGAGGATTTTTCGCGCCGCGCCGGCACGCCGGCGGGCCTTCGAGGCCCACGGAAGGTGACAAGTTCGCCCTGGGACGCTAACCCCCGCTGATGAGCACTTCTCTCGCCCTCGAGGCCGCGCGTCGGCGCACCTTCGCGATCATCAGCCACCCCGACGCCGGCAAGACCACCCTGACGGAAAACCTGCTGCTGGCCGGCGGGGCGATCCGCGCCGCCGGGGCGGTGCGGGCCCGCGGCGCGGCGCGTCGCACCCAGTCGGACTGGATGAAGATCGAGCGCGAGCGCGGGATCTCGGTGTCGGCGTCGGTGATGACGTTCGACCACGACGGCCTGATGTTCAACCTGCTCGACACTCCGGGCCACGAGGACTTCTCGGAAGACACCTACCGCACGCTGACGGCGGCCGACGCGGCGATCATGGTGCTGGACGCGGCCAAGGGCATCGAGCCCCAGACCCTGAAGCTGTTCGAGGTCTGCCGCCTGCGCGACATCCCGATCATCACCTTCATCAACAAGATGGACCGCGAGGCCCAGGACCCGTTCGAGCTGCTGGACGAGGTGTCGTCCAAGCTGGCCCTCGACCCCGCGCCGCTGTTCTGGCCGGCCGGTTCGGGCGGGCGGTTCAAGGGTATGCTGGACCTGCGGGCTCAGACCTTCATCCCCTACGCCAAGAAGAGCTCGACCGACGAGGAGGGCCATCCGCCCGCCGTGTCGCTGAAGTCAAACGCCATCATCCAGTACCTCGACCCCGAGGAGCTGTCCGAGGTGGAGGAGGGGGCTATGCTGGTCTCCGAGGCCGCCAAGCCGTTCGACGTGAAGAGCTTCCTCGAGGGCCACATGACCCCGGTGTTCTTCGGCTCGGCCCTGCGCCATTTCGGCGTCAACGAGCTGCTGGCCGGCATCGGCGCCTACGCCCCGCCGCCGCATCCGGCCAAGGTGGCCAAGGCCGGCGTCGACACCCACGTGGCCCCGGGCGACAGCGAGGTCTCGGGCTTCGTGTTCAAGGTCCAGGCCAACATGGACCCCAACCACCGCGACCGCATCGCCTTCCTGCGCCTGACCAGCGGCCGCTTCACGCGCGGCATGAAGCTGAAGGCCCAGAACACCGGCAAGGCGATGAGCGTCAACGCGCCGATCATGTTCTTCGCCAGCGACCGCGAACTGGCCGAGGACGCCTTCGCCGGCGACGTGATCGGCATTCCCAACCACGGCGTGCTGCGGGTGGGCGACAGCCTGTCGGAGAGCGGTCTGCTGCGCTTCGCCGGCCTGCCCAACTTCGCCCCGGAAATCCTCCGCCGCGTGCGGGTCAAGGATCCGCTGAAGGCCAAGCACCTGAAGAAGGCGCTGGAAGGCCTGGCCGAGGAAGGGGTGACCCAGCTCTTCCGGCCCATGCTCGGCAGCTCCGACTTTATCGTCGGGGCCGTGGGCCAGCTGCAGTTCGAGGTCATGGCCGACCGCCTGGCCAACGAATACGCCCTGGACGTGATCTTCGAGAACGCCCCCTACGCCGAGGCCCGCTGGGTCAACGGCGACCGCCTCGACGTCGAGGACTTCACCAACAAGCACCGCTCGGCCATGGCCCACGACATCGACGACCAGCCGGTGTTCCTGGGCAAGTCGTCGTGGGAGATCGGCTATGTCGCCGAGCGCTTCCCGAAGGTGCGCTTCGACCGGACGAAGGAACGGGGCTAGAGCATCGTGCGGAAAGCTGGGGCGCGGCGCATGTCGATTTCCGGCTGACCACGGTGGCTTGAGGGGCCTGAGGCCCGACTAGCGCACCGGGAAGCGTATGCCATCCAGCACGGTGAAAACCGCGTCGGCCGGCGTGTGCGCGTAAACCGCTCCGGAGGTGTCGACGCCGATGAGCGCGGTGCCCGACCATGTCGGCGCCAGGAACAGGTGTGCTTCGGCCGGCGCCGCATTGGGCGGAAGGTAGGCGAGGTGCGTACCCGCCGTGGCGTCGCCGCCCTTGATCTGACCCTTCAGACTGACCCAGCCATCCTGACCTATGCAGTAGGCGGTGGTCGCGTACTGCGCGCCGAAGTCCCGCCAGCCATTGAGCAAATCCAGAGACGCCCAGGTTCGAGCGCGGGGCGCGGCGCCCATGAGGCGATCGGTCAAGCGCTCCGTCAGGCGTTCGAGTTCGATCCCGAGGTCAGACCGCAGCGTCGGCACGCCGATCCTCTCGAAGACCGACAGAGCTTCGGCGACGAACATGCTGCAGTGGGCCTCTGTCGCGGTCACCGCGGTATAGAACGACCACCGGCCGGCCTCGGGCAGGGCGAGACGTTCGAAAAGGCGCAAGAGGGCTTGCCAACGTTCCTGGGGGGTTCGGACGTGCGGCCAGATCGCCTGCAGGGCTCCCGATCCAAACGCCATCCAGACGTCGCGCGTGCGCGTTTCGTCCGACCAGCGATTCCAATCGGTGCTGAGGCTGTTGGCGTGAATTCGCTTGAGATACATCGCTCCCGGAACGCGCAGAAGGGCGCCATGCCCACCAAGCTTGATGTTCCAGACCAGGTCCTCCATCGCGCTCTTGTGCGGCAGGGTGCGCAGCGGGCCGGCCCTTCGAACGGCCTCCGTGCGGATCAGGCCTCGGAACGGAGTCCAGCGCGGCCGGTCGATCATCTCGTGGATCCGAGATAGGGCGTCGCCCTCCACGCTGTCCTCGGCCGTGATTCTATCACCCTCCTGAAACCATCGGACGTCGCAGTAGGCGACCGCCGCATCGGGGCGTTTCTTCAGAACACGGTACAGATTGGCGATGTAGTCCGGCTCGGCGAGATCGTCGTGCTGCCAGTATTGAAAGTAGCGCGTGCGCGCCGCGGCCGCGCACCAGTTGATGTTGCCTGTCCAGCCGAGCTGCGTTTCGTGCACATGCAACTCGAACCGAGGGTCGTCCGTATAGGCTCGCGCGACCTCGGCGCTCTCCTGGTCGCCGCCATCGACCGACATCAGCACCCTGTACCGCGTGAACGTCTGGGCCCGGATCGAGTCCAGCGTCTCGGCCACCATGTCCGCGCTGCGGTAGATCGGGACACCGATGGTGACCAACGGCCCGGCCGAACTCATCGAGCGATCCCGTCAAGGTGATCCGCGGTTTCGACCGCGACCATGGGTCCGAGCACCCATTTGCCGTTGTCGATGGAATGGTATCGCCCGGCTGAGCGACGCCCGACCGCATGACGCTCGTGCAGCTTGCTGGCCGGATCGTCGACGTCCGTATCGCCCGACGCGAAGATAATCCCTCCCCGCTGCCGCGCGTGCGGGAGCAAAGCCTCCGCGTCCCGCGCGAGCGTCGGCATCAACTGGCCGAGACCGTCCAGGATGTCCCGCGCCAGGGTTTCCGCATCGCCGCTTTCCAGGACGCGCGGCCAGGGCGGCGGGCTGATGTCGCCGCTCTTGCCGAGGCAGCCGGCCGGGTACCAGGACAGGAGCAGGGCGCCGCCGCCGTAGTTGACGACATCGCCGAACGGACCCAGGACGAACGAAGCGGACGGCATGCGCCGGGTGGCGCCCTCCGCGGCCGTGACTCGCAGGAAATGCTTGATCCGAAACATCCAGGGCGTCGACCGCTCGAGACCCGCGGTCTGATCCAGCCGAACGATGTCCTCCCAGGTGCAGTTCAGGACGTGGTCGAAGCTTTCCGTGTCGGTTCGTCCGTCCATGCTGACGCGCACCGCGACGCGATCGGGCCCGGGCTCGACCGTCTCCGCCCGACAGTCCGTCACGACGGTGATCCGCGGCTCGGCGCGAACGCGCGCGCGAAGCAGGTCGCCCAGCGCTTCCGGGTCGATCCCGATCTCCGGCGTCGCGAACACCGCCGACAACATCGCGGGATCGAAGTCTTCGCCCGCGACGCTGTCGGAGAGCCGGCGCACGTCCTCGCGCGGATCAGAGCCGAACAGGTCGACGCTCCCCCCACCCGCCAGCGTCCGGGCCAGGCCGGTGATCTTGCGGTAGCGCGCCTCCAGCTCGTCGGCCGACACGAGGCTGTCTCGATGGACGCCGTACCGGAACGGCGTGCTGGCGCCGAGTTGGTCGATCCCGTTGTCCAACCAGCGTCGCAGATGGCGCGCGAAAGACAGCGCGCCGCGCAACATGGTCTCCGCGCTCCGGAACGAGGTGTCGTTGGAGAAGATGAAGCCTAGGTGCAGCTTCCCTTCGTTCTGGATCCCCGCTTGAGTCAGCACGTCGGGGCGTTTTTCAATCAGGCGGACGTCCCAGCCCCGCCGAGCCAATTCGAGCGCACAACAAACGCCTTGGAAGCCGCCGCCCAGCACCGCGACGCGCCCGCGCTCACTACCACCCAACATTAAAGTGCGCCTCCCCGATCGACGGGCCCCTTTTACGAGAGCGCCACGTCTACGAGAGCACTAGGCCAAGTTGCAACTATGAAAAGTTGTCGCCAGGTCGCCGCCGTGTGAACCCCTGGCGTGAGGCGCGACAATCGAGTGCGTCAGCAGCCGTTCCAAGAGAAATCGAAATAGGGGCGCAATACTCATTGTCGAGTGTGTCGGCAGCCGTTCAAGCCGCCAGCAAATGAACGCGAGGCCCTATTTCGATCCGCCTTACAGCTAGGCGTAGTCTCCGAGGTCAACTCGGTGATCGCCGCGATCGTGCGTTTCGACCGCCACCGCCTTGCTGTCCATCACCGCCTTGAACGCCGTCTTGAACGCCGCCATTTCCTGCGGCGTGCCGACCGAGACGCGCACGGCGTTGGGCCAGATCGGCCAGGTGCGGCCGATATAGACGTTCTGGGCCTTCATCGCCGCGATCACCGATTTGCCGTCGCGGCCGGTGTCGATCATGAAGCAGTTGGTCTGCGGGTCGCCGATGACCTTGTAATTGTTGGCCTTCAGCCAGGCCAGGGTGTCGCGCCGGGTGTCGCCGATGAGCGTCTTGCGGGTCGGGACCAGGGTGGGGTCCTCCAGCGAGGCGCGCGCCGCCGCCGAGCCGGTGATCGGCATGGCGTTCTGGCCGAACGGGGTCAGCTTGGCCAGCAGGTCGGGCCGTCCCACCGCGAAGCCGCAGCGGATGCCGGCCATGCCGTAGATCTTGGAGAAGGTCCGCAGGACGATCAGGTCCTTGCCGGCGGCCACCAGGTCGAGGGCGTCCCCGGCGTCGGACAGGTGGATATAGGCCTCATCGACCAGCAGGATCGACCCGGCGGGCTTGTTGTCCAGCGCCCAGGCGATGTCCTGCTTGGTCGTCACCGTGCCGGTGGGGTTGTTGGGGTTGCAGATATAGATGATCCCGGCCTGCGGATCGGCGGCGACCATGGCCTTGACGTCGTGGGCGTAGCCGGCGGTGAGCGGGACCTTGACCACCTTGGCCTGGCTGGTCATCGCCGCGCGCATGCCGGCCTCGTAGGAGGGATCGGCGGTGACGAAGCTGCGGCTGGGTGAGGTGAAGGCGAGGACGGCGTAGTGCAGCGGTTCGGACGAGCCGGCATAGACGGCGATGTGGTCTTCCTTGAGCCCGTTCTGGGCCGCGAAGACCGAGACCAGCATCGCCGTCTCGCCGTTGCGGTCGTAGCGCCCGCCCAACGGGGCCACGCGGGCGATCGCGTCGCAGGCCGCCTTGGACGGGCCCAGCGGGTTTTCGTTGGCGTTGATCAGCACCGCGCCGGGCGGCGGGGCGTTGGGGCTCTGGCCGTGCAGGGCCATGCCGGAGGGGGGAGCGGCCCCGGTCGGGGAGGTCGTCTGGGCCGCCTGGGCCAGGTGGGCCTCGGTCAGGATCGGCGTCGCGGCGGCCAGCGCGGCGGCCCCCAGAAACGACCGGCGCCCCAGGGTCAGCCTGTTCGACTTGTGCGTGTCCATCGTCATCCCCGTCTCGGAGCCTGTCCCATGCCGGCCAGACAGGCTCGGCGAAGGCCAGCACAATCCTCGCGGCCTCGGCGCGCAAGGCCTCGCGCGGCTGATGGGGCCGACGCGGCGTCCCTGCCCACGCCGAGGGCAGGCCTGCCCCACGGTCGCCAGCGCCGACGGCGGCGCGCGCCCTTGTCATTCCGGCGCGGCCGCGAAATGAGTGTGTCCCCTCGTCGATTCCGGAGCCCGCCCATGCCCGCCGCCCCCCTCGCCATCGGCCTGGTCGCCCACGACGACAAGAAGGCCGCCCTGGTCGAATGGGCCGTGGCGCACCAGGCGTTCCTGGGCCGGCACCGGCTCTACGCCACCGGCACCACCGGCGGACGGATCCTCGAGGCCTTGCCGGACCTGGCCCTGACCCGGCTGAAGAGCGGACCGCTGGGCGGCGACCAGCAACTGGGCGCGCTGCTGGCCGAAGGGCTGCTGGACATGCTGGTGTTCTTCGTCGATCCGCTGTCGCCCCAGCCACACGACGTCGACGTCAAGGCGCTGATCCGCATGGCGACCCTGGCCGACATCCCCTTCGCCTGCAACGTGGCGACGGCCGACCTGATCGTGGCGGGGCGATGATAGACCTATCGCCCGGCCAGGCGTAACGGCGGATCCTGGGGGCGGCCGCCGAGCCAGTAGTCCTCGGAACCAGGACCCGTGCCGACCCAGGCGATCACCTGCTCGACCGGGATCGGCGTATCGGGAAAGATCCTGAGTTGGGTGACCAGGTCGCTTGGCCGAATCTTGCCGTCGATGATCGGTAGCAGCCGCACCGCCGCGCCATGCTCGTCGAAGGAAAGGCTGTCAGGCGTTGCCGGATCGGCCGCTAGAGCCAGGAAGAGTTGGGTCTGGGGTGTTGGATGACACCGCGCCGGTCCCGCCAGACCAGGAAAGCTGAAAGCCTCGCGGACGTGGTCGTCCAGGGCCTTGAGCTTGCCGCCGCCGACCAGTCGGGGCTTGCAGTTGCTGGCGTCGTAGATCGCCGCATCCATGAAGCGGGGAAAGAGGTCGCTCGGTGCGACCGTGAGGCGGACGTCGGTTTCGCCGCGCTTCAGCCGGCGCAATCGATCGACCAGCAGGTCCTTGTCCGCGCCGTTTCGCAGAACCGCCTCCCAGTGCTGGACATGCCCTTCGGCGTCGCGAAAGACGACATAGTCGAGATCAGGATCGAGAACGGCATAGCTGATGCGCCCGTCGCTGACCCGGGGCCGGTCGAAGGGCGCTTCGATGTCGAGGTCGCGATCGACCAGCCAGCCGCGATGCAGGAACGAGAAGCCTGCGTGCAGCTTGGCGGCGCGCTTGGCGTCGGCGTCGAACATCATGCCCCACAGGTCGGGCCGGGTCTTGCGCATGAAATCGGGGTCGAGCGGATAGTGATAGCCCAGAATGGCCGGAAAGCTGGAGGGCGGCGCGCCCTTGAGCGGTTCGAGGGTCTCGAAACTGTAGCGACGACTGCGCTCGCGGGGCCCGCAGACGTCGGCGTTCGGCCATTCAGCGGGAAAGACGTCGCGGAAGAACAGGGCCAGGCGGACGAGCACGCAGGGCGGCGTCCAGGCACGATGCGGGCGGACCACGGCCACCGTCGCAGCTTCCTTGTATTCGGCGACCCCGGCGGGGACGATGACCTCGTCATAGGTGGGGATCTGGAGCGGCATCATCGCCTCGGCTTGGCCGGCGAATAGGCTCATCGCGGCCGCGGCCAGCACGATCGCCAGGAGTTTCATCGATCGCCCCGCCTCAGACTGTGTCCAAGGTTAGTCTACGTTTGTAATTTTTTATGGCAAGCGACTTGCCTCGTCCTAGCCCGGGAACTTCAGCAGGTTCGGCCGGGGGATCGCGGCCCTGAACGTCCCGCGGGTCTTGGCGGTGTCGAGGCCGAAATCGGCCCAGGCTTTCAGGAAGCCGGCGGCGGGCGTCGTTTCGGCCAGCGGCGCCAGGGTCAGCAGCGGCCGGGCGGCCAGCAGCCGGCGCGCCGTCGCCCAGGCCTCGGGTTCGGCCAGGGCGTAGGCGCCGTCGCTGGCCACCAGTTCGGCGGCTAGAGCCGGGTCGGCGAAGCGCAGGGTCACGGCCGCGTCGGGCGACAGGTCGCCCAGGGCCGTCAGGGCGTCGACCAGGCCGGCCAGCACCATGCGCGGGCCGCTGACCCGGCGCTCGCCACCGGCCGCGCCGGCCAGGGTTCCGTCGGCGTCGCGGCGCACACGGGCCCAGCCGCCATAGCCGGGGTCGGGCTTGCAGAGGGCGGCGGTCCACAGGTCGATCTTGGCGGTCATGGTCCCTGTCTAGGCCAGGGGTTTGGAGGTGGCCAGAGGGGCGCGTGACGAACGCCGTTCGGCGAGGCATCTTCCGCTCGGCGCGCGCCGCGCCCGCTGAGTCGGAGCCCGTCATGCTGGATCTCGTCCTCGCCATCCTGCACCACCTGCTGGTCTTTTCGCTGGCCGGGCTGCTGGCGGCCGAGCTGGCCCTGGTCCGACCGGGCGTCGGCGGGGCGGCGCTCAAGACCCTGGGCGGGCTGGACGCCGGCTACGGGGCGACGGCGGGGCTGATCCTGGTGGTCGGGTTCGCGCGGGTGTTCTTCGGCGGCAAGGGGGCGGCCTTCTACCTGGGAAATCCGGTGTTCTGGGCCAAGATCGGCGCCTTCGCGGTGGTCGGCCTGCTGTCGATCGCGCCGACGGTCCTGATCCTGCGCTGGCGCAAGCGGGCCAAGGCCGAGGCGGACTTCACGCCGCCGGCCGGGGAGGTGGCGGCGGCCCGCCGGGTGCTGTTGCTGGAGGTCCTGGTCTTCGCCCTGATCCCGGCCCTGGCCGCCGCCATGGCGCGCGGCTACGGCCTCTAGGCGCCGCGAAACCGGAACTCGGCCGGGATCGGGGCGGAACGAAAAGTAAACCCGATCTTAAAAACCATGGTTAACGTCATTTTCACTTCGGTGAACAATGTTCTAATTTCGGCCTGCGCGCCGGCTTTCTCATCAAGATGCAGTAAGCAAGAAGTGTGCCATATCGGGGCAAAAACCCTGTTTTCGTGGTCATTTGGGAACGAAGTGTAAACACACACGAAATATTTATGGTTAACGCCACCTTAGGGTCTGTTAACGACTTGTTAAACGCGTTGGCTCCGGCTTTGCTATTCGAGCGTTGAACCCTTGCCGGGCGTCCCGGCATGGGACGTTCCGTGTCCGGAGTGTGGCAGCGATGTTCGAGTTCGGTCGTGACCTGAAAAGACTCTTCGGAGTCGACGCCGGGGCCCCCGCCAGGGCCGCCGCGCATAGAGACGGACTGACCGGCGGCGACACCTCGCTGCTGGAACTGCTGGACCTGCGCCTGCTGGTCAATGAAGCCCGTTCGGCCGACGTCGCCGCCGGGCGCATCGGGGCCAAGGATCGCGGTCGCCGCCTGCTGGAGGCCGCCGTGGTCTGGCGCGAACTGGCCCGCCGCTCCGGCGACGCCGCCGCCCTGCGCAAGGGCGCGGCCCAGGCCGAGGCCGCCGCCAAGATCTTCGAGACCGAACGCCGCGTCGAATGCCTGGCCGCCGCCCGCTGCGAGCAGGCCACCCTGGCGGTGCTGGGCGCCGACCTGTTCGGCGACGAGGGGCTGCACGCCGCCGCCGGCGCCACCCTGACCCTGGCCAAGACCGCGCCGGGCCAGCGCTGCGCCATGGCCGAGGCCCTGCTGGCCGGGCTGGAAGGCCGCGTCGCCCTGGGCGAGAACAACCTCGACCGCGCCCTGGCCGCCGCCCAGGCCTTTGAATCGCCCCTGCGCGGCCTGGCCGCCGCCCGTCGCGTCAAGGGCGGCGCCTCGCGCCTGCTGCTGGCCGACCAGCGCGCCGCCCGCGTCGAGCTGCTGCTGTCCTGCGCCGCCCGCCTCAAGGACCGCGCCCTGACCGAGGTCGCCCTCGAAGAGGCCAAGACCGCCGAGGCGGCGCTGGATCCCGATTTCGAACCCCTGGCCTGGTCGCGGCTGGAGTCCCTGCGCGGCGCGGCCCTGGTGCAGCTGGGCGAGCTGGACGGCGAGATCAACCACATCGCCGACGGCGTCGAGGCCCTGGCCGCGGCGCTGGAGCCGGTCACCGCCGATCACAGCCCGATGGACTGGGCCCGCGCCCAGGCGGCGCTCGGGGCCGGCCTGCAGGCCATGGGCGAGGCGACGACCTCGGAGCGCTGCTTCGAGCGGGCGGTCACCTGCTACGACCGCGCCTCGCACATCCTCAAGACCCAGCCGGCCCTGGCCCTGCGCGCCGTGGTCGCCAACAACCGCGCCCTCAGCCTGGCCCGCTGCGCCGAGCTGACCGCCGACCTGGCGGTGCTGGACGCCGCCGAGATGGCCTTCAAGGCCGAGCTGGCCTCGGCCCCAGGCGCCCGCGATCCGGCCGCCTGGGCGGTGGTGCAGATGAACCTGGCCCGCCTCTATGAGGCCCGGGTCGAGATCACCGGCCGCGACGACGGCCGTTTGGATAGGGCTGCGATGGCCCTGGCCAGCGCCTTCGACGTGTTCGCCGAACTGGGCCTGCGGTCGCTGACCGACCTGGCGGCCCAGGGGTTGCAGCGCGTCAAACAGGCGCACCACGCCTGACCCAGAATGAAACTGGCCGACCCCGGAAGGGGCCAGGCCCAAGACAGTAGGGAAGATTTCGTGATTGCTTCGTTGCTCGCCGCCGCCGCCGTTTCGCTCGTTCCCGCGCCCAGCCAGCAGGCTCAGCCGGCCATGACGCAGATCAAGGACACGACGCCGCAAATCGCCGAAGCGATCCTCAGCTGCATGGTCAAGCGCGACGGCGGCCTGACCGCCTGTTCGGTGCAAAGCGAGACCCCGGCCGAGCTGGGCGTCGGCCAGGCGGCCCTGTCGATGGCCTCGCAGTTCCAGGTCGACCTGATGGGCCCCGACGGCAAGAGCCGCGCCGGTTCGTTCATCGACGTGCCGGTCCGCATCCGCATCCGTTGAACCAGCTCGACCCTGGCTCGACCTTCGCGGCGACAAG
This sequence comes from Caulobacter sp. AP07, assembly GCF_000281955.1. GTDB lineage: Bacteria > Pseudomonadota > Alphaproteobacteria > Caulobacterales > Caulobacteraceae > Caulobacter. The sequence continues at coordinate 12,142 of NZ_AKKF01000203.1, read as the reverse complement.
GCCTAGCCTTGTCGCCGCGACGCGTTTTCGGGGACGGCATGGACCAGGGTTTCAGCGGCGAAGACCTCTCGCGGGTGATCTACCTGCTGCTCTATCTGCTCGTCGCCGTCATCGGCCTGCGCGGCATGTCCCGACGTGGCCGCCGAGTCGGCGGCGAACCGGCGCCGGTCCGGTCTGGCGTGCGGGGCTGGATGGACGCCCATCCCTGGGCGGTCGGCGGCGCGGTCTGGGCGTTCATCATCTGGGGCCTGCTGGCCGCGCGCCTGTGGTGGCTGGGCCAGCCCGGTCCGGCCTGGATGACCTTGCCGCTGACGGTGCTGGGCGGCCTGGGTTTCGGCTGGGTCCTGTCGCGGTTCGGTCGTCCGCGCTAGGCGGCCGCCATGTCGCCCGTGGTGCGGCGCATGCGCCAGAAGCGGAGGGTGCGCAGGGCGGCGTCGCGGGGCAGGGCGGCGTAGAGTTCGCCATAACTCTTGGCCTTGCCCATGGCGTTGTCGTTGGGGTCGAGGATCAGCAGGGCGAAGGTCAGGAACAGGGCGCGGTCGAAGTCGGCGGCCCGGCAGACCACCGCCAAGGCGTCGATCTCGCGGCGCTCGATGATCTTGCGGGCCGTGTGGAAGTCGACATCGGCCAGTTCGGCCAGGGCCACCAGGAACTGGGTGGTCTTGTTGGCGCGCAGCATCGAGACCAGGGCCTGGGGCGTGACCGCGCCGCGGGTCTTCATCGCCACGACCGCCGCGACCGCCGCGTCGTAGTCCGGAGGCAGGGCGCCGTCGCGGGCGGCGACGCGGTTGCGGCCGGCCTTCAGGGCCGCTTCCAGGGTGGCCGGATCGACATGGGCGTTGCGCTCCATGATCCGGTCGCGCAGCCGCGCCTCGGCCACGAAGTACATCTCGTTGAGCAGGTCGATGGGCAGGGCCTGGCGGTCGATCACCGCCTCGTGCAGCTCGGGATTGGCCGCGGCGCGATCCACCGCCGCCTCGTGGGCTTCGCGCGACAGCACCGCGCCCTCGTTGCGCAGCAGCACGCCCAGGGTGGTGTCGTCGCCGCGTTCGACGATGGCGTCCGAGACGATGGCGGGCACGGTCGGCCGTTGCGAGATGGCGCGCAGGTGGTCCTGGCCCTGGGTGCGGGCCACGTGCAGCAGGTCGGCTTCGCTGAGCTGCGGCGCGCCCTGCAGGATCGGGCGGGCGACGGCGATGCTGTCGCTGGCCAGGGCGCGGGTCAGGGCGGGCGGCGCGTTGGCGGTCGCGCCCAGCCGCTCGGCCAGCTCGATCCTGACGGCCTCTTCCATCTCGCCGGCCAGCTGGCCCAGGACGTCGTCGAACAGGCCCATCTCGACGTCGCCGTGGTTTTCGCCGGCGAAGAACAGGTCGGTGACGCCACGCAGCAGCTCGCGCCGACGCGAGCTTGAAGGCTCATCGGCCAGGGCGATGAGGTCGTGAAGACGCGATTGGATCAAAGGGCCTGGTCCCGGGTCTTGGCGCGGCGGGCCGCGCTGCTGTCGTCGTCGTCGCTGTCGCCGTTCACGCCGGCCGCCAGCCAATCGGCCGAGCCGTGCTGGGGGACGGCGTCCTTGGCTTCCGGCGGCGGCTCGCCGGCGGTGATCAGCACGCGGGTGTCGGGACCCGCGGGCGGGATGACGTCGGGCGTCAGGCCATACTCACGGCCGACCGAATAGAACCGCGCGCCGGCCGCGCCGGTGTTGACGGCGGCGACCTGCCGAGGCTGGGGCGGCGGCGTCGCCGCGACGGGCTGGCGAACAGCCGGCTGGGCCTGGAGGGGGGCGGGCGCCGGTGCGTTGGTCGAAGGGGCGGCCGCGACGCGGGAGCTGCGGTAGTTGGACCAGTCGACGGTCGGCGCCGGGGTGTTGGCCGCCGGCGACGGCCGGGTTGCGACCGGTTGCGGCGCGGTCGGCTGGGCGGCGCGCGGTGCGGCGTACAGGCTGGTCGGCGGGGCGGCCGACAGGGGCGGCGACGCGTAGGCGGACGGGGCGGGCGTGGCCTGATAGCCGGCCCAACCGGCGATCGGCGTCGGTCGCGTCGGCGCTGAGGCTTGCGGTTCGGGAAGGACGGGCGAGGCCTGTCGCTTGCCGGCCCAGCCCAGCATGGGGCCGTCGTAGCGGACGGTCGCCGCCGCGACGGCGACGGCCGCCTGGCGCGGGGTGGTCGGACCGTAGCGGCTTTCGCGCGGGCCCCGAGCGCGCGAGTCCTCGGCGTGCGCCTGGGCGGCGACGCTGATCAGCACGGCAAGGACGACGGCGAGACGCATGAACCGATCCGGAAGAGAGCGGGGTCCCTCGATTCATACGCAAGTCCGCTTAACCTTGGCCTAACGCGACACGACTTCAGGAGGCCAAGGCCTATCGCCCGCGCCACCAGGCCAGCAGGCGGCGCTCGGCCAGGGTCATGAGCGCGTGCAGGGCCACGCCCAGGATCGCCAGCATGGCCAGGGCGGCGAACACCCGCGCGGTCTGCAGGCGGGTGGACGATTCCAGGATCCGCCAGGCCAGGCCCTGGCTGCCGCCCGAACCGGCCACGAACTCGGCGACCACCGCCCCGACCACCGCCAGGCCGGCCGCCACCTTGTGGCCCTCCAGCAGGGCGGGGACGGCCGAGGGCAGGCGCAGCCGCCACAGGCGCTGGACCCGGCGCGCGCCATAGAGGTCGAACAGTCGGGCCAGGTCGGGATCCACCGCCTTGAGGCCGGTCAGGGCCCCCGAGAAGATCGGGAAGAAGGCGGCGACGGCGGCCAGGGCGACCACCGCCCGCTGCGGATGCTCGATGCCGGCCCAGATGGTCATCAGCGGTCCGATGGCCACCAGGGGCGTGACCTGCAGGGTGACGGCCACCGGCCGCACGGCGTCCTCCAGCGTGGGATTGAGGCTGACCAGCAGGGCCAGGCCGCAGGCGGTCAGGCTGGCGGCGGCCAGGCCGATCAGGGCGGTCGACAGGGTGTTCCAGGCGCTGGCCAGCAGCACCGGCCAGCCCTGGGCCAGGGCGACGCCGATCGCCGAGGGCGTGGGCAGCAGATAGACCGGCACGCCCAGCACGCGGCAAGCCAGCTCCCAGGCGCCCAGCAGCAGGACGATGAGGATGAAGGGGGCAAGGAGGCGGGTCATGCCGCCGCCCTTCCGCCGCTGCTGGCCAGCACCCGCGACACCGCCTCCGCCGTCTCGCGGAACGCGGCCGTGGCGCGGAAACCCGGCGGGCGCACCGTGGGGCCGTCCACGATGATCTCGCCGGCGATGCGAGCGGGACCGGGGCTCATCACCACCACGCGCCCCGCCATGTAGACGGCCTCCTCGACATTATGGGTGACGAAGACCACGGCCGGCGACAACTCGCCGACCAGGGCCAGGACGTCGTCGGCCAGGGCCCGGCGGGTGATCTCGTCCAGGGCCGCGAACGGCTCGTCCAGCAGCAGCAGGCGGGGGCGGGTGACCAGGGCGCGGGCCAGCGAGGCGCGCATGGCCATGCCGCCGGAGAGCTGGGCGGGGCGGGCGGCTTCGGCGCCGGCCAGCCCGACCTTGCCCAGCGCTTCGATCGCCTGGGCGCGAGCCTCCCGCGCGGGCGTTCCGGCCAGCTCCAGCGGCAGGGCGACATTGGCCGCCGCGCTCATCCACGGCGCCAGGGTCGGGGCCTGGAACACCACCGAGGTCTCGCCCCGGCCGGCGGCGCGGGTCACGGTTCCACGGGTCGGCGGCTCCAGCCCGGCCAGCAGCCGCAGGGCCGTGGACTTGCCGCAGCCGGAGGGGCCGACCAGGGCGACGATCTCGCCGGAGTCCAGCGACAGGTCGATGGGGCCGAGCGCCCGGCCGCGACCGGGGTAGTCGACCTCGACCTGGTTCAGAGAGGCGATCAAGGAAACCCCCTCAGTCGCTCCGCGACAGCTCCCCCAGAGGGGGAGCATCTACAAATCCTCCCCCCTTGGGGGAGGTGGCCCAGAGGGCCGGAGGGGGGCTTCACCGCCCTCACTTCGGCAGGAAGTCCAGCGAGTAGGCGCTCTTGTAGTCCATGTTCCTGGGGTAGACGCCCTGTTCGGAGGCCACCTTGAAGAACTCGGCCCAGCGGGCGTCGGTCATGTCGCCGACCTTGACGCGCGGGACGATGCCGTAGGACCGCATCTTCTCGCGGGCCTGGTCGAGCAGGTCCTGGGTCATCTCCGGATTGTCCTTGCGGATCAGGGCGTCGCCGGGGGCCGGGTCGCCGTAGAGGTAGGAGGTCCAGCCGGCCGCCGTGGCCTCGACGAAGGCCTTCACCGCCGCCGGGTTCTTGGCCAGCAGGGCGTCGGGGACCAGGGCGAACGAGGCGTAGGCCGGGTAGCCGTCGTCGGCCAGCAGGAACACCGCCGGCTTCATCCCCGCCTCTTTCTCGATCAGATAGGGCTCGGAGGTGGCGTAGCCCTGCTGAATCACCCGCTTGTCGGCCAGGAACGGGGCGGTCGAGTAGTTGTACTTGCGCACCTGGTCGTCGGTGAAGCCGTGCTTGGCCTTCAGCCAGACCCAGAAGGCGGTGACCGAGGCGTCCGACAGCAGGATCGGGCGGCCCTTCATGTCGGCGATGCTTTCGACGCCCTGGCCCGGGTGGGCGATCAGCACCTGCGGGTCCTTGTCCATGAAGGCGGCGACGGCTTTGACCGGGATCTTCTCCTTGGCCAGGTTCAGCACGATGAAGCTGTTGGAGCCGACCCCGACATCGACCGCGCCGGTGGCCAGCAGCTGGGGCACGTTCACGCCGGGGCCGCCCTGGATCAGGGTGACGTCGAGGCCGCGCTTCTTGTACTCGCCGGTGGCCAGGGCCTGGTAGTAGCCGCCCAGCTCGGCCTGCGCCTTCCAGTCGGTGGCCAGCTTCAGGGCCGTGCGGCCAGGCGCCTCGACCGGCGTCTTGGCCGGCGAGCAGGCGGCCACCACGGCGCAGAGGGCCAGGGCGGCCAGGCGCATGAGCTTCATCATCGTCTCCCCGAATAGCGGGGGGAGGTTAGTGGGCGAGGGCAGGGGAGGGAAGCCCAGTTCCTGCCGCGTGAGGGAGGCTTGAGGCGCCGAACTCACCGCGCACTTGCCCCCACCTGACCGCTTCGCGGTCTGTCCGCCCCCATAGGGGGCGGAGCCCCGCGCACAGAACTCTTCCCCCTCTGGGGGAAGACGGCCGAAGGCCCGTAGGGGGCAAGTGTTCGCGGTCTAGCCTACTTCCGCGCCAGCCAGCGGCTGACCTTGGCGTAGAGCACCTCCCGCTGCACCGGCTTGGCCACGTGGTCGACCATGCCGGCGGCGTAGCAGCGCTCGACCTGCTGGGGCAGGGCGTCGGCGCTCATGGCGATGATCGGGATCTGGCCGGCCCCGTTTCCGAAGGCCCGGATGGCCCGGGTGGCGGCCAGGCCGTCCATCTCCGGCATGTGGATGTCCATCAGGATGATGTCGAAGCCGCCGCGGCTGGCCATCTCGACCGCCTGGCGGCCGTTCTCGGCGGTCTCGACCCGGCAGCCGACCAGGGTCAGCAGCGCCATGCCGATCTCGCGGTTCATCGGATGGTCGTCGACCAGCAGGATGCGCGCCGCGCCCGGCTCGGCGGCCGGCCTGGGTTCGCCGGTGTCATAGGCCTCGACCTGGGGCGCGCCCAGTTCGATCCAGAAGGCCGAGCCGTGGCCCAGGGCGCTGTCGACGCCGATCCTGCCGCCCATCAGGTCGACCAGCGCCTTGCTGATCGCCAGCCCCAGGCCGGCGCCGCCATGGGGACGGCTGGCCGAGCCCTCGACCTGGCTGAAGCGCTGGAACAGCCGGGCCTGCCGCTCGACGGCGATGCCGAGCCCGGTGTCGATGATCTCGAACCGCAGGCGATCCTCGATGTCGCCGGGCTCGACGGTCAGGCAGGCGCGGATTCGCCCGACCTCGGTGAACTTCACGGCGTTGCCCAGCAGGTTCAGCAGCACCTGGCGCAGCCGCAGGCCGTCCAGGTCGTGCAGCCCGCCGGTCGGGTCGTTGACCTCGACCTCGATCGTCAGGCTCCGGGCCTGCGCCTCGGAGTGGATGATGCCGACCGCGTCGTGCAGCACCGCCGCCGCCGAGGTCGGCTGGAACAGCAGCTCGACCTGGCCGGCCTCGACCCGCGAGAAGTCGAGGATGTCGTTGACCACGGTCAGCAACGCCTTGCCGGCGGTGTCGATCAGGCCCAGCTGCCGGCGGGCGTCGGGCGGCAGGTCCGTGCGTTCGACCAGAAGTTGGGAGAAGCCGAGCACGCTGTTCAGCGGCGTGCGGATCTCATGGCTCATGGTGGCCAGGAACTCGGTCTTGGCCTCGCTGGCGGCCAGGGCGCGGGCCCGGGCGGCGCGGCTCAGCTGCTCGCGGCGCACCAGCAGGCGGCGCAGCCGCTCCTGCTGGGCCAGGGCCAGGCCGGCCGCCAGGGTGGTGACGAACAGCACACCGACGAAGCTCTGGACGATCCGGTTCTGCTGGGCCTGCGGCCAGTTGGTGTCGATCTGGTCGGTCCACAGGCCCTGCACCGTCAGCGGGATGGCGACGCAGGCGACGATCAACGTGGCCTGGGCCGCGCCGCGCGGACCCAGCCGGAAGGTCGTCAGCAGGGCGGCGGGAAACAGCAGGAAGGGCAGGGGCACGCCCTTGGCGTAGAAGACGATCGTCGTCAGCGCCGCGATCAGGGCGTACAGGCTGAGCCGTTCGCTCAGCTTGCGCTGAAAGGCGCGGCGGTGCTCGCCGTCCAGCAGCACCAGCACGGCGGGCAGCACGATCGACATGCCCAGCACGCCGCACAGGAACCAGTCGGCCAGCACCGTCACGAAGGTCTGGCCATAGGCCAGGGCCAGCACCGCCGCGCAGGCCAGGGCCATCACGAAGGTGACCGGCGCGGTCAGGGTGGTCAGCAGGGCCAGCTGCCGCATGGTCCGCACGCGCGGGGGCCCGCCGAAGAAGCGCCGGGTCACGCCCCAGACCAGGAAGGCCTCGCCGATATCGACGGTGGTGTAGAGGACGACGCGGCCGAGGCTGTCGCCGACCAGCAGGTCGATCGTCACGTGGGTCAGCACGGCCACGAAGGTCAGGGCGATGCGGCGGGGGCGGTCCAGCACCAGCAGGCCGGCCGCCAGCAGGGCGTTCGACGGCCACAGGGTGGCGATGCCGTCGGCGTTGCGGGTCAGGAAATCGCTGAACGCCTGGCTGGCCACCAGCGACACGGCCAGAACGATCAGGAGCCTGTCCTGTCGCCGTTGCTCCTGATGGGCGACGTTGGCCTGCATGCTAATCCCGTTCCCCGGACGGGTGGAATACGCGGAACTATCGAGTTGAGTTTCTTCGGTATTCAACGCTGTGACGCTTTGCCGCATCCTTAAGCCGAGAGCAATCACGTCAGGGTTGCGATTTGTCCCTGAAGGCGTCGGGCCGGCTTCTCCAGGCGTCGATTCTGGCCATCAGGGGCGTGGCGGTCACGCCATGGACCAGGATCGAGCACAGCACGACGAAGCCGGTGATCGCCCACAGCCGGACCCAGTTGTGGAAGTCTCCGTGATTGAGGCCATAGGCCAGGTAGTAGAACGAGCCGATCCCGCGGATGCCGAAGAAGGCCACCAGCGCCCGCTCGCGCCGGGAGTGGGGCGCGCCGATCAGGCCGATCCAGCCGGCCAGCGGCCGGATGACGAAAACCAGGGCGAGCCCGAAGGCGACCTCCTTCCAGGTCAGGGAGTCCAGCAGGCCGCCGGCCACCGCCCCGCCCAGCAGCACCAGGACCAGCATCATCAGCAGCCGTTCCACCTGTTCGGCGAAATCGTGCATGGCCTCGTGGAAGGCGTGGTCGCGCTCGGTCTCGCGCAGGGCCAGGGCCGAGACGAACACCGCCAGGAAGCCGTAACCGTGGGCGGCCTCGGCGACGCCATAGGCCACCAGGGTCGCCCCCAGCGCCACCAGGCCGTCGCCGGTGCCTGATATCCGGGCGTGCGGGGCCTTGAAGGTCGCCCAGCCCAGGGCCCGGCCGACCGTCCAGCCGACCCCGATCCCGGCCGCCACCCGCCACAGCACGTCGACGCCCAGCCAGTGGGTCAGCAGGCCGCCGTTCGCCGTCCCGCCGGCTAGGGCGACGGCCACGGCCAGGTGGACGAAGGGGAAGGCGAAGCCGTCGTTCAGCCCCGCTTCGGCGGTCAGGGCGAACCGCGTCTCGCCCCGGTCGCCGGCCCGTGGCGGACCGACCTGGACGTCCGAGGCCAGCACCGGGTCGGTGGGGGCCAGGGCCGCGCCCAGCAGCAGGGCCGACGCCAGGCCCAGGCCCAGGCCGTGCACGCCCATCAGGGTCACGGCCAGGATGCTCAGCGGCATGGTGACGGCGATCAGCCGCCAGGCCGAGCTCCAGCGCCGCCAGCCCAGCGGCCGGTCGATCTTCAGCCCCGCCCCCATCAGCGAGACGATGACCACGATCTCGGTCAGGCGCTCGGTGAGGGTGGAGAACCGCAGGGGGTTGGGTCTGAAGGACAGGGCGCCGCCGTGGAACGCCACCACGCCGATCAGCACGCAGAGAATGGCCAGCGACAGCGGCAACCGGCTCAAGGCCATCGGCAGCCAGGCCACCAGCAGCACGACCACGCCCAGGCCGAGCAGGAAGAGCAGGTAGGGATCGAACATCCCCTCCCTAACGCGTGACGGCCGGCAAGGACCCCGAAAGGACGTGCGAAAGGGGGGGGAGCGAACCGCCCACCCACGTTCGTCATCCCCCGACTTGTTCGGGGGACCTAAGCCGCGTTGGCCAGCTCAGCTTGGGTCTCCGCATAAAGGGGGATGACGACCTTTGTGGAACTGGCCGCCTACTTCTTCTCCAGCAGCAGCGTGCCCTGCTTCTTGACCTGGCCGGTGATCTTGCGGGCGATCATGCCCAGCAGGCCGGGCAGGACGAGGTCCATGCGCACCGACTGGTCCAGCACGAACAGGGCGCCGGAGATCGTCTGGCCCATGGCCTTGGCCGAGAAGTTCAGGACGTCGCCGTTCCAGCTCTTCTCGACGTCCTTGATGACACCGCCCGCCTGGCCGATCAGCTGGCCGAACCCTTCCTCGATGCGGCGGCGCGCCTCGGCGGCGCCCAGCTGGTGGGGAATGGTGATGGTGATCGGCTGGCTCATGCGTGTGGGGCTCCGGATGCGGGGCGAACGCCCCACGGCGATATATGGGTGCGAAGCGGCGACATCCATACGTCCGGACTTGACGTAGGTGGGGGCGATGGTCGGGGCGTCCACGGAGGAAGCCCATGACCGACATCGCCATGTCCAGCCTGTTCCAAGCCTCGCCCCGCCCGGTCGCGCGGCGCATGGCCCGTCCCGGCCGTCCCACCGGCCTGCTCGGCGCGGTGAACTACGGCGGCGTGCTGCTGGTCTGGCTGGCCCTGCTGGTCGTGCGTCCGAACCTGGCCCTGCGGGTGTTCCGCGAACGCCGCGCCGACTCGCCGATCCGGCGTTTCCGGCGCTGATCAGGTCTCGCCAAAACGCTTGATCGGTGAGATGGGCTTGGCATGCGCCGCACCGTCTCGATCGCCCATGTCAGCCATCGCCTGAAGGCTCCGTTCCGCATCTCGCGCGGGGTCAAGACCGCCGCCGAGGTGGTGGTGGTCGAGATCGTCGAGGACGGCCTGATCGGCCGCGGCGAGAGCGTGCCCTACGCCCGCTACGACGAGACCGTCGACAGCGTGGTCGCCCAGCTCCAGCCCGCCGCCCAGGCCCTGCGCGACGGGGCGACGCCGCACGAGGCCCTGGCCCTGCTGCCGGCCGGCGCGGCCCGCAACGCCCTGGACTGCGCCCTCTGGGACCTGCGGGCCCGGCGCGAGGGCCTGAGCGTCGAGGCCCTGACCGCCCTGCCGGTTCCCGACACCTTGATCACCGCCGTGACCGTCAGCCTGGACACGCCCGAGGCCATGGCCGCCGCGGCCCTGGCCGTGGCCGCCGCGCCGCTGATCAAGGTCAAGCTGTCGGCCGACGACCCCGCCGTCCGGCTGCTGGCCGTGGCCAAGGCCGCGCCCCACGCCCGGCTGATCGTCGACCCCAACGAGGGCTGGGACTTCGCCATCCTCGACGGGCTGAAGCCGATCCTGTCGGACCTGAACATCGCCCTGGTCGAGCAGCCCCTGCCGGCCGGCGAGGACAGGGCGCTCGAGGGTTACGACCCGCCCTATCCGATCTGCGCCGACGAGTCGGTGCACGTGGCGCAGGACCTGGCGGCCCTGCGCGGCCGCTACCGCGCCGTGAACCTCAAGCTCGACAAGGCCGGGGGGCTCAGCGAGGCCTTGCTGATGCTGGAGGAGGCCCGCAACCACGGCTTCACCCTGATGGTCGGCTGCATGGTCGCCTCGTCCCTGGCCATCGCTCCGGCGCTGCACCTGGCGGGGTCCTGCGCCTTCGCCGATCTGGACGGGCCGTGGTGGCTGGCGGCGGACCACCCGGGCGGCGCGCGGGTGGCGGACGGGCGGATGACCCGGCCGGCGCCGGGGTTCTGGGGGGATGGGATCACGGCGACGGGGCTGTGGCTCTAGCCCTCTGCCTTGGCGCGTTTTCTTCACGCGAACCGGTAGCCACTTCGCTTGAAAACGCTCTGGCGGCGGCATGACGGCGCCTTGACCTCGGCGCCGTCTGGGCATGCTCTGGACGGCATCGACACCGGAACCGCCGCATGACCGAGATCGTCGCCGACACCCTGCCGCGCGAAGAGACGCGAGGGCCCAAGGGCCCGCTGGACTTCTGGTTCGGGATCCCGCTGTGGCGGCGGATCCTGGCCGCCCTCGTGCTGGGCGCCGTGGTCGGCTACTTCTGGGGCGAGGGGGCGACCAGCATCAAGTGGATCGGCGACGTCTTCGTGCGGCTGATCCGGATGATCGTCGCGCCGCTGGTGTTCATGATCATCGCCTCGGGCGTGGCCCAGCTGGGCGACGCCCGGCGGCTGGGCAGCATCGGCGTCAAGACCATCGCCATGTACGTGCTGACCACCCTGGTGGCGGTGAGCATCGGCCTGACCCTGGCGACGCTGATGGCCCCGGGGATCGGCGCCGACCTGCAGAACGTCGCCCCCCAGGCGGTCAATCCGCCCAAGGCGGTGGGCGAGCTGTTCATCGGCATCGTGCCGCTGAACCCGATCAAGGCCATCGCCGAGGGCGAGACCCTGGCGATCATCTTCTTCGCCATGCTGGTCGGGGCCGGGGTGATCGTCGCCGGCAAGGACGGCGAGCCGGTGGCCAAGCTGCTGGCCTCGGGCACCGAGGTCATGCTGCGCATCGTCGGCTTCGTCATGGAGGTCGCCCCGTTCGGGGTGTTCGCCCTGATCGCGGTGGTGATGGGGACCAACGGTCCGGCCACCTTCGTCAATGTCGCCCAGCTGGCGGTCTGCGTTCTGATCGGGGCGATCATCCAGACCCTGGTCACCCATGGCCTGGTGGTGCGGCTGCTGGCCTGGCTGCCGCTGGTCCCGTTCTATCGCGGCTGCATGGACGCCATTCTGGTGGGGTTCTCCACCTCGTCCAGCTCGGCGACCCTGCCCGTGGCCATTCGGGTGGCCGAGGAGAACCTGGGCATCAAGCCGTCGATCTCGTCGACCGTCCTGCCCCTGGGGGCGACCATCGGCATGGACGGCACGGCGATGTACGTGGCCATGCTGACCATGTTCGCCGCCCAGGCGTTCGGCGTGCCGCTGACCCTGACCGACTACCTGCTGGTCGCCCTGACCACCACCATCGTCGCCATGGGCGTGGCGCCGGTGCCCTCGGGCTCGCTGTTCGTGCTGGCCGCAGTGCTGGCCTCGATCGGCATCGGGGCCGAACAGACGGCGATCATCGTCGGCTTCATCCTGCCCTTCGACCGCATCCTCGACATGATCCGCACGGTGCCCAACGTCACCTGCGACCTGTCGATCGCCACGGCCGTCGCGCGGTGGGAAAAGGAGATCGACGTGCCGACCTACCTGTCGAAGAAGGACGTCTGAGGGGATCTCGCGGGAGGTCGGGCGGGCCCCGACATCCATCGGTTTCGTTGTGCAGGTGATGTAAAATCATGGAACAGGCGACGCCCGCCGTTCTCCCGCCGTCCGAACCGGTCTAGTCATCGCCGGCGCTCCCCACGCGAGGACTTCCATGCCCTTCGACCAGCCCCCTCCCGTCGAACAGGTGATCGTCACCGC
>NZ_AKKF01000202.1 GCF_000281955.1 Caulobacter sp. AP07 | reverse complement strand
TGTCATCCCGGACAAGGCCCGCAGGGCCGCCGATCCGGGACCGCCGGAAGCGCCGAGTTCACGCGTCGGTCCCGGATCTTCGCGCTGCGCGCTCGTCCGGGATGACAGATCTCTATGTCGTGGAGGACGCTGGGCTGGCGGAGCGGGTTTTCACTCCTCCGGTTCGACCAGCGCCTTGGCCATGCCCAGCATGGCCTTGCGCGCCCTGGGCGTCGCTTGGCCATAGGCTTGCAGAAGTTCGATCGCGCCGGGCGTCGACAGCGCCGTCAGCATCGCCATGTCGTGCTCGGCGACCATGTCCTCGCCCACCAGGCTGCCGACCGTGGTCTGCAGCTTGGCGGCGATGCGCACCAGCATCGAGGCCGAGACCCGATTGGTCCCGCGCTCGTATTTCTGCACCTGCTGGAAGGTCAGGCCCAGAACCTGGGCCAACTCGTCCTGGCTGATCTTGAGGTGGCGGCGCTGGACCCGGATGCGGGTGCCGACGGCGACGTCGATGGGGTCGGGACCGGTGGGCGTGGTCAAAGCCTGGATCCGATACTGAAACAACGATCCTGAACTATCGGCTTGGCCTTCGCCGGCCGCAATGCATTCTTGCACGGTGCGCGGCGCGTGGGGCGTTCGCGGCGAGCCAGCCTCGGACGTCATGGACAGGCCTCCCTCCGTTCCCAACGTTGAACTGCTGACAAAACGCGAGCGCGAGGCCTTGCGGCTGGTCAGCCAGCACCGGCTGTCCAAGGAGATCGGGCCGCTGATGGGGGTCTCCAAGTCGCGGGCCGACGCCCTGGTCGAGAGCGCCTGCCGCAAGCTGGGCGTCAACGGCCGTCGCGCCGCGGCGCGGATGCTGGCGGCGCACGACCAGGATCATGGATCCGGCCATGGGCCCAACTATGGGCCCGGCTATGGGCCCGGCTATGGGATCGAATCCCACAGCGACTCAATGGGACTGTCACGCTTGGCGCCGTCGTCTTCTCCTGCCGTCTCCTACAGCGAGGCGGACACCCGTGAGCAAGCCCAACCTGCCGACGGACGATGGCGTGACCAGCCTGGCGGCCCACCGCATGGCCCTGGTCGTCCAGAAGGCGCGCCAGATCCGGGACGCGTCCGACGCCTTTCTCCGGGACTGGCCGACGCTGGAGGTCCGCCCGCCGATGCCGGCCTTCGCTTGGCCGGAACTGGAGCGGCAACTGCTGAGCCTGGCGCTGGAGGAACTTGGGCCGATCATTCGCGACCTGGTCTCGGCGGTCCGCAAGGAGGCCTCGCCGAAACCGCCGGAGATGGTGCTGCGCGAGATCCTGGTCATCGCGGCCACGGTGCTGGACGAGGACTTCCGTCTGAGCCTGGCGCAGGCCCCGGGGGAGGGCTCGCCGATGCCCTGAACCCCGCGCTCCGGCTGCTGCTGGTCCTGGTCATCGCCCTCGCCTGCGCCTTGCTGGTCGGCGGTCTGCTCAGCGCCCGCCAGGTGGCCCACCTGATCCAGACCCTGCGCTACGGCTGACCGCCCATCGGAAACGGGGCGCCGCCGGGCGCTCCATCCCATTCCATTTCACGCTGCAATCACGCGCCTTCACGGCGCGGGGGGAGAAACTTGCATGGACCGTCGCATCGCCGCCCAGACCCTTGCCACCCAGCTGTTCACCACCGAGGAGGCCGTCGACAACACCCTGGTGCTGATGGGGGAACTGATCTCCGCCATGCCGCGCGCCCGGCTGCAGGCCCGGGTCGCCGCCACCGTCGGCCAGGCGGCCGTCGATCATGTGCTGGAAGCCGCCTCGGCCCTGGCTGACGTACGCCGCTCGCTGGTCGCCGCCCACGGCGCCCTCAATGACGCCAAGGACGAGATCGGCCTGCGCCGCGTGACCATGGTCGGCATGGGCGACAAGTCCAATGTCGACGGACCGCGCGGCCAGGCCAGCCATCTGCACGAGGTCAAGAGCGCCTAGGGCGGGCTTTCTGGCGGGAAAGCGCGCGGGGCCTGTTGTCCCCGCGCGCGTTTTGCAGGAGATGTCGTCCTCAACGACGGGGGCGTCATGTTCGCGATACTGCCGGAAATCCTGCCGACCCAGATCGCGCTGGCGGCGCTGCTCGCCATCTGCGCCCTGGCCCTGCTGCTGGGGCGGCGTCTCGAGCGCCTGGTGGCGTTGGCGACGCTGGCGGCCTGGGGCCTCTCGGCCGCGGTCCATGGCGTCGACAACGACCAGGTGCAGTGGGGCCTGTTCGCCGTCGACCTGACCTACCTGTTCGTCCTGATCGGCCTGGCCGTCTTCGAGCGCAGACTGTGGATCCTGTTCATGACGGCGTTCCAGCTGCTCGTCGTCCTGAACCACGTGGTGTTCATGACCGACATGACGCTGAAGCAATGGGCCTTCTTCTCCGCCTACTACCTGTGGAGCGACGCTCAGCTGGCGGCCCTGGCGGTGGGGGTGGCGCAGGCCTGGTGGGGCAAGCGACGCGCGGGCCGGCCTTAGGCTGGTGCGGGCGGCCGGGGTCGAACCGGCAAGGCCTTGCGGCCGACGGATTTTAAGTCCGTTGCGTCTACCAGTTTCGCCACGCCCGCACAGACCTTGCCCGTATAGGGCGGGGGGGCGGGCTCGCCAAGGGGACGATCGCGGAGCTTGGCCGCTCGACGCACGCCGGGCGCGTGCTAGCGTCGGCATGCTGAATCATCGGTGGGATTGAGGATCGTGACCATGCGGCGTGAATTGACGGCTCTGACGGTCGTGGTGGCGGCTCTGGCCGCGTCTCTCGCTCACGCGGCCGAGGTCGAGGTGGTGCGGGCGGCACGGCTGCTCGACGTGGCCGCCGGCCGCTATGTCGACAATCCGCAGGTGATCGTCACCGACGGCCGGATCACCGCGGTGGGCAAGGCGGGCGATCCGACGCCGGCCGGGGCCAAACTCGTCGAGCTGCCGGGCGCGACCCTGCTGCCGGGCCTGATCGACATGCACGTGCACCTCGACAGCTCGCCGCTGTTCGGCGGCTATGACGGCCTGCAGTACAGCGACGCGTTCTGGACGGTGCTGCAGACCAGGCACGCCGCCGACACCCTGAAGGCCGGCTTCACCACGGTGCGCAACGTCGGCTCGGACCGGTTCAACGACGTGGGCCTGCGCGAGGCGATCGACCAGGGCTTCGTGCCGGGGCCGCGCGTCGTGACGGCCGGCTACGCCATCGGCGCCACCGGCGGCCATTGCGACTTGACCTACTTCCCGCCGTCCATGGCCCAGAAGGGGCCCTATGTGGCCGACGGTCCCGAGGAGGGCCGCAAGCAGGTGCGGGCGGTGCGCAAGTACGGGGCCCAGGTGATCAAGATCTGCGCCACGGGCGGGGTGTTCTCGCGCAACACCGAGCCAGGCCAGCAGCAGCTGTCGCTGGCCGAGATGACCGCCATCGTCGAGGAGGCCCACATGTGGGGCCTGAAGGTCGCGGCCCACGCCCACGGGGCGGCCGGGATCCGCGACGCGGTGCGGGCCGGGGTCGACACCATCGAGCACGCCAGCCTGGTCGACGACGAAGGGATCAGGCTGGCGGTCCAGAAGGGCGCCTATTTCTCGATGGACATCTACAACACCGACTATACCCAGGCCGAGGGCAAGAAGAACGGCGTGCTTGAGGACAACCTGCGCAAGGACCGCGAGATCGGCGACATCCAGCGCGAGAACTTCCGCAAGGCGCTCAAGGCCGGGGTGAAGATGGTCTACGGCACCGACGCCGGCATCTATCCGCACGGCGACAACGCCCGGCAGTTCGCGGTGATGGTGCGCTATGGCGCGACCCCGCTGCAGGCCATCCAGGCGGCGACGATCACTGCGGCCCAAGCCCTGGGTCGGGAGAAGGACGTGGGCCAGGTGGCCGTGGGCCGCTACGGCGACCTGATCGCGGTGGCGGGCGACCCGCTGGCCGACGTGACGACGCTGGAAAAGCCGGTCTTCGTGATGAAGGGCGGCGCGGTGGTGAAGCGGCCCTGACATGTCCGGCCTGCTTCAGAATGACGCGCCGGGATTAACGCCGCCATCGCGCGGAGGTGGTAGGTCGGAAGGGAAGGTTTTCTTCCGGAGACGCAGCCGCCCATGAGCCGGAGCGCAGCCCACCACGCCTTTCGACGGACCATGACCCTGATCGCCGGCGGCAATCCCTTGCCGCTGGTGCTCGAGGCGATCGTCCAGGCGGTCGAGGCCGAGGATCCGCGCATCCTCTGCAGCATCCTGCTGCTGGACGACACCGGCCGGCGTCTGATGCTGGGCGCGGCCCCCAGCCTGCCCGACGACTACAACCAGGCCATCGACGGCGTCGCCATCGGTCCCGTCGTCGGGTCCTGCGGCACGGCGGCGGCCCTCGACCGGCGGGTGATCGTCGAGGACATCCAGACCGACCCGCTGTGGGCCGACTTCAAGCACCTGGCCGCCGTCGCCGGCCTCGCCGCCTGCTGGTCGCAGCCGATCCGCGCGGCCAGCGGCGAGGTGCTGGGCACCTTCGCCATCTATCACCGCACGATCGCCGCCCCGAACGACGACGACATCGGCTTCATCGAGGCGGCCGCCGACCTGGCGGCGATCGCCATCGACCGCCGTCGGGCCGAGGACAGCCTGGCCTGCAGCGAGGCCCGGGCCCGTCAGGCCGCCGAGGCGGCGCGGGAGACGGCGCGCAACCTGACGACCTTCTTCGATGTCTCGCTGGACATGCTGTGCATCCGCGACCTGGAGGGCCGGTTCGTCAAGCTGAGCCGGGCCTGGGAAACCGCCCTGGGCTATCCGATCGAGACGCTGGAGGGCGCGCCCCTGCTGCCCCTGATCCATCCCGACGACGTGGCCGAGACCCGGGTCCACATGACGCGGGCCAGCGGGGCCGGCGAGGTGTTCGGCTTCATCAACCGCTACCGCCATCGCGACGGCCACTACCGCCAGCTGGAATGGCGGGCGCGGCGCTCCGGCGACCTGGTGTTCGCCGTGGCCCGCGACGTCACCGAGCGGCTGCGCGAAGAGGCCGAGATGGAGGCGGCCAAGGTGGCCGCCGAGGCCGCCAACCGCGCCAAGAGCGACTTCCTGGCCAATATGAGCCACGAGATCCGCACGCCGCTGAACGGGGTGATCGGCGTCGTCGCCGCGCTCGGCCAGACCGAGCTGACCGCCACCCAGCGCGAGATGGTCGAGCTGATCCAGAGCTCGGGCGCGACCCTGGAGCGGCTGGTGTCCGACATCCTCGACGTCTCGAAGATCGAGGCCGGTCGCCTGACGATCGAGGCGCGGGCCTTCGACCTCGACGCCGAACTGGGCGGCCTGCTGGACATCACCCGCATGCGGGCCGAGGAGAAGGGGCTGGCGTTCCGCGTCGAACGCGGCGCCGACGCCCGGGGCCCGTTCCGGGGCGACGGCATCCGCATCAGGCAGGTGTTCGGCAACCTGCTGTCCAATGCCCTGAAGTTCACCGCCCAGGGCCAGATCGTCGCGCGGATCGCGGTCGCCGACCCGGCGGAAGCCGGCGAGGCCTCGTGGCTGACGCTGGAGGTCGCCGACACCGGCGTGGGCTTCGATCCCGACTTCGCGGCCGTGCTGTTCCAGCGCTTCAGCCAGGCCGACACGACCATCACCCGGCGGTTCGGCGGCACGGGGCTGGGGCTGTCGATCAGCAAGACCCTGGTCGAGATGATGGGCGGCCGGATCGTCGCCGAATCCGAGCCCGGGCGCGGCAGCCTGTTCCGGGTGACCATCCCGCTGACGCGGACCCCGAGCCTGGCCGGCCTCGACGCGTCCGGCGAGGGGGGCGCCGCGGCGGCTCCGATCGCGCTCGGCGCGTTCCTGGACGGCGGGCGCGGCGCGCTGCGGGTGCTGCTGGCCGAGGACCATCCCATCAACCAGAAGGTCGTGCAGCTGATCCTCGGCCCCTACGGCGCCGAGGTCACGGTGGTGGAGAACGGCGTCCTGGCCGTCGAGGCCTTCATGGCGTCGTCGTTCGACCTGGTGCTGATGGACATGCAGATGCCGGTGATGGACGGTTTGGCCGCCACCCGCGCCATCCGGGTCCACGAGCGCGACCTGGCGGTCGCCGAGCACACCCCGATCGTCATGCTCAGCGCCAACGCCATGGACCACCACCGGCACGACGCCCTGGCCGCCGGGGCCGACCTGCATGTCGCCAAGCCGGTCACCGCCGTCGCCCTGCTGGCGGGCATTGGCCAGGCCCTGGACGCGGAGCGGCGACGGGCGGGGTGAGGGGACCTCAAGGTCCTGTCATCCCGGACAAGCGCGCAGCGCGCCGATCCGGGACCGCCGGAAGCACGGCGCTCAGGCGTCGGTCCCGGGTCTTCGCTTCACTACGCCCGGGATGACAGAGGTGGTTTGGCGGGCCTATCAACCGGTTTGGCTTCACCTTTCGCGCCACAACGCCTAAATCGTGCGGCTCCCGGCCTTGGCGCCGATCCGCTTCAGGCCGCGACCCGTGATCACCTTTCAAGACGTCTCCAAGACCTATGCCGGCGGCGGCCGCGCCGCCCTGACCGGCGTCAGCCTGTCGGTCGCGCCCGGTGAGGTGTTCGGGGTGATCGGCGCCTCGGGCGCGGGCAAGTCGACGCTGATCCGGCTGATCAACGGCTTGGAGAAGCCCTCCGGCGGCCAGGTGATCGTCGATGGCGACGACGTGACGGCCTTGGGCGTCGAGGGCCTGCGGGCTCTGCGTCGCCGGGTCGGGATGATCTTCCAGCACTTCAACCTGCTGTCGTCCAAGACCGTGGCCGGTAACGTGGCCTTTCCGCTGAAGCTGGCCGGCGTTCCCGACGCCGAGGTCAAGGCGCGCACCGCCGAGCTGCTGGCCCGCGTCGGCCTGTCGGAGTTCGCCGCCAAGTATCCGGCCCAGCTGTCGGGCGGCCAGAAGCAGCGGGTGGGGATCGCCCGGGCCCTGGCCACCGGGCCCAAGGTGCTGCTGTGCGACGAGGCGACCAGCGCGCTGGACCCCGAGACCACCGAACAGATCCTGGAGCTGGTCTCCAACCTCAACCGCGAGCTGGGCCTGACCATCGTGCTGATCACCCACGAGATGGACGTCGTCCGCCGGGTCTGCGACCGGGTGGCGGTGCTGGAGGGCGGGGCGGTGGTCGAAAGCGGTCCGGTCGAGGAGGTGTTCCTGCACCCGGCGAGCGCCACGGCCCGCCGGTTCGTGATGGAGGCCGATGGCGTCCCGGCCGACGGGGCCATGGTCGGCGGCCGCGTGGTGCGGCTGACGTTCCGTGGCGAGGCGACCTACAAGCCGATCCTGGGTCTGGTGGCCCGCGAAACCGGCGTCGACTATTCGATCCTGGGCGGCCGCATCCACCGGCTGCGCGAGACTCCCTACGGCCAGCTGACCCTGGCCCTGACCGGCGGCGACGTCGAGGCGGCGATCAAGCGGTTCCAGGCCGACGGCGTCCGGGTCGACCTGGTCACGGAGGCGGGCCGATGAGCGCGTTCGTGGAAAATATCGACTGGGCCGAGATCGGCCAGGCCACCGTCGACACCCTGTCGATGCTGGGCGGCTCGATGGTGCTGACCGTGATCCTGGGCCTGCCGCTGGGGGTGATCCTGTTCCTGACCGGCAAGGGCCAGATGCTGCAAAGCCGCGTGGCCAACGGCGTGTTGTCGCTGGTCATCAACATCCTGCGCTCGGTGCCGTTCGTCATCCTGCTGATCGTGATGATCCCGCTGACCGTCGCCCTGGTCGGCACCTCGCTGGGCGTGGCCGGGGCGATCCCGCCGCTGGTGGTCGGGGCCGCGCCGTTCTTCGCCCGCCTGGTGGAGACGGCCCTGCGCGAGGTGGACAAGGGCGTCATCGAGGCCAGCTTCGCCATGGGCGCCAAGCGCCGGCAGGTGGTGCTGGGCGCGCTGCTGCCCGAGGCCATGCCGGGCCTGATCGCCGCGGCGACCGTCACCGCCATCGCCCTGGTGTCCTACACCGCCATGGCGGGCGTGGTCGGGGCGGGGGGGCTGGGCGACCTGGCCATCCGCTTCGGCTATCAGCGCTTCCAGACCGACGTGATGGTGGTCACCGTGGTGCTGTTGCTGGTGCTGGTCCAGGCGCTGCAGATGGTGGGGGACACGGTGGTGCGGCGGGTTTCGCACCGGTAGAAGACCCCCTCAGTCGCTCCGCGACACCTCCCCCAAAGGGGGAGCATCCGCTCGGCGTGATCCTCCCCCTTTGGGGGAGGTGGCCCAGAGGGCCGGAGGGGGCTCACCGCCTCAACGGATTTAGACTAGAGACGACCCATGACCGACGACACCCCCATCCTCTCCGCCCCGCCGCCCGAACACTGGGACGAGGCCTTCGCCCAGACCCTGATCGGCAAGATCATGCTGGTGAACCTGACCTTCCTCTCGGCCGAGGGCGAACTGGAGGGGCGCGAGGCGTTCTACGGCGTGGTGATCACCGCCGACGCCGACGCGGGCATCCTGCTCGACCTGCTGGGTCCGCAGGACGGCGACACCACCACCCTGCCGCCCCAGACCTCGAACATCGCCGCCGCCGCGCCGGGGCTGTATCCGCTGACCGGCGGCGAGACGGTGGAGAACCCGGACTTCCTGTCGAGCTGGACGATCGCCGGACCGGAAGAACCGGCGAACGACGAGGAATAACCCTCTCCCGCTGGGAGAGGGTCTCATGACTTCAAGCCTGGTCGAACGGAAACGGCAGCCGCCCGGCCTTGAAGATGATCAGCGGGTTCTCGTCATAGTCGCCCAGCTCGACGTCGGCCGAGGCGGCGAAGGCCACGACGCCTTCGCGCAGGGGCGCCAGGCGCTCGGCCTTGCGGCGGGCCTCCTCGGCGTCCTTGCAGCCGACCTGCTGTTCGGCCTTCAGGCCCTTGCCGCGGCCGGCCTTGTAGGCTTGGACGATGTAGACGGTTTCTCTGGCCATCCCTCTCCAGGCGCCCTGTTTGGCGGCGAGGTCAAGGCGGCGGTGGGAACGATCCCCACAATGAGCCAGACGATGATCCAAGACTCTGGGCTCCGGATCAGGAAAACTGATTTCGCCAACCGCCGGGAACCGGGCAATACCCTACCCGATTAATCGCCTTAACGGAGCCGTTCATGGTCGCCCGCCGCGCCGCCCTCATCAGCCTCGCCGTCCTCGCCCTGGCCGCCTGCTCCAAGACGCCCGCGCCGAGCGCCGGCGACACCCTGACGGTGGCCGCCACGGCCGTGCCCCACGCCGAGGTGCTGGAGTTCATCAAGCCCAAGCTGGCGGCCGAGGGCCTGAAGATCGAGATCAAGGTCTTCAACGACTACGTCCAGCCCAACATCCAGGTGGCCGAGAAGCGCCTGGACGTGAACTACTTCCAGACCCTGCCCTATCTGGAGACCTTCAACGCCGACAAGGGCACCACCCTGATCCCGATCGTTGGCGTGCATATCGAGCCGCTGGGGGCCTATTCGCGCAAGTTCAAGGCGATCGGCGACCTGCCGGCCGGCGCGGTCGTGGCCATCCCCAACGAGGGCAGCAACGAGGGCCGGGCCCTGCTGCTGCTGGCCCGCAACGGGGTGATCACCCTGGGCGACCCGAACAAGGCGCTGTCGACCCTGAAGGACATCACCGCCAATCCGAAGAACCTGAAGTTCAAGGAGCTGGAAGGCGCGACCCTGCCGCGCGTGCTCGACCAGGTCGACCTGGCGGTGATCAACACCAACTACGCCCTCGACGCCAAGCTGGACCCGGCCAAGGACGCCCTGCTGATCGAGGACAAGAACAGCCCCTATGTGAACTATCTGGTCGGTCGTCCGGACAACAAGGACGACCCGCGCGTCCAGAAGCTGGCCAAGGCCCTGACCTCGCCGGAGGTCAAGGCGTTCATGGAACAGAAGTACGCCGGCGCGGTGGTGCCGGCGTTCTAGGGGCGGAACGAGGACACGGATGGGGGCAAGGACGGGGACACACACTCGCCTGCACGGTTTGTGGCCCATTCGCGGAGCGATAGGGGGCGAGTGTGTGTCCCCAACTCATCCCCGCCCTAGCGTCCGCTGAAATTTCACCGTACATATCAGGCTCACCCCTCGAACGGAGCCACCTCTTGCGACAGCTCATGGCCCCAGACGACGCCCTGGCCACCGGCGGGCGCGACCGGATGCTGGTGCTGGACGTCTGCTCGTCCTCGGGGCTGGAGGACTGGTCGCCCGACCTGCAGAAGGCCAAGGTCTATGAGCGCATCCTGCTCGACCTGATCCTGGGCCGGTTGGCGCCCGGCGCGCGGCTGGACGAGCAGTCGCTGGCGGCGCGCTACGACGCCGGCCTGGCCGGGGTGCGCGACGCCCTGGGACGGCTGGCGCTGGAGGGGCTGGTGATCCGCCGGGCCCGTTCGGGCACCACTGTGGCGCCGCTCGACCTGGTGGAACTGCGCCAGGGCTACGAGGCCCGGGCCCTGATCGAACCCCATTGCGCCGGCCTGGCCGCCAAGCACGCCAGCAAGGCCGAGGCCGACGGCATCCGCGCCGCCTTCGACGGCGGGGAGGACGCCGCCCGGACGCGCGACCTGCCGGCCCTGGTGGCCATGGACCAGCGCTTCCACGCCGCCGTGGCCCGGGCCGGCGGCAACCTGGCCCTGGCCCGCATCCTCATCCCCCTGCAGCACAAGGCCGCCCGCTACTGGGTGTTCTCGTTCGGCGCGGCCACCGAGGCCGAGCTGATCGCCGACGTCGAACAGCACCGCGAAGTGGCCAACGTCATCGCTCGCGGCGACGTCGAAGGCGCCCGGCTGGCGATGATGCGGGTGCTCAACATCATGCCCGAAGCCACCCGGCCGATGGTCGAGGCGTAGGGCGGGGTTGAACGATTGGGGACATGCGCATGCGCATGTCCCCGTCAGCACCCATCACCTTCCCCTTGCTCCGCTAATAGCGCCATCAGAAAATTCCTTCTGAAATGTCAGATAACGTTTTGACGAACCTTGCGTAAATCGCCATTGGCTAGCTTCGCCGCCGTTTCCGGCGTTCTGGAGCCTTCGCGATGACGATCCGCGCCCGCCTTTTCGCGACCGCCGTGGCGGTCTGCGTCCTGTCCGCCGGCGCCGCCTTCGCTCAGGACACCGCCCCCACGGACAGCGTCGACGCGGTCCTGGTCCTGGCGCGCGACAAGGCCGGCCTGCTGGAGAAGCAGCCCAGCACCACGGTGTTCGGCCTGGAGAAGTCGCTGCTGGAAACGCCGCGCTCGGCCAGCTTCGTCAGCGACACCACCCTGCAGCGGTTCGGCATCGAGACCATCGACGGCCTGACCGCCGTCTCGCCCGGGACCTACACCGCCAGCTTCTACGGCGTGCCAGGCGCGCTCAACATCCGCGGCACCCTGGCCGAGAACTATTTCCGCGGCTTCAAGCGGGTCGAGAACCGCGGCACCTATTCCACCCCGATCGGCGGCGCGGCCCAGATCGAGATCGTGCGCGGCCCGCCGACCCCGATCTACGGCGCGGGCAAGGTCGGCGGCATGCTGAACTTCATCCCCAAGTCGGCGCGCGACGAGGGCCGGTTCCTGACCGACCCCAAGGGCGAGCTGACCGCCACCTTCGGGGCCTATGACAAGAAGAACCTGACCGCCCAGGTCGCCCTGCCGGTCAAGCTGGGGAAGGCCGACGGCGGGGTCTACGTCTATGGCGAGATCGATGATTCCAAGAGCTTCTATCGGGGCCTCCACCCCAAGCGGCAGCTGGCCGAGGTGTCGGCGGACTTCGACCTGAACAACGGCTGGAGCACGGCGTTCGGCGGCATGGTCTACCACTCGACCGGCGACGTGCAGACGCCCGGCTGGAACCGCCTGACCCAGGACCTGATCGATCATGGGACCTACATCACCGGCCGCGACGCCACCCTGATCGACACCGATGGCAACGGCCGGCTGACCCCCGGCGAGGTGGGTTTCTACCCGTTCGGCAGCGCCCTCTACATCCCGTACTACGGTTTCCCCGCCACCGACCCCAACCACACGCTGGACACCGGGGTCGGCACGACCAAGCTCGACCCGCGCACGGTCTATATCAGCGCCGCCGACTTCTCGAAGACCCGGACCAACACCCTCTATTTCGACCTGGCCAAGCGCTTCGACAACGACAGCGTCCTGAAGCTGCAGCTGTTCTACGACGACCAGGAGAACAAGCGCTTCGTCTCCTACGGCTACCCCGCCTGGTTCGACAGTTCGGTGTGGGAGGCGCGGGCGTCCTACGCCTTCGGTCGCGATTTCGGCGTCGTGACCACCAAGTCGATCGTCGGGGCCAGCTACCGGAAGTTCAAAGGGCGTCGGCGCGAGAGCTTCAACAGCGGCATGATCGCCCTAGACCGCCGCGACATCGCCCATGGCGCAACGGCGACCGACCTCATCGACAGCCCGTTCAACACCGAGCCGGCCGGCGTCCAGGGGCTGGAATGGGAGAACGACAACCGGGGAACCTGGAGCCAGACGGGCCTGTTCTTCACCAGCGACGTCAAGCTGGGCCAGCGCCTGACCCTGACCCTGGGCGGCCGCTACGACTGGTACGACGTGGCGGCCAACGACACCGGCGCCCTGCCTTTCACCGTGTCCGGCCGCCAGACCGACGACCGGGGCAAGGGGACCTGGTCCGCCAGCCTGACCTACCAGACCCCGATCGGCCTGATGCCCTATGTCAGCTACGCCAAGGCCTCGGCCCTCGAGGTCAGCCAGGCGGGCGAGCTGGCGCCGGGCCTAATCGCCGACGGCTCGTGGCTGTCGGGCAGCGACCTGGCCGAGGCGGGGGTGAAGTTCCAGCTGCTGCACGGGACCCTGGTCGGCTCGCTGGCCGGCTATCGCCAGAACCGCACCCAGCTGTCGGGCCTGACCTCGATCGTGCAGAGCACGCGCGCCAAGGGCGTCGAGCTGGAGGTCCGCTGGCTGGCCTCCGAGCATTTCAGCTTCACGGCCGCCGGCAACACCCAGCACACCACGGTCAAGGGGCCGGACGCCTCGTTCCAGTACATCCCGGCCTATACGGCGGGCGTGCCGGGCGCGCAGGGCTATGGCGGCAGCTACGTGGTCTGGACGTTCAACAGCCTGCCGGGAAGGGCAGGGGATTACGACTACACCCTGATCCCCAAGTCGGTGGTCAGCCTGTACGGCGCCTATACCAGCGACCAGCACGACTGGGGCTCGGTCGGGGCGACCCTGGGCGTCACCCACGTGACCAAGACCGCCGGCACCGTGCAGAACGCCGTGACCTATCCGGCCTATGCCGTGGTCAACGCCTCGGCCTATTTCGCCCACGGTCCGTACACGGCGGAACTGAATGTCGATAACCTGTTCGACAAGCTCTATTTCACCCCCGACGCCGACACCTACGCCAACCTGGGCGCCTTGCCCGGCCGGGGCCGCGAGTGGCGGGTGACCTTGAAGCGGACCTTCTAGGCGCCCGGAAACCCTCTCCC
>NZ_AKKF01000201.1 GCF_000281955.1 Caulobacter sp. AP07 | reverse complement strand
GCCCCGAAGGGGTCGGGTGGGGTTTGATGACTCAAGGCGGCGGTGAAGCCCCACCCACCAGCTTCGCTGGTCCCCCCTCCCCACAAGGGGGAGGGAGAAGTCATTTCAGTTCACAGCCTTTGCGCGTGCCACGCCACGTGATCGCCGATGAACGTCGCGATGAAGAAGTAGCTGTGGTCGTAGCCGTCCTGGCGGCGGACGGTGACCTTCAGGCGGGCCTCGGCGCCGGCTTCCTCCAACAGTTCGGGCTTCAGCTGGCTGTCCAGAAAGGCGTCGGCCAGACCCTGGTCGACCAGGATCTCGTCGAAATCCTCGCCGTAGCCGTCCTCGATCAGGGCGACGGCGTCGTGGGCCCGCCAGGCGGCGCGGTCGGGGCCGAGATAGGCGCCCAGCGCCTTGTCGCCCCACGGGCAGTTCGACGGCGAGACGATCGGCGCAAACGCGCTGACCGACCGGAACAGCTCCGGGTTCTTCAGGGCGATGGTCAAGGCCCCGTGGCCCCCCATCGAATGGCCGAAGATCCCGCGCCTTGCGCCGTCCAGCGGGAAGGCGCCGTCGACGGCCTCCAGCAGGTCCCGGGTGACGTAGGAGTACATCTGGAAGTGCGGCACCCACGGCTCCTGGGTGGCGTCGACATAGAAGCCGGCCCCCTGCCCCAGATCGTAGGCCGGATCGTCGGCCACCCCTTCGCCGCGCGGCGAGGTGTCGGGCGCGACGATGGCCAGACCGTGCTTCGCCGCGTGGGCGTAGACGCCCGACTTGGCGGTGAAGTTGTCCTCGGTGCAGGTCAGGCCCGACAGCCAGACGAGGTAGGGGAACGGCCCTTCGCCGTCCGGCGTCCACACCGTGAACTTCATCGGCGTGCCCGTGCTGGCGCTGTCGTGCCGGCAGTAGCGCAGGGTCCCGCCCTGGGTGCGGTAGGCGACGAGGATTTCGACGTCGGGCATTTCATGCGCCGAAGGTCCCCCTCCGGCCCTCCGGGCCACCTCCCCCAAAGGGGGAGGATCTGTTGCGCCAAGATGCTCCCCCTCAGGGGGAGCTGTCGCGTAGCGACTGAGGGGGTTTTCTGCCCCCTAGAACGTCACCACCGTCCGGATGCTCTCGCCCCGGTGCATCAGGTCGAACGCCTCGTTGATGCGCTCCAGCGGCAGGACGTGGGTGATCATCGGGTCGATCTGGATCTTGCCGTCCATGTACCAGTCGACGATCTTCGGGGTGTCGGTGCGGCCACGCGCGCCGCCGAACGCCGTGCCCTTCCAGACCCGACCGGTGACCAGTTGGAACGGCCGGGTGGCGATCTCCTTGCCGGCCTCGGCCACGCCGATGATGATGCTCTGGCCCCAGCCGCGATGGCAGGCCTCCAGCGCCTGGCGCATCACCGTGGTGTTGCCGGTGCAGTCGAAGGTGTAGTCGGCGCCGCCATCGGTCAGGGCCACCAGGTGGGCGACGAGGTCGCCGTCGATGGTCTTGGGATTGACGAAGTGGGTCATGCCGAACTTGCGGCCCCATTCCTCGCGGTCCGGATTGAGGTCGACGCCGATGATCTTGTCGGCCCCCACCAGCTTCAGGCCCTGCAGCACGTTCAGGCCGATGCCGCCCAGGCCGAACACCACCGCGTTGGCGCCCGGTTCGACCTTGGCGGTGTTGACCACCGCGCCCACGCCGGTGGTGACGCCGCAGCCGCAATAGCAGGCCGACTTGAACGGCGCGTCCTTGCGGATGCGGGCCACGGCGATCTCGGGCAGCACGGTGTAGTTCGAGAAGGTCGAGCAGCCCATGTAGTGGTGGATGGTCTGACCCTTGTAGGAGAAGCGGCTGGTGCCGTCCGGCATCAGCCCCTTGCCCTGGGTGGCGCGGATCGCCGTGCAAAGGTTGGTCTTGCCGCTGAGGCAGCTTTTGCACTGGCGACATTCGGGCGTGTAGAGCGGGATCACGTGGTCGCCGACCGCCAGGCTGGTGACGCCGGGACCGACCTCGACCACCACGCCCGCGCCCTCGTGACCCAGGATCGAGGGGAACAGGCCCTCGCTGTCCAGGCCGTCCAGCGTATAGGCGTCGGTGTGGCAGACGCCGGTGGCCTTGATCTCGATCAGCACCTCGCCGTGGCGGGGGCCTTCCAGGTCGACCTCGACGATCTCCAGCGGCTGCTTGGCGGCGAAGGCGACGGCGGCGCGGGTCTTCATGGTCGGGTCTCCGGGAATTGAGTCGGGCCGGACTTTGCCTTTGGGGCGTGGCGGGGTCGAGCCCCTACCGTTTCCTCCTCCCCTTGCGGGATCGGACTTGACCGGGGACAGGCGCATGCGCCTGTCCCCGACCGACACCCTAGTCAGACCTTCTCCACCGCCTTGAACCGGAACCGGCCGTCCAGCAGCTCCGGCTTGGGCAGGTAGGTCCGCAGGTACAGGGCGAACGGCCCGGCCTTGGGCGCGGGCAGCCAGTTGGCCGAGCGCTCGCCGCCGGGGTCGGTGCGGCCGATCCACAGGTTCAGCGACCCGTCGGCCTCGCGCTTCAGCCCGGCCGTGCGGTCACCGATCGCGTAGCGATCCAGCGGGTTGTCGGTGAAGAAATACTGGCCGTCGGCCGTGGCCTCGTACATCGACAGCGACCAGAAGCCGTCCAGCGGCAACTGGGCCGGCAGGCTCAGGCGATAGAGGCCGTCGCCGTCGAACAGCCCCGCCCCGTTGTCGCCGGCCGCCTTCATGTACATCGCCTCGGCCACTGGCAGGGCCCCCAGGCCGGCCAGGGCGACGATGGCGCGGTAGATGTAGTCCTGGCCGTAGTCGCCGAGGTTGGCGCGCGGATAGGCCCAGCCCTGGACGAAGCTCTGGCGGCCCAGGGCGAACTTGGTGATCAGCTGAGCCTTGTCGGCCCCGGCCTTGGCCAGGTCGGCGTCGAACGGTCCCGCGCCCAGGAAGGCGGAAGTCCGGCGCAGGATCCGCAGGTCGCTGGCCGGCGCGGGGTCGGCGGCCAGCAGTTGGCGGGCGGCGGCGAAATAGGCGGCCGGATCGGCGTCGCGCGCGGCGTAGGCCGGCGGCGCGGCGGCCTTGGCGGCGGTCAGGACGAAGCCGTCCTGGACCTTGTGCGCGGCCGGCAGGTCGGCCGCGTCGGCGACCAGGGTGCGGATCAGCAGCCAGGCGTGCGGGGTGGCGACGCGCACGGGGTTGGGACCGCGCGCGGCCTGGCCCGGTCCCACCAGGGTGAAGGTCCCGCCCTCGCCGCCCACGGTGCGCAGGCCCAGCACGGCGTTGTTGTTGGTGAACATGTCCATCACCGCCGCCGACCAGTAGCGCGCCCCGGTGGCCGGCACGGTCAGGGTCGCCGGTCCCTGGCTCAGGTCGAGGAAGGCGATGGAATAGAGCGTGTCGTTGTTGGGCGTGGTCACCGCCCGGGCGGTGTGGTCGGACAGCACCCGCCCGTGGTTCAGCTTGTTGACCGCCGCGCCCGGCGTCTTGAGCACCCGGGCCCGGGTGGTGGCCATCTCGATCAGCGGCAGGGCGTAGAACCAGGCGTCGCGGGCCGCGTCCGGGTCCGCCCCGGCGGCCAGGGCGGGTGTCCCCACTAGGCCCAGCGCGCCGGCGGTCAGCATCAGTTGTCGACGGTTCATGCCGCTTTCTCCCCAACGTTTGTTTGACGGGAGAGGACACTGGAAGGCGACGGGTCGCAAGCCCTCCCCTCCGTCATCCCCCGACTTGTTCGGGGGACCTAAACCACGCGGGCCAAGTCAGCTTGGGTCCCCCGCATAAAGCGGGGGATGACGAGTCAGGAGAGCTATGACGAAGGATCGCCATCCTCGGGTTTGACCGCCTTCACCGCCTTCTGCGCCGCCAGCTTGGCCAGCACCCGGCCCCGTCCCCGGGACAGCGCCGTGACCACGCCGCGGAAGGTGCGCACCTCCTGCTCGGTCAGCCGGGCCCGGGCCAGAGGGGCGCGCAGGTTGCGGACCATCGACGGCTTCTTTTCAGGCGGATGATAGAAGCCGGCGGCCTCCAGTTCGTCCTCCAGCTGGCCGTACAGGCCGATCAGGCTGGACTGGTCGGCGGGCGGCTCGACGTTCTGTTCGAACTTCACCCAGGGCCGGTCATCGACCGTCATCTTCCATTCGTAGGCGTTGATCGACACCGCCTGGGCCAGGTTCAGCGAGCGGAAGCGCTCGTCGATCGGGATGGAGATGATCGCCTGGCACAGGGCGATGTCGTCGGTCTCCAGCCCGGCCCGCTCGCCGCCGAACAGCAGGCCGACCGCATGCCCCTGGGCCACCTCGTCCGACAGCTGGGCGGCGGCCTCGCGCGGGGTGACCACCGGCAGGCGGGTCTCGCGCGGGCGGGCCGTGGTGGCGAACACCAGCTTCAGGTCGGCGATCGCCGCCTCCAGCGTGTCGAACACCTTGGCGTTGTCGAGCGGCCAGTTGGCGCCCGAGGCGCTGGGCCAGGCGCGCTCCTGCGGCCAGCCGTCGCGCGGGCTGACCAGGCGCAGGTCCTCGAGACCGAAATTGGCCATCACCCGGGCGACCGCGCCGATGTTCTCGGCCAGTTGCGGCTGGTTGAGGATCACGCAGGGCGGGGGAAAGTTCGAGCTCATCGCTCCCTTTGCCGCCGGTCGGCCGCGCGGTGCAAGCCCCACGATGCCGCGTCGCGCGTTTAGCCAGGGTCCGGCGCGTGCGCGGCGGGGCCGCCAGGCCTCATGCTCAGCCCATGCGCGGCAGCCACATTCCCATGGCGGCACCGAAGATTCCGATCCCGACCCCGGCGGTGAGCACGAACAGCGCGGCGGCCATCGCCAGCTTTCCCGGCGGCCCGGAACGGTCCCGGGCGCGCAGGTAGAGCTCCAGCACGGCGAGCGGGACGAGGTAGCAGCCGAACGCCCAGAACCGCACGAACGGGCCGTCGAAATCCTTGCCGATCCCGACCGGCCCCTGGTTCAGCAGGATCCACAGCATCAGCCCCACCCGGAAGAACCACACCCCGCTGACCAGGATGAAGGCTCGCAGGGCCCAGCGGCGATGGACGTCGATCCGGCGGGCCATCGCATGCCGCCAGGCCAGCACGGCGCAGGCCAGGATCAGCACGCCGTTCACGCTGATGCCGATCCGCATCAAGGGACCGCCGGCCGTTCCCCGGGTCCAGACCATGTAGAGCCCGGCCAGGCTGATGACGATCGCGGTCAGGATGTAGAGACGGCCGTTCCAGCGGTGGAAGGGCCGCGCCCGGGCCCGGAGCCACGGGATCAGCTGCAGCGGTCCGCCGACGGTGATGACCACCGCCAGGAGCAGGTGCGCGCCCAGGACCACGTTGCCGACCGTCCCGCCCCGCACGTAGCCGCCGACCAGGACGTCGTTCCAACGCTCGAAATTGCCCTGGAGCGCCGCGCCGCCATAGAAGGACGCCACATAGGCCACGAAGGCCCACTGCCCGACCAGGGCGACCAGGAACCAGAAGGCGGCCGACGCCCCCAGCACCCTGTCCGCCGTGAATTTCGAACGTTCCGCCAAAGCCGTCGTCGCCGTCATCCTGGTTCCCCAAAACCCTTGCCGGGAAGGGATATCCCGCACAGGTTCGGCGGCACATGACGGCCGTGACCAGAAAACATGGCTTTCGGTTTCAAGAGGACGGAACCATGCCCGAGCCCACCGTCTCCGCGGGGTACGTCAACAACCTGATGCAGTACGCCCTGTCGCGGGGCGCCGGCGCCGAGGCGCTTTCCGCGCGGTCGGGCATAGCCCTCGACGACCTGAAAGACCCCGACAGCCGCATCCCCCTGGACCGCTACGTCGCCTTGATGCGGGCCGCCAAGGCGCTGTGCGGGGAGCCCGCCCTGGCGCTGCGCCTGGGGGCCACCAAGGATTTCAAGGAATTGTCTGTCGTCGGACTGATCTGCTACGCCGCCCCGACCATGGGCGAGGCCCTGATGGAGTTGAACCGCTACGGCCGCCTGGTCGCCGAGGTCGACGTTCCGGTGAAGGGCGGGCGGTTCCAGATTCAACCCCGGGACGGCGCGCTGTGGATGGTCGACATGCGCGCCGACCCCAACAGCTTTCCGGAAATGACGGAATCCACCTGGTCGCGGTTCATTTCCGAGACCCGCCGCCATTTCCCCGACGCGCCGTTCGCCAAGGCGGTGCACGTCACCCATCCGGCCCCGGAGCACGCCGCCGAGTACGAACGTGTCCTGGGGGTCCCGGTGACGTTCGGCAGCGACCGGAACGCGATCATGATCGACGCCTCGTGGCTGGGCATCGAACTGCACAATCCCAGCCGCTACGCGTTCGGCCTCCTCAGCGAACACGCCGACAAGCTGCTGAAGAGCCTCGAAAGCGCCCAGACCCTGCGCGGGCGGGTGGAAGGCCTGCTGATCCCCATGCTGCACAAGGGCGACGCCGGCATGGCGCGGGTGGCCAGACAGCTGGGTCTCAGCCGCACGTCGCTGTATCGCCGCCTGAAACAGGAGGGCGTCAGCTACGACCTGCTGGTCGACGACCTGCGCCACCGCATGGCCCTGCACTATCTGAGCGGCGAGAAGACCTCGGTGAACGAGACCGCCTATCTGGTCGGCTTCTCGGACCCGAGCTCGTTCTCCCGGGCGTTCAAGCGGTGGACGGGAGCCAGTCCGCGCAACCGGAAGGCGCCCTAACCCGCGTTCGCCACCCTCACCTGCGGCGCCCCGGCGACCATCCGCCCGACGATCCGGGCGGCGGCGAATCCCGCGTCCACGACCTGGCGCAGCACGGCTTCCGCGTCCTCGGGGGCGACGGCGATCAGCAGGCCGCCGCTGGTCTGCGGATCGGCCAGCAGGTCGCGCCGCCAGTCCGGCGCGGCGGCCGGCATCTGGACGGCCGCGCCGTAGCTCGCCCAGTTGCGAACGGCGGCGCCGGTGCGCACCCCGGCCTTGGCCAGGGCCTCGACCTCGGCCAGCAGCACGGGCGCGCCGGCGTCGAGCTCAGCCGCCAGCCCCGCGCCGCGACACATCTCCAGCAGGTGGCCCAGCAGGCCAAAACCCGTGACGTCGGTGACCGCATGGACTCCCGCGACCTCGCCCAGCGCCGCGCCGACCGTGTTCAGCTGGGTGGTGGTGGCGATCAGGGCCGCATAGCCCTCGGGCGACAGGCGCTGCTGCTTGAACGCCGCGCTCAGCACCCCGACGCCCAGCGCCTTGGTCAGGATCAGCACGTCGCCGGCCCGCGCGCCGCGGTTGGACAGCACGCGGTCGGGGTGAACCAGGCCCAGGGCGACCAGGCCGTAGATCGGCTCGACGCTGTCGATGGAATGGCCGCCGGCGATCGGCACGCCGGCCGCCGCGCAGACCGAGGCCCCGCCGGCCAGGATCGCGCCGATGGTCTCGACCGGCAGCTTGTCGATGGGCATGCCGACGATCGCCAGGGCGAAGATCGGCGTCGCCCCCATCGCATAGACGTCCGACAGGGCGTTGGTCGCGGCGATCCGCCCGAAGTCGTGGGGATCGTCGACCACCGGCATGAAGAAGTCGGTGGTGGCGACCAGGGCCTGCTGGTCGTTCAGCCGCCAGACGGCGGCGTCGTCCGAGGTTTCGGTCCCGACCATCAGGTTGGGAAACAGGCCCGCCGCCGGCGACTGGGCCAGGATGTCGCGCAGCACGGCGGGCGACAGCTTGCAGCCGCAGCCGCCGCCGTGGGCCAGAGAGGTCAGTCGGACGGGATCGGACACGCGGGCGGCTCCTGGAACATCGCCGTGGGACCTTACGATTCCCCGACGGGTCGCGCATAGTCGCGCACCAGAAAAGCAGCGACGAGACCCGGCAGGATGACGATCGACCCGTGGCGGACGCCTGACCGGACATGAAGCCGCTCCAGGTCCTGGCGACCGCCGATCCCGCCGCCCTGGCGGCCTATGACCAGATCATCGACGTGCGCAGTCCCGGGGAGTTCGCCCAGGACCACCTGCCCGGAGCAATCAACCTGCCGGTGCTCGACGACGCCCAGCGCGCCGAGGTGGGGACGATCTACGTCCAGGAGTCGCGGCTGCGGGCCAACCGGATCGGCGCGGCCCACGTGGCGCGCAACATCGCCCGCCACCTGGAAACCAGCCTCGCCGACAAGCCCGAGGGCTTCCAGCCCCTGGTCTATTGCTGGCGCGGCGGGCAGAGGTCCAACGCCATGGCCACCATCCTGCAACGGGTCGGATGGCCGACGACGGTGCTGAACGGCGGCTACAGGACCTATCGTCGCTGGGTGCAGGCCCGGCTCTACGACGTCCCTTGCGACCTGGACCTGGTCCTGCTGGACGGCGACACCGGCTCGGCCAAGACGGCGATCCTGAGCGACCTGGCCCGCCGGGGCGTGCAGACCATCGACCTGGAAGGCCTGGCCCGTCATCGCGGCTCGCTGTTCGGGGCGGTGCCCGGGCGGCCGCAGCCCGGCCAGAAGCTGTTCGAGAGCCAGCTGGTGGCGGCGCTCGACGCGCTCGACCCCGCCCGGCCGGTGGTGGTCGAGGCCGAGTCCAGCAAGATCGGCAACCGGGTCGTGCCGCCGATGCTGTGGGAGGCCATGCGCCGGGCGCCCCGGATCGAGGTCACCGCGCCGCTGCCGGAACGGGCGCGCTACCTGGTCGAGGCCTATGGCGACATCGCCGACCAGCGCGAGGCGCTGCTGGCGATCCTGCAGCGCCTGCCGGTCCATCCCAGCCAGAAGCGGCTGGCCGCCTGGCGTGATCTGATCGACCAGGGCGCCTTGACCGCGCTGGCCGAGGCGCTGATGGCCCTCCACTACGACCCCGCCTACGCCCGCGAGCGCCGCAAGTCCGGGCGGGAGCCCCTGGCGACCCTGGCCCTGGACCGGCTGGACCCCGCCGCCCTGGACCGGGCGGCGGCCGCGATCGCCGGGATCGTCGCGACCCGCCCCCCCTCCGGAAGGCCCGGGCCATGACGGTCGAGACCTACGACTATATCGTCGTCGGGGCCGGGTCGGCCGGCTGCGTCCTGGCCAACCGCCTGTCGGCCGATCCGCGCCGCCGGGTGCTGGTGCTGGAAGCCGGCGGCCGCGACGACTGGATCTGGTTCCACATCCCGGTCGGCTACCTGTTCGCGATCGGCAATCCGCGCTCGGACTGGATGTTCCGGACCGAGCCCGTGCCGGGGCTGGACGGCCGCAGCCTCGCCTATCCCCGGGGCAAGGTGATCGGCGGCTCCTCGGCCATCAACGCCATGATCTACATGCGCGGCCAGGCGGCCGACTATGACGGCTGGCGCCAGCGGGGCCTGGCCGGCTGGGGCTGGGACGACGTCCTGCCGCTGTTCATGGCCCAGGAGGACCACATCGCGCCGCCATCGGCCTTCCACCGCTCGGGCGGGGAATGGCGGGTGGAGCATCCGCGCATGCGCTGGCGGGTGCTGGACGCCTTCGCCGAGGCGGCGGCGCTGGAGGGCATCCCCCAGAGCGCCGACTTCAACGGCGGCGACAATTTCGGGGCCGGCTATTTCCAGGTCAACCAGCGGGCCGGCCTGCGCTGGAGCGCGGCGCGGGGCTTCCTCAAGCCAGTGTTGTCGCGGCCCAATCTCGATCTCAGGACCGGGGCGCTGGTCACCCGCGTGATCATCGAGGACGGCCGAGCGGTCGGCGTCGCCTGGACCGAGAAGGGCCAGGCCCGTGAGGCCCGGTGTCGCGGCGAGGTCGTGCTGACGGCCGGCGCCGTCAGCACGCCGCACCTGCTGGAGCTGTCGGGGATCGGCGACGGGGCCGTGCTGTCGCCCCTGGGCCTGCCGACGCTTCGCCACCTGCCGGGGGTCGGCGAGAACCTGCAGGACCACCTGCAGATCCGTCCGGTTTACCGGGTCAGCGGCGTGCCGACCCTCAACGCCCTCTACGCCTCGCTGTGGCGCCGGCCGCTGATGGCGCTGGAATACGCCCTGACGCGGCGCGGTCCGATGTCGATGGCCCCGTCGCACATGGGGGCGTTCGCGCGCAGCTCGCCCGAGCATCGGACCCCCAACGTGCAGTTCCATGTCCAGCCGCTGTCGCTGGACCGGTTCGGCGAACCCCTGCACGCCTTTCCCGCCATCACCATCAGCGTCTGCAATCTGCGCCCCACCAGTCGCGGCGCGATCCACGCCCACAGTGTCGATCCCACCGTCGCGCCGCGCATCCAGCCCAACTACCTGTCCACCAACGAGGACGAGCGGGTGGCGATCGACTCGATGCGGCTGGTCCGCCGCATCGTCGCCCAGCCGCCCCTCGCCCGCTACGCGCCCGACGAGATGGCGCCGGGCCTGGCGACCGACGACGACGCCGGACTGCTGGCCGCCGCGCGCCAGCTGGCGACCACCATCTTCCACCCCGTCGGCACGGCCAGGATGGGCCTGGCCGACGACCCGATGGCGGTGGTCGACGCGCGCCTGCGGGTGTTCGGGGTCACGGGCCTGCGCGTCGCCGACGCCTCGGTGATGCCCACGATCACCTCGGGCAACACCAACACCCCGACCCTGATGATCGCCGAGAAGGCGGCGCGGATGATCATCGAGGACGGGCGGTGAGGTAGGGCAATCGCCTGCGAAAAACCCTGTCATCCCGGACAAGCGCGCAGCGCGCCGATCCGGGACCGGGGCGTGAACGCAGGCGCTTCCGGCGGTCCCGGATCTGCGCCCGGCCTTCGCCGGGCTTGTCCGGGATGACAAGCTTGTTTGCCGGAAATGCATGGCGGACGAGCACCCGCCTACTCCACCCCGCCAGCCACCACCGCCCCGCGCTTCATCCGCACCCGCGCCAGGGCCTCCAGCAGCTCGGCCGGCCGCATCGGCTTGGCCAGGTGCAGGTCGGCGCCCACGGCCCTGGCGGCGGCGACGTGTTCTTCCATGGCGTTGGCGGTCAGCATGATCAGCAGGACGGGCGGCGCGCCGGCCGCGGCTTCACGCTCGCGGATCAGGCGGGTGGCGGTCAGGCCGTCCATCACCGGCATCTGCATGTCCATCAGGACGGCGTCGAACGCGCCCGGCTCGAAGGCGTCCAGTGCCGCCTGGCCGTCCTCGACCATGGTCAGGACCACCTCATAGGGCCGCAGCACGATCTCGACGACCTTCTGGTTGGTCGGGTGGTCCTCGGCGACCAGCACCCGCAGGCCCTCCAGCGAGACGTCCTCCTCGTCGCCGGCGTCGTCCTCCTCCACCGCCTGGACTCGCGGCAGCGGCAGGTCGACCTGGAAGATCGCCCCGCGGCCGACCACGGCGCGGGCGTCGATCCGGCCGCCCATCATCTCGGCCAGCGCCGCGCAGATCGACAGGCCCAGTCCCGTGCCCCCGAACTGCCGGGTGATCGACTGGTCGGCCTGAACGAAGCGCTTGAACAGGCGCCGGCGCACGGTGTCGTCGAAGCCGACGCCGGTGTCGCTGACCGCGAAGCTCAAGCCATCCTCGGTGGGCTCGACCATCAGGCCGATGCCGCCCACGGCGGTGAACTTCACGGCGTTGGCCAGCAGGTTGTTGAGGATCTGGCTGATCCGCCCGGCGTCGCCCAGATAGGTCCCCTCGACGCCCGGCTGCAGCGACCAGCTGAAGTCCAGGCCCTTGGCCTCGGCCGTGGCCCGGTGCAGCTCGGCGACCCCGCCCACCAGCCGCGCCAGGTCGAACGGCGCGGCGGACAGCTGGAACTGGCCGGCCTCGATCTTGGAGACGTCGAGAATGTCGCCCAGCACCTGCTCCAGCAACCGGCCCGACGAGGTGACCAGGGCGGCCAGCTCGCGGCGGCGCTCGGGGTCAGACTCCTCGGCCAGGCGGTCGCCGATGGCCAGCACCCCGTTCAGCGGCGTGCGCAGCTCGTGGCTCATATTGGCCAGGAACACCGACTTGGCCTGGTTGGCGCGCTCCAGCTCGATGGTGCGCTCGGCGACCCGATCCTCCAGCGAGCGCAGGAGCTCGATATTGCCGTCGCGCTGGCTGCGCAGGGTGCGGGCCAGGGCGCCGATCTCGTCGGTGCGGGCCTCGATCGGCGCGGCCTCGGCGACGTTGCCGGTGCGATGGGCGTCGGCCAGCACGCCCAGCGGCCGCTCCACGGTGATCCGCATCACCCGGTAGAGCAACGCCACCTGGACCACGACGCCCAGCACCCCGAACAGCAGCACCCAGGACGCCGTCTTGACCGCCGACCACACCAGGGTGTCCGACGGGAAGCTCATCAGGAAATACCAGTCCGGCTCCTTGAGCCGGCCATAGGCGATCACCCGGTCCTTGTTGCGGATGGCGCCGACGTCGTCGCCACGCACCCGGATCTGGCGAACGATGTCGGCCACGCCCTCGCGGGCCTGGGCGCGCACCAGGGTCTGGGCGTCGACCACGCCGTTGCTGGCCAGACCCGGCGCGGCGATCAGCTCGCCGTCCGACGAGACGATCATGTTGCGGCCGCCCGGCAGGGCGTCCTCGACGGCCCGCAGCAGGTAGGAGTCCAGCGACAGGCTGGTGCCCCAGGCCCCCAGCTGCCTTCCGTGATAGTCGAAGGGCGTCATGCAGGCCGAGTTCAGGCCTCGGCCGCTGGGGTCGGAGATCAGCTTGCGCAGCTTGGTGCACTTCATCACCCGCTGACGGTTCTGCTCCGGCAGGGTCAGCAGGGTCATTTCCTCGCCGCTGATGTCCAGGGTCGGCGGGGCGCCGTGGCGATAGTACATCAGCCGGTCAGGACGCTTGGGCCCGAACATCACCAGCCGGGTCTCGGGCGTGAAGAAGTAGAAGTTGTCGTAGCGGTTCAGCTCCGCCTCGCCGGCGTGGGACACCACCTGGGCGGCGGCCAGGAACAGCGCCTTCTCCTGCTGGGTCAGCCGGTCGGCTTCGCGCAGATAGCCGCCGACGCCGTAGGTGTAGTCGCCGTCCGCCACCCCGCCGTCATAGAGCCGGTCGGCCGTGCGCCGGGTGCCGTCGCCATGCTTGGGAAACTGAGCGTCGAACGCGGCGTCCACCGTGCGCGGATCGATCGCCGCCAGCCGGCGGGCCAGGGAGTCGGAAGCGGCCTCGTGCACCTTGACCAGGTCGGAGAACAGGCGGTCCTCGGTCTTGACCCGCTCGCCGACATATTCGGCCAGGTGGCGGATCTGGGCGTCGGCGGCGCCGCGCTGCACGAAGACGAAGGTCACGGCCGTGGCCATGCCGGTCACCGCGATCGACAGGACCGCGACGATCGCCAGCAGTCGCCGGGCGAGCGGCGATGTCACCTCGGTAATGGCTCGACGGCTCTCCACCCGTGTTCGTACCCTACGAAGCCTCAACAAGCGTTTACACGGGAATTCAACGCCCAAGACGCCGAAAGCGGCCGCACGACCGCCTCGCCTTCCCCCCCGGCCCGCAACAGTCTATAGGCACGCCGTCCGCGCCGCTCCTTGGCCCTGTGCGCCAAAGAGTCACAGGCGCGCCACCGCGAGAGGAAAGACCCCGCAATGGCCAAGATCAAAGTCGCCAACCCCGTCGTCGACATGGACGGCGATGAAATGACCCGGATCATCTGGAAGCTCATCAAGGATAAGCTGATCTTCCCGTACCTGGACCTGGAGCTCGACTATTTCGACCTCAGCGTCGAGAACCGCGACGCCACCAACGACCAGGTCACGATCGACGCGGCCGAGGCGACCAAGAAGCACGGCGTGGCCGTCAAGTGCGCCACCATCACCCCCGACGAACAGCGCGTCACCGAGTTCAATCTCAAGAAGATGTGGAAGTCGCCGAACGGCACGATCCGCAACATCCTGGGCGGCGTGATCTTCCGTGAACCGATCATCTGCCAGAACGTGCCGCGCCTGGTGCCGGGCTGGACCCAGCCGATCATCGTCGGCCGCCACGCGTTCGGCGACCAGTACAAGGCCACCGACTTCCTGTTCCCGGGCAAGGGCACGCTGTCGATCAAGTTCGTCGGCGAAGACGGCGAGACCATCGAGCACGAAGTGTTCAAGGCGCCGGGCGCCGGCGTCGCCATGGGCATGTACAACCTCGACGAGTCGATCCGCGACTTCGCCCACGCCTCGTTCGCCTACGGCCTGAACCGCAACTATCCGGTCTACCTGTCGACCAAGAACACGATCCTCAAATACTACGACGGTCGCTTCAAGGACATCTTCCAGGAGATCTACGACGCCGAGTACGCCGAGCGGTTCAAGGCCGCCGGCCTGCACTACGAGCACCGCCTGATCGACGACATGGTGGCCTCGGCCCTCAAGTGGTCGGGCGGCTATGTCTGGGCCTGCAAGAACTACGACGGCGACGTGCAGTCCGACATCGTCGCCCAGGGCTTCGGCTCGCTGGGCCTGATGACCTCGGTGCTGATGACCCCGGACGGCAAGACCGTCGAGGCCGAAGCCGCCCACGGCACCGTCACCCGCCACTACCGCCAGCACCAGAAGGGCGAGAGCACCTCGACCAACTCGATCGCCTCGATCTTCGCCTGGACCCGTGGCCTGGCCCACCGCGCCAAGCTGGACAACAACGCCGAACTGGCCGCCTTCGCCCACACCCTGGAAAAGGTCTGCGTCGACACCGTCGAAAGCGGCTTCATGACCAAGGACCTGGCCCTGCTGGTCGGCGACAAGCAGTCGTGGCTGACCACCGAAGGCTTCCTCGACAAGATCGACGAGAACCTGAAGAAGGCGATGGCGGCCTAGTCCCCCTTCAAGCCTGAACATCGACGCCTCCGGAGCCCCGCTCCGGAGGCGTTTTTGCGACTCCGACGCGACGCGGCGCGGGCCTCGAAGGTACGCGAAGCGCTGCGACATAACGCCCCTGGCCCGGAGCGACGCCCAAGCTCTCGCCGTCCTTCGATCACCGCCCCCGTTCCCCGGCGCCGGCGATCCGCGACCCTGGCGTTTTCCCTGCCGTACCAACGTTCCGCGACGCCCAAGTCATCGAACCGCGTTCGCTGTAATTCGCACCAACCTGGAGGGGAACACCCATAACCAACCCTCAACCGTGCGGCGAGGCGTCGCACCCGAGACCCGGATGCCATTAATGACTCGGTAAGGACGAGAGGCACACTCATTGAGCGTACCTTCTCGTATTCGCGCGGTCAGAACGGTGGATGGGTCATGAAAACGGCATCTGTCTCAGTTTTCACCCTCGCAGCTCTTGCGAGCTTGAGCATTTTCTCGGCGTCGAACGCCGCGACGGCGACCAGTTCATTTCAAGTCAACTTGACCATTCAGGGCGAATGCAAGGTGCAGTCGGC
The DNA here is from genome assembly GCF_000281955.1 of Caulobacter sp. AP07. Lineage (GTDB taxonomy): Bacteria > Pseudomonadota > Alphaproteobacteria > Caulobacterales > Caulobacteraceae > Caulobacter. The sequence continues at coordinate 7,343 of NZ_AKKF01000201.1, read as the reverse complement.
CTCGAACGTGGACTTCGGCTTGCACGGCGTCATCGACAGCAACATCGACACCACCAACGCGATCGGCGTCCAGTGCACCAACTCCACGCCCTATACGGTGGCGTTGAGCGCCGGCGCGGGCAGCGGCGCCACGGTCGGCAGCCGCAAGATGACCAGCGCCGCCAACGACACCGTGACCTACACGCTCTATCGCGACGCCGGCCGGTCCCAGATCTGGGGCGTCACCCAGAACGTCGACACCCAGGCCGCCACCGGCAACGGCGCGGTCCAGACCTATACCGCCTATGGGCGCGTCGCCGCCCAGTCCACCCCCGCCATGGGCGCCTATAGCGACCTCGTGTCGGTGACGATCACCTACTGATGCGTGGCGGGGCCGCCCTCGCCATCCTGCTGGCCGCGACGCTCTCCGCGGTCCCGGTCCCCCATGCGGCCCACGCCTCCACCCTGCGCGTCAGCCCGGTCGGCCTGGACCTGCCCCCCGGCCAGAACGCCGCCACGCTCAGCCTGTTCAACGACGACACCGCGCCGCTGAACGTGCAGGTGCGGGTGTTTCGCTGGAGCCAGCGAGACGGCAAGGACGTGCTGGAGCCCGCGACCGGCGTGGTCGTCAGTCCGCCCATCTCCAAGGTGACGCCCGGCGCGGCGCGCACCGTGCGTGTCGTCCGGCTGGATCCCAAGCTGCCCGAGCGGCAGGAAACCTATCGCCTGATCGTCGATGAACTGCCGCCGCCGCTGGGCGAAAACAGCCGGTCGGTCACCCTGCTGATGCGCCACTCCATTCCGCTGTTCTTCGCCGCGTCCGGCGACCGCGCCAAGGTCGAATGGCGCCTGATCCAGTCCGAGGGCGGCCCGGCCCTGATGGCCAGCAACACGGGCGGCCGGCACCTGCGCATCGCGAACCTGCGCATCCGCGACGCGACCGGCGCCGTGCTGGCCGAACGCAAGGGCCTGGTCGGCTACGCCTTGCCCGGTTCGAAGATGACCTGGCCCACCGGCCCCTTCCAGGCCGCGTCCGGCCTGCGCCTCACCGCCGATACGGACGCGGGTCCGATCGATGCGCCGCTTCCTGGCGATTGAGGCGGCGGTGCTGATCATGGCCGCCGCCACCTCCCGATCTCCCGCCCTCGCCCAGGACGTTCCCCCTCCCTCGCGCTCGGCCCCGACGGCGATCGCCCAGGATTTGCAGCTGGAGGTCTGGATCAACGGACACGGCACGGGCCTGGTGGCGGCCGTCACCCGCGACGCCGACGGGCGATTGTCGATGAGCGCCGACGAGATGCGGGCCGTCGGCCTGTCGCCGCCCCGGCGCCCAGGCCCCGTCGACCTGTCCACCTTGCCGGGCCTGCGCGCCACCTACGACGAGGACGGCCAGCGGCTGCTGGTCGAAGCCGCGGTCGATACGCTGCGGGCCCAGCGCTTCGACCTGGGGCCGCCGGGGCTCGACGGCCTGAACGCCCGCCAGGACTTCGGCGCGGTGCTGAACTACGCGATCTCGGCCGACGGCGGACAGGGCGAGGCCGGCGGCGCGGTGGAGTTGGGCTCGCTGGGCGTCGCGCTGGACGCCAGGATCTTCGGCCGCTTCGGCGCCGTCGCCTCCGCCTTCTCGGGAGTCCACGTCTCGGGTCACAGCGACCTGGTCCGCCTCGACACCGCCTGGAACTGGTACTCCCCTCGCCACGCCCTCGACATCCGGGCCGGCGACTTCATCAATGCGGGCTTTTCCTGGACCCGCCCCATCCGCATGGCGGGGCTGCAGGTCCGCCGCGACTTCTCCACCCGTCCCGACCTGATCACCATGCCCTCGCCGCGCCTGTCGGCCAGCGCCGCCGCGCCCTCGATCCTCGATCTCTACGTCAACGACGTACCGGTGCTGTCGCGCCGGGTCGGGGCCGGACCGATCGAGATCGACGGCCTGCCGCCGACCCGGGGCTTCAGCGAGGCGCGCCTGGTGCTGCGCGACGCGACGGGACGCCAGACCACGGTGACCGCGCCGTTCTTCACCACGCCGTTGCTGCTGCGCCGGGGCTTCGTGGACTACGCCGCCGAGGTGGGGTTCGCCCGCCGCTATTTCGGCCTGCGCTCCAACGCCTATGCCGCCCCGCTGCTGGCCACCGGCAGCGTGCGCTACGGCCTGCTGGACAGCCTGACGCTGGAGGGCCACGCCGAGGGCGGCGCGGGCCTGGCCAATCTGGGCGCCGGCCTCGCCGTCCAGCTGGGCGGTCTCGGCGTGGCGGGCGTCTCGACCTCGGCCAGCCGGGAGAAGGATCGCCAGGGCGCCCTGACCTCGGTCGTCTTCGACAGCCGGTTCGCCGGCCTCTACGTCTCGGCCATGGCGATGCGGGCGACGTCGGGCTATCGCGACCTGGCCTCCGCCACCGCGATCAGGTCCTGGCGCGACGTCCAGGAGGACGCCGACACGCCGCCGCGCGAGGTCAACCAGATCACCCTCTCCGCCCCCATCGACCTGACGCCCTACCGGCGCGGCGGCGATCCGGCGACGTTCAGCCTGAGCTATTCGGACCAGGAGACCCGGGCCGGCATGACCCGCGCCGTCTGGACCGGCTCGCTGCGCCAGACCCTGGGCCGCGGCCTGACCCTCTACGCCTCGGGCTACGCCTCGCGCGGCGAGCGTCGTGACACCGGAGCCTTCTTCGGCCTGGCGATCCCGCTGGGCGGGGCCACCTCGGCGACGATCGGGGCCGAGGCCCAGGGCGGCGACGCCATCGGCTTCGTCGAGGCCAGCAAGGCCGAGAACCAGAGCCAGGGCTCCAGCGCCTGGCGCCTGCGGATGGAGCAGGGCGCGCGTTCGCGGATCGAGGCCCAAGGCGCCTATCGCGGCCGTGCGTACCGCGTGGCAGGCGCCGCCCAGAGCATCGACGGCGCCACCCGGGCCCAGGTCCAGGTCGACGGCGCCCTGGCCTGGCTGGGCGGAACCCCCGCCCTGGTCAACCGCCTGGACGGGGCGTTCGCCATGGTCGATGTCGGCGCGCCAGGCGTGCCGGTGCTGTTCCAGAACCAGAAGATCGGCCAGAGCGGCCGCGACGGCCGGCTGGTGGTGCGCAACCTCTCGGCCTTCGACGACAACAAGATCGCCATCGACCCGCGGATGCTGGCGCTGGACCTGGAAGCCGCCGACACCGAAAAGCTGGTCGTGCCGATCGACGGCGGCGGCGTTCTGGTCCGCTTCGGCGTGGCCAAGAGCCCGCCCTCGGCCCTGGTGACCCTGCGCCTGGCCGACGGCCGTTATGTTCCGGCCGGCGCCGAGGCTGTCCGGTCCGGCACGAGCGAGCGGACCATCGTCGGCTATGGCGGCCAGGTCTTCCTGACCGACCTTCACGCCACCAATGACCTGACGGTCTATCTCGAGGACGGCGTCACCTGCGCCGCCCGTTTCGCCTTCTCTCCCGGCCCGAAGGGAGGTCCCGGTGTGGTGGAAACGATCTGTCGCTAGGATCCTGGTTCCGCTGGTCCTCGGCCTTGGGATCAGCGCGCTCGGCTGGCTGGCCGTTCCGACGCCGGCCCGGGCCGCCAGTTGCAGCGTGAGCGTCGGCAACGGCAGCTTCGGCACGAACATCAGCCCCCTGACCGCCGGCACGATCGACACCACGGCCACCCTGAACTTCAGCTGTTCGGGCCTGGTCCCCGCCGTCCCGATCACGCTTTGCCCGAACCTGGACGGCGGCTCCGGGGGCGGCGACGGTTCGGGCGGGCGACTGCTGAAACTGTCGCCCGGCGTCACCCTGCCGTTCCAGATCTATCAGGACAGCGGCCGCACCCAGCCCTGGGGATCGACCGTGTCGCCGGTGTTCGGCACGCCGCCGACCATCACCGCCACCCCCGGGCTGGGCGGCACGATCAACGTCTCGCGCACGCTCTATGGGCGCATCTGGATCCAGACGACCACCGCGCCCGGGATCTATTCCAGCGACTTCGTGGGCGAGACCTTCCTTTGGGGCCTGAATCTCCTGAGCTGCGCGGGCGTGACGGTGGGCTCGACCGTGACGCCGACCCTGTTCACCTTCAGCGCGACCCTGGTCCCCGACTGCCAGGTCACCGCCGGCAATGTGGACTTCGGAACCTCCGGCGTGCTCAGCGCGGCCAAGGACGCCCAAGGGTCGCTGGACGTCACCTGCACGGCCGGATCCCCCTACAGCGTCGGCCTGAGCAACGGCCTGACCGGAACCGGCCCTACCCTGCGCAAGATGAAGAAGGGGGCGGAGACCGTGACCTACGGCCTCTACAAGAACGCCGCCCGCGATCAGCCATGGGGCGACCTCGCCCAGGGGGCGGGCTTCGTGTGGAGCGGCAGCGGCACGGGCGGTTCCCAGCCTTTCACCGTCTATGGCCGCGCGCCGGCCCAGACGACGCCTTCGCCCGGCGCCTATGCCGACACCGTCGTCGCCACCGTCACCTACTGACGAGGCGGCCTCCAGGAACGGTTTTGGGCGAACCACCTTGCGGCGACCCCGCGAACCGCCTTCTATGCGGCGTTAACTCTGCGGCGGGGGCGCGCGATGACCATTCAGAAGCGATTGTGGGACCTTGTGGTCCTGGCCATCGTCGTGTTCGCCGCCGCCTTCGCCACCGCGCCCTGGTTCGCCTTTCGCGCCCTCAAGGCCGCCGCCCAGTACGAGGACGTGCAGGCGATCAACGAGCTGGTCGACTTCCCCGCCGTGCGCCGCAGCCTGACCGCCCAGTTGGACGAGACCGCGCCCGCCGCGGCGCCCGCCGAGCCGCCGTCGATCTGGCGCGATCCCCTGAACGTCTTCAAGCGCGCCATCGAGCCGATCGCCCCGCCCGAGCCCAAGGTCGACCGCTATCTGACGGTGGCCGGCCTGTCGGCCCTGACCCGCGGCTATGCGCCGGGCGCGGCCCCGCCGCCGCTCGCCAAGCCGGTCACGGCGACGGACAGGGTCAAGGCCGTCGTCGCCGGGCCGCACCCCACCATCGCCTATTGGGACCCCAACCGGGTGCGCATCGCGGTCAAGCGTCCCGGCCGGCCGGCCCAGGCGACGGTCTTCACCTTCCGACGCGGCAAGCTGTTCGAGTGGCGGCTGGTGCATGTTCGCCTGCCGACCGACGAGCGCTAGCTTGAGCGCTACGCTGGACCGGCCGCCGTCGCCAATGGTATCGACAGGCGGCCCTTCCGGGCGGAGACCGCCGCGCTTGCGCCCTACCCCGTTAGACCCGTGACCGCTCTTTTGCTCGACGTACCCCAGCGGGTGCTGCCGTTCTTCATGCTGGTGGCGGCCGGTGTCGTCCTGGCGCGGCTGCGCCTGTTCGACGCGCGGATGTCCAGCGGCCTGTCGACCTATGTCTACTGGATCGGCTTTCCCGCCCTGCTCATCCACTCGCTGTCGCGGGTCGGCGCGCCCGATCGGGCCCTGGCCCTGGGCTTGACCGCCTATGGCGCCTGCGCCCTGCTGGTGGTGGCCCTGATGGTCACGGTCGGCCTCGCCCTGCGCTGGACGCGCGAGGAACGGGCTGGCGCCGCCTTGGCGGGCGGCCTGGGCAACAGCGCGTTCCTGGGCCTGCCGATCGTCGTCTCCGTGCTCGGCCCCGAGACCGCGCGGCTGTCGGCCGGGGTGGTGGCGGTCGATTTCGTGGTCGTCGCCGCCGTCGGCGTCGGCCTGCTGGGCTGGGCCGGGGGCCGCTCGACCTGGCGCTCGCTGATGCAGGCCCTGCGCAACCCGATCGTGCTGGCGGCGATCACCGGCACGGTCCTGGCCCTGCTGGGACTGTCCCTGCCCGGCATGCTCGACCGGGCGGTGGCCGCCGCGGCCGCCTCGGGCAGCCCCGTGGCCCTGGTCGCCCTGGGCGTGGCCCTGGGCCTGACCGGCGAGCCGATCGCCGGCGAACCTTGCGAGCCCGCGCCCGAAGAGCCCGCGCCGACCCCACGCTGGGGTCCGATCATCCTGGCCGCCGTCGCCAAGCTGGCGATTCTGCCGGCCGCCGCCTGGATCGCCACCGGCCTGGTCGACGCGCCGCTGGGCTTCCGCCTGGGCGCGACCCTGATGGCCGCCACCCCGACCGCGGTCAACGTCTTCATCCAGACCAAGGCCCACAGCGTCTTCGAGCGCGGAGGCGCCCGGACGGTGGCCCTGACCACGGCCGTGTCCTGCCTCACCCTGTCGGCGGTGGCGGTGCTGCTGGCGCGGATGGCGGTCTAGGCACGATCGGGGACAGGCGCATGCGCCTGTCCCCGCTCATCAGGTCACCCCGCCGCTGTCGCCCGCACCTGCGCCAGGGTCAGGTCCACCAGCAGCTCGCCGTCACGGAACACCGGAACCAGGGCGTTCTCCCCGCCGTCGAGCGGCGCGAACCGCGCCCCGTCCACCGCCACCGTCTTCCAGCCGTCCGGCCCGCGCGTCAGCCCCAGCAGCCCGCGCTTGGAGCGCTTGCCCGCGTCGGTGACCGGGTCCTTGAAGACGTCGCGCCACACGCCGTTCACCTCGACGGCGCTGGCCTTGTAGGCGAAGCGCTGGGTGTCGCGGTCCAGCTTCTGCAGCAACGCCCCGCCCATGCCGAAGGCGATGTTCTCGGCGCTGAAGCCGTCGGCGACGGTGCGGTCGAGGATGGCCTGGATGCTCTCCGGATTGACCCCGTCGCCCTGAATCACCCGCACGGTGTTGAGCACCTTGTAGCCCTTGCCGTTCAGCGTGGTCCCGAATCGCCGCGCCAGCAGGGCCAGGGTCTTGGCCACCACGGTGACCGGGTCGCCGCTGTCGGGCCGCACCACCAGGGTCGCGCCGCTGTCGATCACCCGCTGGCGCAGGGTCTCGCCCCACAGGTGCTCGATCGCCGCGTAGAGGTCGTAGCTGTCGGAGACCACGGCATAGGTCGCGCCCGGCTTGCCGAACCGCGCGATCATGTTGGCATAGGCGTCGACCTCGTACTCGCGGCCCCAACTGGTGATCGTGCTGTGCTCGGCGGCGGGAATGCTGAACCCGGCCATCGGCGCGCCGTACAGCCGCCGCCCCGCGACGATTGCCGACAGGGTGTCGCTGCCCTGGAAGCTGACCAGGTGGGCCAGCCCGCCCAGGGCGGCGGAGGCCTCGCTGGACACGCCGCGCGCCCCGAAATCGTGCAGCTTGAACGGCAGCTGGCCTTCGACGTCGTCGGCCGTCTTTTCCAGCGCCGCCTTGATCGCCTGGCGGACGTTCCAGCTGATCGTCGCCACCGTCACCGGGTACCAGACCCGCAGCAGCGCGGTCTCGACATAGCTGGTCAGCCAGAAGAAGTCGGGGTCGGTGTTGACCACGGTCATCATCGCGTTGTGGGTCGGGATGACGCTGCCCTCGGCCACCGCGCGGATCTCGATCGGCAGGCCGCCGCCATGGCGC